>NZ_JBNNQX010000001.1:48938-329341 GCF_050276055.1 Alkalihalobacillus sp. NPDC127517 | reverse complement strand
AAAAGCTGAAATGCGCAAAAATCCGGTCTCTATGCTCAAAAAAGCCAGAAATGCGCAAAACCCGAGGTCCTGTGCTCAAAAAAAGCTGAAATGCTCAAAATTCCGGGTCCTGTGCTCAAAAAAAGCTGAAATGCGCAAAAATCCGGTCTCTATGCTCAAAAAAGCCAGAAATGCGCAAAACCCGAGGTCCTGTGCTCAAAAAAAGCTGAAATGCTCGAAATCCCGGGTCCTATGCTCAAAAAAAGCTGAAATGCGCAAAACCCGACCCCCTCCGCTCAAAAAAAAGTAATACACACCCCCCAGCTCCTCCGCTCCAAAACAAAAAAACCTCCTCCCCACAAAGGAAGAAGGCCAACACTCATTAATTCGAAGTCACTTTTTCAAAGTACGTTTTCATTTCTGAACTCACTTGCTCAAGCTCATTAATGAGCTGACTAAAATCAGTAACGAGACCTGACTGTTCGTCAGAGGCTTGCTTAATTTTGCTTACACTCTTTACGAGAGCTTCCATGTGACTTTGGATATCTTCGAGAGATTCATTGATTTTACCGGTTGTTTTTGTCGTTTCGTCTGATAGCTTTCGAACTTCTCCTGCGACAACGGCAAATCCTGCTCCGGCTTCTCCAGCTCGAGCTGCTTCAATTGAAGCATTCAAGCCGAGTACCTTGGTTTGGCGTTGGATGTTTGTGATTTCTTCTGCGGATTCTACTGTTTGATCTGTCAAAGTTAAGGATTGAGTCGATTGGTGAGAAATCTGTTCACTTGATTGGGCTAATTGTTTTGAGTGATCGGCGACAACCTTTGAAGCCTCTTGAAGTCCATCAATGATCCCACCAATTGTATGCATATATTCATCAAGCTGTCGTTTTGATTCCAATGAACGAACCGCTGCGAATTGCCCAATCACTTGACCTGTTTCATCCTTAATCGGAAATGCACGCACAAATACAGGAACACCATAAACTTCCTTAGGCAAGGTTTCGGATGTGTATTCGCCAGCGAAAACCTTCTTTGCATTGGTATCATCCTTGGCTAGTGGACTTCCAACAGGTATATCTAAATCGATTTCTGTACTCGGAAGGAACGATAGAAACTTCTCTCGATCTGTAATCACAATTAAGATATCCTTCCCAAACACGGTTTGAATATCCTCTGCTGCATGTACTAAACTCTCTAATTGATTCAACTTACTTTCATCCTCTCATTGCCAAGCTACTTTACTTATCGACTTAATCTAAACAACATTTTTTGCACAAAATTTGACAATGAGCATTACTGTCTACTCAATATATAATCGAATCACTTAACTATGATTCTCCATCACAAGGTCAAATGTACTATTACTCTATACCCTGTTTTTGAAATTTTAATAGGCTAACTTATAAGAAAATCCACGTTTTTCCTAATCTACCTCAGGGAAAAGATTAATATCTTTAAAAAAGAGGTGAGACGATGAGACAGCTTTCCACAATTCACAAGGCTTTACTTGGTCTCTTACTAGTTATTCTCATCTTAGAATTAGTCGGGGTCATTTCATTTATAGGTGAGCCAATCATCCAGCATTCTATTCGTGCTGGTGTTATCCTCATGCTTATCTACCAACTCTTCATAGCCAAACAACAAGAAAAAAACCAATCTCACCAGTAACCAAGCTAGCTGCCACCCACCCGGGTGGTTGCTTTTTCTTGTGGTTGGACACGCTAACTTGGTAGGATACATAAGTACGTATTTTGACATTGGAGGATCAACCATGAGCAACGATATTTTCCGCATCGCGACAAAAGAGGATGCGCCTGCTTTTCTTGAATTAATGAATACAGCCTTTAAACCACTCGCCGACATGGGCATCGACTGGCCTTCCACTCGCGCAACGCTTGAGATGGTCACTGAAAATATAGAGAAATCGACAGCGGTTGTGCTTGAACGCGATGGTCGACTTGTATCAACGATTACAATCCGATTCCCTTGGGAGAGCACCACACCTGTTTCCGGTTATCCCTTTGTCTGGTGGTTTGCGACAGCTCCTGACTTAAGTGGTCAGGGCGTTGGCAACAAGCTGATGGACTATGTGGAGAACGAGCTCCTTATAAATACATTTAAGGTACCAGCCTACGTGCTCGGCACCTCAGGCCGCAAGCACCCGTGGCTGCTAGATATGTATAAGCGTAAGGGGTATGTGGATTACTTTAGTCATGAGAATGACAACGGGGATCTTGGTGTGTTGATGTACAAGGTGTTGATTCCGGAGCGATTTGATAAGGATGTTCTTGGAACGCCGCCGATGGGGAAATAATAAAAGAGTATTTAGCCAAACCGCACACCACTCGTGCGGTTTTTTAGTTGCAAAAGTACAGTGTTACTGTACTGTGTGAAAACGTTACAAGTGTGCATAGAATCAAGGTTTTCCAAATAAATAAGCACATTGGTAACTATGTAATATTGATACTTTCTTTTACAAACTGTACTAAATAAATAGTTACTTTTACATAGTTCTTTTGTATAATGGAAAAATGTGTTTATAAAATGGAAGGGGAGTGGATTGAAATGAGTACAAGCTGGAAAGAAAAGATGGAGGAAGGTCTCTCCAAGGTTCAAGGTGGGATTGATCAAGGAAAGCAGAAAATCCAAACCACTCAAGAAACGATGAAAATCAAACGTGAGATTCAAGAGCAGTCTCGATTAAAGGCAGAAGCCTTACTGAAATTAGGTCAATTAACGTACAAAAAGCTACGCGCAGGATCTATTCAAGATCGTGAATTACTTGATGCGAGCGCTGAAATCGTTGAGCAGGACACGTTCATCTACCAAAAAAATAAAGAACTCTCACTTCTGAACGAACAAGCAAAAGACGGGGCGGTTTGTGAATCATGTCAAAAAGTGAATGATGCGAATGCAGCGTTCTGCGGAGGCTGTGGCGCAGAAATGAAAAAGCAGGATCAACCTGAGGCAACAACTGTTACACCTTGTCCGACTTGCAAAACAGATATGCCTGAAGGGGCAAACTTCTGCCCATGCTGTGGAACGGCAACAACAAATTCAACAACCATCTAAGACGAGACGGAGGAAGCTATGTACTGTAAACAATGTGGAACAAAAAACGCGGCAGGTTCCTTGTACTGCCAACATGATGGAGTCGAATTAGAGGCTTCAGTGAAAGAAACAAAAACCCCTATATTAAGCGCGCAAAAAATGGCTCACTGTACAACATGCAGCCACTCGTTACCAACTGATGCTCTGTATTGCACACATTGCGGGATGTCGACGGAGACGGTTGAGTCAGTTAACACACAATCTCAGCCTGCGGATACACCAAATGCAGCTCCGGCACAACAACCATCAGAACCAATCTCATATGTAAAATTAGCGATTTATCCAGTTATTGCACTTATTATATTAAGCATTATTTCCGCTATGGTAGCAGGATTGTTTAATCAAATTCTAGCTGATGAACTGTTTGGGATGGGTAGCTTAGGAGTAAGTATTTTCTCATTTCTAGATATTCTTCTTATTCTTCATTTTGTGAGTACAGTGTTCAGTTTAGACGGTGGGTTTATAGATGTGTCTCTCGTCATGCAAGGAGGTTTTATCCTTTATCTAATCGTCCCAGCTCTTGTATTTACAGTGATCGGCTTGTTGTTAGGGAAGAAGAGTCGAGGAATCCTACCTGTGAAACTAACTCGCACAATCGTGATTCCAGCAGCAATCTATTCACTTCTCCTAGCTGTCCTTAGCTTATTTGCGTCCAGGTCGATTGAAGTGATGGATGGTGGATTTGTATCCGTGTCCGCGACAGCATCCTATGGATTTTTTAGTGCAATCATTCACGCCTTTGTCATCAGTGCGTTATTTATGCTCATTGGTTTAACGATCAGCCGTAAATTCTATGAATTTAGTTATCTAGCAGCGTTTAAACGTGCAATGATTCATTCTGCATTATGTGTTGCGTTACTCCTGGGAGTGGCTGGACTGACTACTGCTTCAGATAGCGGATCAAATGATGGGGCTGAAACGTTCGTAACAGCAACGCAACTAACGGCTTACTTCTGGCATGTTAGTCACTTTCTTACCATTTCAGCTGATGCCTATATAGATTATGAAAGCTATACGATTAGCTATAACGCGTTAACAGGAGCGAAGTCGTCAATCGGCGATGAATATGAAGAAGAAGAAATCAATGAATTAGCAGGAATGGCCAGAATCTTGTTTATCATTCCTCTTATTGCACATGGATTAGCAGGATTCTTATGGATCGCTAAGCAACAGGTCCCATTACGTCGTTCAATCGGTGCATATGCAATCTCGGCTGGACTCATTCATATGGCATTCATTTGGCTGTCCTCGATTAATATCTATTTCCTGGAATACACCGCAGTAATTGGAGCTTCTTCAATATTAGGCTTCATCTTTACTATGATTATTGCTGGAGCAGCTGCGTGGGCAGGATATCAAATCAAACAAAAATTCTTTGCATAAGAGTGGAGTGAGCTAATGAAGAAACTAGCAGCCCTAGGTTTCCTCTCTGTAAAGTAAAATAAATAAATATCAACCAGGAGTGAACACTATGCAAAAATGCCCTGAGTGTAATCAACTTAATAAAGATCAATCATTCTGCAGTAAATGCGGAACGAAATTACCAGAGCTCGTTACAACAAGTAAAGGCAAAACACCAATGAGCAAGAAAACAAAAATCATGGCAGCAACGGGTGTAGGTGTCGTTGTTTTGGCAACGGCCTTTGTTTTCACTGGGAAAGCCATGGCAGATAAAGAGAAAGTGCTAGATTCGTTTGTTGAGGCATTAAACGAAGGAAACGTATCAAAAGTGAAGAAGAATCTTGCTTCAAGTAACAAAGATTTAAAAGTGACGGATCAGCATGCAGAATCTTTGATTGCTTACATGAAGCAGGATGAGGGTGCTTTTGTAGGGCTAGAGGGTAAATGGGAAGCGGATGCTGGTATGTTATCAAAATGGGACTTAGAAAATGAGTACTATTATTACAGTTACTATGAGGACTTCCCAGTAACCTATGAAAAAGTAGGGAAAACGTGGTTATTCTTTGATAACTACGCGTTTGTTTTAGAAGCATCTCCGGTAATTGTGCGAAGCGAATCGCCTGATCTGACTCTCACGGTTGACGGTGAAGCAGTTGATTCAACGTATAAAGATAGTGAATACAATCTTGGCGAATACTTGCCTGGACTCTATAAGCTTGTAGGTAAAGTAGAGAATGATTTTGGAACAAATGAAAAAGAAGTAGAGCTTAATGTATATGACTCTACTACCCATTATATGGACTTTGATTTAAATACAGCCACATTTATCACAGACAACTATATCGCTGGGACGAAACTTATTTTTGAAGATATTGACAAAGAACTAGACGTGACATCTGGATACTTTGAGTTTGGTCCATTACTAACTGATGGAACCATATCCTATCACATTGAATCTGAGACACCGTTTGGGAAGTTGTCCAGTCCAGCTCTCACCATCGATGAATCAACATTTAGCGCAGCTTTGGCACCGGATGATGAATTAAAACAAGAATTGACGAGTGCTATCAGTGGCGCTCTATTGTCAAAGCGAACTGCTTACCAAGAACAAGATACAAATAAATTAGATTTTCTAAGTGGAGAGTCTTTAGAGGAAGCCAAGGATCAAATTGAATATTCCATTGATTACGAGCATTACTACGCGGGATATTTAAATCAAATCGGAATTGATTGGAATAATACAAGGCTATCTCCAGTGGGTACCATTTGGAAAGCAATTCTTCCAACCAAGATCGTCTGGGAACAGTCTTGGTATTATAAGGGAGACACACCGAATATTGAACCATTAGAAGAAGAAGTGGAATTTGAACTCATCTATAGTGAAGAAGGCTGGAAAGTAACATCAAAGACTGATGCAAGTTATGTTGAGTCAACAGAGACCTATAATTTTACTCGTGACGAGCAAAACGAGAGTTCATCAACAGAGGCCTCGATTACAGAAGGACAAAAGAACAAACTGTCAGAGAACGCGGCAAGTGCTTTAATTGAGAATTTTGGTTTTTACTATGCGAACGCTGTAAATTGGGGTGACGCAGATTATCTTGATGATGTTGGGACAACTGAATTCAAAAAATATATGGAAAAAGATATTCTTGATTTTTATAAAAAAGACATCTCTGAAAGCTTTGTAGAAGCAGAAGTAACAAGCAGGTCTGAAAACGAAGATGGAAGCTATACCATTCAAACAATAGAAGTCTATGAGATCTACCATCCAGAAAATGGTAACAGTGAGAAAACATTTACTGGAACATACAAAGCAATATATGACGAAAAGAACGAGACTTGGCTGTTGAATGAGCTAGTTAAAATCGATACAGTTAGTAGTGTGGATTTGTAATATAGAAGAGCGCATGGTTGGGGTCACTCAATCCATGTGCTTTTTTTCAATAAAAAGATTAAAAAACCCTTAAACATCCTCACGCCAAGTCCGATATAAACAAAGAACACGCCATAACAGGCTGTTACAATCAAACAACAAACCCAACACAAGGATGTGTCACGGGTCAAAACTCAAGGAGGAACTATCACATGATTATTAACCACAATCTATCCGCAATGAACGCGCACCGTCAAATGGGCGCAAACCAAGCAAACGGAGCAAAAGCTCAAGAAAAACTATCTTCAGGTCTTCGCATCAACCGTGCAGGGGATGACGCTGCAGGTCTTGCAATCTCTGAAAAAATGCGCGCTCAAGTACGTGGCTTGGATCAAGCTTCTCGTAACGCACAAGATGGTATCTCTCTAATTCAAACAGCTGAGGGAGCCCTTACTGAAACTCACAACATCCTTCAACGTATGCGTGAACTAGCAACTCAATCTTCAAATGATACAAACACTGAAGTAGATCGTAATGAAATCCAAAAAGAGTTAAGTCAATTAACAGATGAAATTGATCGTATTGCAAACTCTACTGAGTTCAACAATCAAAAACTTCTAAATGGTGAAAAAGAAGGACTAAAACCTGCTTCTGCTGGTACTCACTCAATTCAGAATAACAGTCAGGCTGATGTTAAATTAACTGTAGATGCAGATGATGATTTAGATTACACTGGAACGATAATTATCACTCGTAATGACAAAGCTGCAGATGCACCAGATGATGCTGCAGATGAGTTTACAGTTACTGTTCCAGATGGTTCTACTATTACTTTAAATGCAGATGCAACTGAAATTGTAGGTGTTAATGCTGGAGATAACGTTGCTATCTCAGGTCTTGCTAACATGGCAGTTGGAGAAAGCGTAACAATCAGCTTTAAGAAAGCTGAGGATGCTAAAACTGATCTTGGGGATTCTCTTTCTTTCCAAATCGGAGCTAATAGCGGTCAGAACATTAAGGTTGGTATCAATGACATGCGTGCAGAATCTCTTTCGCTAAGAAGTACTGATGGAGAAGCATTAGATGTTACTGATGGTGACAAAGCTACTGCAGCCATCACTACAATTAATAATGCTATCGAAACAGTTTCATCTGAGCGTTCTAAATTAGGTGCTGTACAAAATCGTCTTGAGCATACAATTTCTAACCTAAACAACACTTCTGAAAACTTACAAGCTGCTGAGTCTCGTGTACGTGACGTTGACATGGCGAAAGAAATCATGGAGTTCACTAAGAACAACATTCTTTCTCAAGCTTCTCAGTCTATGCTTGCTCAAGCAAACCAAGCTCCACAACAAGTTCTTCAACTTCTTGGATAATTTATCCTACTTATAAGACTTCGGTTCTTCCGGAGTCTTATTTCTTTATCTTGTATATCCTTATTTTTGCATTTTATGGAGATACTACTTCTTAAAGGAGTGTGTTCATTGAAACGAACAAGTGTGATGAATTTGGCATTGTCTGTTTCTTTTATGTTGTTAGCAGAGGAACGAACCTCTCGACATGGTGAGGCTATTGCGGAGTATATCAAGGGATACAGAGGATACACAGGTTTAAATGGAAAGCATGTGAAAGGATTAAAGGATGTTTCACAGATGAAAAGCAGTAGTCATCAAAATATCCTTCAACAAGCTGGTTTTTCGGCTGAAATCTTTAGTGAGGCTAAAACAAATGCAGATAACATTCTAAATAAGAATTCTAATCGTGTAAGAAGAACGGATGGTATAGGTTCCGTTAATCATACCTCCTTTGATCAATTAGCTGTGGATTTAAATGGCCAACCTCTACTAGATTCTAATGGCCAATGGCTCAATACTTCACAAATGAAATTTAGAGCGAGTGTGAAAACAAACGTTCAAAAATTAATAAGTAAAAAAGAGTTTGATAAATATAAAAAAGCGGAATTCTTGGATATCCCATCAGACCAGTTTGTAGAGAGCCTGGATTTACTTAAACAACGTAGACAGGACTTGGAAAATCAGATCTCGGTTCTAGAGAAACTCGATAAGCCAGAAGATCTTGCTAGTAAAAGAGAACAACTTGGTAGATATAAGTCAGTTGAAAGTCGTCTTAGAGACAGTAAAGTAACCAGAGATCAAGCCGAAAAACTTAGGAAACAGCCTTTAAAAGAGACGATAAAACAAGTAAGTCAAGTTTCGCATCAGGCCGCTTTCAAACAAGGAAGAGATTCTGCCATTATTGCCGCACTAACGTCTTTAGTTCATCAAACTATCCTGCTATCAAAACAAGAGAAACCGGATTATATTACGGCTGCAAAAGCTGTACTGAAGGAAGCTAGTTATGCATTTGGTACAGCCTACTCCGTTACATATGTAAGTTCTCTATTAAAAGGTTGGTTGACGGCTTCACAACATCAATTAGTTAAGTCTGTTTCAAAATCAAATGTAGTTACATCCTCCTTATTCGAACTTTCTAACTTGATCATTAAATATATTCGAACTCCTGAATATACGTTGAGAGACTTATTTCTTGATTTAAGCGACAAGACCATTGCAGGATTCATAGGTTCCTTTGCTAGTGGTGCAGCATCTCTTGTGTTATCAGCAGTCTTAGGGCCAATGGTTGCAGGGGCTGTGGGATTCTTTGTGGGAACGACTGTTTACTCTTGTGTAAAACAAATCATGAAAGAAGCATCCGACTCGACGCTACAATTAAAAGAGTTAGAGATTCGTGCTTACCAAGTGAAAACAGAACTAATTAAAAGGCAGAAAGCATTAAAAGAGATGTGTGACAAGTATTTAGCGGATAAAACAAATCGATTAATGGAATGTATTGATACAATATCTGAGTCAATGGAAAGTCCTGACCATGATCGTTTTATAAAAGGTTGGGAGAATCTTGCGGCCCAATTTCAGATTGAGCTTCAATACGTGAAACCGAAAGAATTTGATGAATTTATGAATGATTCTACACAATCATTTGTCTTATAAATTGGAGGGGAAAGCATGCCATTACCATTATTATTAGTGCCAGCAGCAATTACAGCGGCAGTTGGAATTGTAAAAGGTAAACAAGCAATAGACAGGACTAAAGAAAGTAAAGAAGTATTTGGTAGTGCAAACGACCTAATTGAAGAATGGAACACTAATGTTCATGCTTCCAGAGAAAGGGCCAATAATGAACTTGATGAATATGGGCGCTATAAAATGGAAGTCATCTCTACTTCTATTCGAGACTTTGTCGATGTGTTCAAACGGATAAAAAATATTGAACTAAATGATACATCACAAGGACTGGATGAGCTAAATATAGAAAGTGATTCAGAGGAACTATTAACTGAATTAGAATTTAGTGTAGTCCAACTTGCTAAAATACTTGGTGGTGGGATTGCTTCTGTTGGTTCTGGTGCAGCCGTTGCCTTTGGAGCCTACTCAGCAACAATGGCTTTAGGAACAGCATCAACTGGAGCTGCTATAACTGGATTAAGCGGAGTGGCAGCAACGAACGCAACATTAGCTTGGCTTGGAGGCGGAGCACTAGCAACAGGTGGAGCTGGAATAGCAGGAGGTACATTAGTATTGGGTGGATTAGTTCTCGGACCAGCATTAGCTGTCGCTGGAACCGTTCTCTCAGCTGCAGCTAAGAAAAGACTAAATGAAGCGAAGGCATCACTTGTTAAAGCGGAGACATTTAGAGAAGATGCTAAATTATTCATTATCAATCTAGATAACATTCAAGATCGAGTTGCAATTGTTCATGATACATTACTAAGTGTGAACAAACACTTTATTAAATACAATGAAAAAATGAAAGACATACTCTTTCAAAATGGACTTAACTGGGCAGATTATACTGCAGAACAAAAAGCGATTATCCATCGTACATTTTTAATGGCTCAAGTAGTGAAAGGTATTATTGACACACCTATCTTATCTGAAGATGGCGAACTGACTACTAAGTCTTTAGAAATCATAAAGTCTTCAAAGTTATCTGTTCAAGAAATTATGGACCAGCAAATGTCTTATTAATCTGAAATGAGAATAAACGTAACATCAAGAGTAGATAAACGAACTCTTGATGTTATTTTTTATGGTCTTAGAATTATTTCTCCGATTCCGAATCTTACTCTGCATAATTAAATATAACCTCTTATTCATACCTTATACTGTTATTGTTCTACCAAAACAACTTTTCTTCATGGATCGTCTTAGGTACATTTTGATCATGTCAAATTAATTAAAGAGGGTCTTATGTATGTTTCTCTTATAGGAAAAGACTTTATTTACAGTCTAGCAGGCTTTATAATGTCTCTTGTTTTAGCAATATACTGATGTTTCCAACACCACAATTGGTTTAATAAGGAATATACATAACTATTTTCTTGGAATACCTGTAACTATTTCTGAGCTCCATTCGTGGATTCAGTGTAGAGGGGGAGCAGCATGGATTTGGATCAGATCTACCTGGATTATTTTAATGATCTTTATCGTTATCTTTATTTCCTATCTAATGATCATCATCAGGCTGAGGATTTGGCGCATGAGACGTTTTATCGTGCTTTCTTAGAAATGAGGAGTTCAGACATAGATGAGGTGAGACCGTGGCTTTTTAAGGTTGGCTATCATGTTTTCATTGATGTCACGAGGCGTCATAAACGAATGGTTGTAAGTGATCATGTTACGAAGCGAATAACCGAAAAGATTGAAAACGGTTTATCTCCTGAGCAAGCCTTTTTACAAAAAGAAGGGCTTCACGAATTACTTCACTATCTTGAACAACTATCCACATATGAAAAACATGCCATCCTCTTATGCGACTTTCATCAATTAAAGGAGAGAGAAGCGGCAGAGATCCTAGATCTGAAACTGAACACGTTAAAAAGTCATATTTACCGTGGGAGAAGAAAAATGATTGAGATGATTGAAGGGAGCGAGCGGTGTGAAGGAAGATGATCAGAAATCAATGTATGAAAAGAAAATACATGAGGCTACTGCACAGTTTGAAGGGATGCCTGTAAACAAACAAAAGAGACTGATTAAGAAAGAGCGGCTTCGTGCCAACGTAACAAATGTAGTCAGAAGTATCAGTGTCCTTTTATTAATTCTTCCGCTTATGACGCTAGGTTCTTATATCTATTACGGGATCACTGATCGGGCTAACAATTATATTGAAGTTGCGTTGAACGCAATGTATTTAACAAAACCAAATACGGATGTCTTTAACATTGAAAGTCAAATCGGGATATTCACCATCGACCTAGACCTAGAGATGAGCAAACGAATTGGTCAATCAGATTATCACACTGGAGACTATTCATATGCCATGTCTTTTAATGAACTGATTGATGTGAAGGAACGAAGCTATGATAGGCAGCCAATAGAGGATATGCAAAAAAGCGGACCTACATTTATTCATTCGTATAAAGGCGGGATGATTGATTCACCTGGAGCAGAGATCCTTTTGAGTTTGCCAGACAGCTATGTGGCTGAAGTGCATATTTCCTTTGAGGACGTGTACTTAATTGAGGACGCGGGAAGCTTTCTACCAGATGGAGCTGAGCCTGTTTGGTTTGCGGTGGATACAGGGAGAGATGATTCGATTGAAGGAAGTAATGTTGTGAAGGTGCCTTTTGGTTTCCCAGTTTACACGATGGATTATTGGTCAACTGTATTTTCACAGGAAAACGATCGTTCCGAGGCATTTCTTCAAGCGTTGAAGTCGTTATCGGAACATCAAGACTTTACAGAGTCGTTATTTAGCTCTAACAAGTTATTGATTGATGAACGAATTGAGTATGTTGAAGAAAAGGGTGTTTTCGTTTATGGAGCGACGGTTACAGGTTCTGTAGAAGATCTAAGGGAATTAACCGATGTTGAACAGGTGCGGAATATTGAAGTGGGGGAGACTCATTATGGTGACCAGTAAGAGACATCGTGTTGCAGACGTTTTAGGATTTGGCGCGTTCTTAGTTGCCATCGTCAATCTGATATTAATAAACTTTGTTGTTCTTACGAGTACATCTGGGGGCTCGACTTTTATGTTCTATTCACCGGTTTATGGGTTGGTTCTTGGGATGGTATCACTGCTGTTTAAGAGGAGAAGGAATGTGTTTGCGATGTGGGGAATGTTTTTGTGTTTGTTTTTGATTGTGTTTACCTTTCTGATGTTTGGGTTATCTTGGACGATTAATCCGAGGATTTAGTGGGGGAACATAATTTGAAAAAGCGCATAGCGAAGGACATTTAGAACGGGACAAAACTTGATCTTGAGCTTGTTAATCAGACGATCGTCATTAAAAAAGCTAAGGAAAAAGAGACTTTAGACGAACGCTTACAAACATACGACTGTAAAAAAGAGCATAAGGAACGGGATTGGGGAAAACCGGAGGGGGAGGAAATGTGGTAATGATTGTAGCAGAGCTCTTATCTTACTAGATGAGAGGATTGTTCTTGCTAATGCTCAGAGGTATCTTGGTGTTTTCTCCAGTTTTCTTGGTAAGGAGCTCTAGCGCCTTGCTAACAGGGGGCGGATCTTGATAAGTGTGCGTGTGACCTTGGTATCGGACCTCACTTCTTGGTGGACCCCCTTAGTTTTCTTGCTAAAAAGAGCATATATCTTAGTAAAGGCTCTTGGATCTTAATTAACATGCCCTTTTCCTTAATAAGAGGTTTAAAGATCTTGAAAAGGCTCTTGTTTTTTAGATATCGGGGTCGTTCTTACTAATGCTCAGATGTATCTTGGTGATTTCTCCATTCCTCTTGGTATGGAGCTCGAGCTCCTTGCTAACAGGGGTCGGATCTTGATAAGTGTGCGCGCGATCTTGGTATCGGACCTCACTTCTTGGTGGACCCCCTCAGTTTTCTTGCTAAAAAGAGCATACATCTTGGTAAAGGCTCTTGGATCTTGATTAAAATGCGCTTTTCCTTAATAAGAGGTGTAAAGGTCTTGGTCATTGAGTTTATGAAATTTTCTTACTTCACCGCGCTAACGCTTTCATCCAGACCCCGCTTGATATTCGTACACCTTGTGTGTTGAACTGCCCAGATTCCTGTCGAATTATCTGTTGCAATCTCTGCTTCATCCCATTAAACTTAACTCTTATTCATTGAATTATCTGAATGTTAGGTTATCTGACATGCAATCATTGTGTTGCTGAGAGGGAGTGGATGGATGTTTAAGAGAGGGTTTGATCGAGCGCTTGTTGGAGTGGAGAAGGTAGGAAATCTCTTGCCACAGCCGATTACAATTTTTCTAATTTTGATTGGGTTGCTGCTTGCGATGTCGACTGCTTTTTCGCTAGCGGGGTTGTCAGTAACGAACCCGGCAACGGAAGAGGTTACCGAAATCCGCAGCTTGTTAAGCGGTGAAGGGATTACATTTATAACGAGTACGATGGTTCAGAACTTTACGGGGTTTGCACCTCTTGGGGTCGTGCTGACAATCATGCTTGGAATTGGGCTTGCAGAGCGCGTGGGGCTTTTGTCTGCGTTTATTAAGAAAGTCATGCTTGCAGCACCCGTTTGGCTTGTGCCGTATGCGATCTTTTTTATGGGGAATTTTGCAACAATTGCTGCGGATTCGGCGTTTTTGATTGTCCCGCCGCTTGCTGGAGTGATTTATTATTCGCTTGGTAGGCATCCGATTGCAGGAATCGTTACAGGATTTGTTGGTGTTTCATCTGGCTATGCGACGGGGGTCATCATCACGTCGAATGAGCCGCTACTTGCGGGAATTACAAATGAAGCGATGGCGGTGCTGAGTCTTGAGGGTACGGTGACGCCGATTAGTAACTACTTTTTTATGATTGCTGGAGCTGTGATTTGTACAATCATTGGTGGAACGATTACGCGAAAGATTACGGAACCGCGCTTAGGTGCCTATACTGGTGATGAGGTGGATTCGACGGAGCCTGTTTCTAAGGAGGAAACATCTGCTCTGAAGCTAACTGGACTGGTTGGGCTCGCGTACATTGCCATCCTTGTTATTGGTATGCTCGTTCCGAACAGTATTCTTTTAAATGAAGAAGGAGGATTAACTCCGTCTCCATTTTTAAATGGAATTGTCGTCTATCTCTTAATCTTGTTTGCATTAATAGGTTTGACTTATGGAATAAAGATGAAGAGGATTACTGGAATGAAAGATGTTGCGCACTATATGGGTGAAGCTGTCGGTAGTATGAAGAATTTTATCGTGCTGGTCTTTTTTATTGGACAGTTCACGGCGTTTTTCTCTTGGTCAGGAATTGGTCTCTGGGTTTCTGTTAATGGAACGAATTTGTTAGAGGCAATGAATTTCACAGGAATTGGACTTATTATTAGTTTTATTTTAATGACTGCCGTTTTAAATTTAGTGATTACGAGTGGTTCGGGTCAGTGGGCAATCTTTGCGCCGATTTTTATTCCAATGTTTATTCAGCTTGGGTATGATCCAGCGTTCACGCAAATGGCGTATCGAATTGGTGATTCTTCTACAAATATGATTACACCATTGTCCGCATATACGATGATTGTTTTAGAGTTTATGAGGAAATATCAGAAGGATGCAGGGCTTGGGTCACTGATTTCATTAACGTTGCCTTACTCTATATGTATCTTAATTGGAACGACATTATTGCTTGTTATGTTTTATCTATTTGGCATTCCGGTCGGTCCTGGTGCAGAAATTCGATTGTAAAAGTAGACAATATCCTTAATTTCCACTCGGATTGGGCGTAATCTATCCCTCTTTTCCTACTCTCCAATACTATACATAAGCTCCACATTTTTTAGTTTGAAGTAGGAGGGGAAGCAATGATCATTAACAAAATTGTTAATGGTGGATTCGAAACGGGTGTTCTTACCCCATGGGTATCCGTTAACGGATTCGTCACGTCTGCTTTTAGTCACACTGGCTTCTATGCCGTTCAATTACCACCAATTGTGGGAAGTAGTCTTTCTCAAAATGTACCAATTGAAGCTGGAGACAGTTTCGAGGTATTGGCTTCACTAGCAAGAACAACTGGATTACCATCTCCACAGGTTGTATTAACTGTACAATTCTTTGATGCAGCGTTTAATGCTGTAGGGGCAGCTACTTCGGTAGTCATTGAGACTTCTGGTCTGCCGGTTGTTGAAAATGAAACATGGTTAACCGTGTATGAAACAACACCAATCGCACCAGTGGGAGCAGTCTCAGCAACTATTATTTTCAGTATTGCTGCAACCGTAGTTGGTTCAGACATCGTGATTGACGATGTTGCCATGATTTCATCATCTTCTGGATTTATTCCAAGTGGCCCTCCAGGAACAGGAGCTACAGGCCCGACTGGTCCAACAGGTCCAACAGGTCCAACGGGAGTAACCGGCCCAACAGGAGCAACGGGAGCGACGGGACCTGCAGGAACAGGAGTAACCGGTCCAACGGGAGCAACAGGAGCAACAGGACCTACGGGGCCAACAGGAGCAACGGGAGCAACCGGTCCAGCAGGAACTGGGGCAGGAGTAACGGGAGCGACTGGTCCAACCGGTCCGACTGGAGCAACAGGAGCAACGGGAGCAACAGGTGAGGGAGTAACCGGCCCAACCGGAGCAACGGGACCTACCGGGGCGACTGGAGCGACTGGCCCAGCAGGAACTGGGGCAGGAGTAACGGGGGCAACAGGCCCGACTGGTCCAACCGGAGCAACAGGAGACCCAGGCCCGACCGGAGCAACGGGAGTAACCGGCCCGACGGGAGCAACCGGATTAACAGGACCTACGGGAGCAACAGGATTAACAGGACCTACGGGAGCAACAGGTGTAGGAGCAACGGGAGCAACGGGAGCAACGGGACCTACCGGGGCAACGGGAGCAACAGGCCCAGCAGGAACTGGAGCAGGAGTAACGGGAGCAACCGGTCCAACAGGTCCAACAGGCCCGACAGGTGAAACTGGACCTACTGGGTCAACAGGTCCAACTGGATTGACAGGAGTAACGGGAGCAACCGGACCTACTGGAGCAACAGGAGTAACAGGAGTAACGGGAGTAACTGGCCCGACCGGAGCAACAGGAGTAACGGGAGCGACTGGTCTTACTGGAGCAACAGGAGCGACTGGGGTAACTGGAGCAACCGGTCCGACAGGCTCTACGTTACAGCCATTCTTTAATAGTAATATGCAGCCGCAAACGGTTGCAGTTGGTGGAGTAGTAACAGGTCTGAACCCATTTGCATTATCGGGTGTCACGTATACTGCTGCAACGGGTACGTTCACGTTCGTCACAGCTGGTCTTTACTATATTAGTGTAACGATTAACACTGCGGCAACGACACCGGCTAACCCGGTATTCGCGTTAATAGTTAACGGTGGAGCAGTTCCAGTAGCACCTGGTACGAACTCAGATGCTGGTGGTGGTCAGTTAACGATTGTCCGTGTACAAAGTTACGCTGCGGGTGATTCTTTCACAATTAATAACTTATCGACATTCCCAGTAACCATTGTTAACGCACCAAACGAAATAAACAGTGCTGGACACGTAACGATCCATCGCTTTGCTGATGGTCCAGTGGGTCCAATTATTACAGGTTAATCATTTGTTTGAGGCACATCAACATTATGTTGGTGTGCTTTTTTATGTCATTTTGGCTTATTTCTTGGTAAAGGATGATTTGATCTTAATGAAGGTATAGAAGTTCTTAAGATCGTTACGGATTCTCTTGCTAATAGGGGTTGATTCTTATTAAAGGGACTTTATTTCTTGTTAATGGACCTTGTTTCTTAGTGGAGATGTCTGGGTGCTTGCTTAAATGCTTATTCTCCTTGCTAAATGTCTTTTGTTCTTAGTTAAAATTTAATTTTCCTTAATAAATCATGTGAACTTCTTGCTAACTCTCCTCGCAAGTCTTGTGTGTAAAAAACGAGAAATCGGGTATACATAAAGTGTATGACCAGTTATTCAACTTCAAAATGAAAGTGATTGGGGCGTGTAAAATGTTTAAGAGAATACTGGTAGCGACGGACGGATCACTGCATGCTAGAAAAGGGTTGGAAAAAGCAGTAAAAATGGTTGAACCATACAAGTCTGAGGTTCATATTGATCTTGTGTATTGTGTCGATGTAAAAGATAATTCTCAAATCCTCCGTTATAGTGATAATCGGGAAGCAGACGCGCTCTCCAAACGAATGGTAGCAGAGAGCATGGATTATCTGCATCATGAGGGTATTTCTTCATCTAGCTTTTATTTACGTGGAGAGCCGGCTCGAATGGTTCTACTTTATTTAAAGGAACATGATTATGACTGCTTGGTTGTTGGAAGTCGTGGAAGAAACGATCTACAGACCCTTGTACTCGGTAGTGTTAGTCACAAATTAGCGAAGCATGCAAAAATCCCTGTGCTCATTGCAAGGTAAATAGAATGCATCAGACCTCGTCTACAGGACCGAGGTTTTTTTGATGTCTAAGAAGTTTTCTGTCATACTCCCCCATCCTTTTATGATTACTGGTACAATAAGTAAGACTTAGATATAGAAAGAACGGTGATCGATTGAACGAACGTATAAAGTTGCTTTTAACAGTAGCGCTTCTATTTGGTGTTATAGGGCTAATTTTCTATTCAACATCTCAGCCATATTCGAACCAGGATATTAGACCTACTTTAAATAAGCTGCCTATTCATTGGTTAGAGGATACATTTTTAAACAAGATTTCATTTACATACGGGTATCAAGAGAGAAGTATTGAAGCGAATGGTGTTGCGGGATTTCTTGAGTTTTTTATACGTAAAGGCTCTCATCTAACCGTGTTTGCACTGGTTGGATTTCTAGCCACAAGGCTACTCGCTTTTTTTGTTCGCGTAAGAGTGGCCGCGCAGATTACATTCTTTACGGTACTGATTTATGCTAGTATTGATGAAACTAGGCAATATTTTAGCGCGGAGCGTCAGGGGTTAATTGGAGACGTAGTGATTGATACGATCGGTGGTTTGATAGGAATTCTATTGATGGTATGGTGGTTATCGAGAAAGAAAAGGGTGCGCAGTTCCTGAGTGGGACTGTGCTTTTTTCTGTTTGTTTTCCTAAAAGTGTAAAGGGATGAGCAAAAAACCGATAAAAAGGAAGACTGCATATTTTACATATGGTTAAAAAATCAAACATTTTATTTGATCTTTTTTCACATTTTTCTAACCAAATGCCAATTTCTGTAGTATAATTGGACTGGTTTCTAAGATATGCAACTTTATAACTACTAAACGGAAGGGGTTTGATATGAAAAAATTAATCAGTTTGTTTGTTGCTTTTTTGCTTTTGTTTAATCTTTTGTCACCCTATGCTGCGCTTGCAGAGTCTAACACGTCATTTGAGCCTAAAGAAATCGAGGAACCGATTGAGATTCAAGACGATACATATGAGCTTGAGCACGTGAATGCTTGTTTGTCTGACTTACTTAATCGAGACGAGATTAATAAGGACGATCTAGCAGACTTTCATCTAGATCAACTTGAATTGACAGAAGAGGAAGTATTGACTCTTAAAGACTGTTTATCTCTTCTATTATTAGAAGAAGAGGAAGCTGCAAACGAAGAAATGGCGACTGAAGAAGAAGCAGTGGAAGAAGCTGTTGTTGAAGAAGAAACAACAGAAGACGCTGTGACTGAAGAAGCAGTAGAAGAAGTTGTTGCTGAAGACGAAGCAACAGAAGACGCTGTGCCTGAAGAGGAAGCGGTGGAAGAGGTTGTTGCTGAAGAGGGAGCAGCGGAAGAAGCTGTGACTGAGGAAGTAGCAGAAGAGGTTGTGACTGAAGAAGAAACAGTAGAAGAAGCTGTGACTGAAGAGGAATCAACAGAAGAAGTTGTGGCTGAAGAAGAAGCCGAGGAAGAAGAGCTTGTTCTTGAAGAACTTGAAGAGAGCCCAATGATTATGTTCTCTACGCGAGTGATGGAAGAGCCTGTTAAGAAGTCTACAAGTCGATTGGGGCACCTTTACCGCAGTGCGACTGTTTACAAAGATTTAGATCAGTCAAGTACTTTAAAGCTTTCTGATCTACTTGACACGGTCTATTACATTAAGCAACAAGCTACTTATCAAGGTGAGACTTTCTATTTAATAAGTAAAGAACCAAGTGCTACAAAAGGAACTGTTGGATGGGTAAAGAGCTCTGATATTCGCTCCTATACTCACACGACCACTCATAAAAATAAAAGCACGTATTATGTAAATGGTTCAGGTAAGGCCTATACAAAAGCGTCAGGTGGTTCGAAAGATGAAGTTTACAGTAATCTTTCCAATCAAAAAGGCCAAGAATTTCATGTTCATTTAACTGAAAAAGCAGGAAATGATACATGGTTCCGTGGGACTCTAAATAACAAGACTGTTTGGATTAAGAGTTCAGATGTAAGTGAAAAAGCTGTAACTGGAAAGAAAACATCTACAAGTAGATTAGGACACCTATATCGCAGTGCAACTGTGTACAAAGATCTTGGAAGCTCAAGTAAATTGAACCTTTCAAATCTATTAGATACAGTTTATTACATCAAACAACAAGCCACATATAACGGCGATACCTACTACTTAATTAGCACGCAACCAAGTGCTACTAAAGGTACAGTAGGCTGGGTGAAAAGCTCTGATATTCGCTCATATGCTCATTCGACTACTAATAAAAATAAGACTACTCTATATGTAAAGGGTACGGGTAAAGCCTATACAAAAGCATGGGGTGGGTCAAAAGATGAAGCTTACAGTGATCTTACCAGTCATAAAGGTAAGAAGCTAGAAGTAAACTTAACTGAAAAAGTAGGAAATGATACGTGGTATCGAGGGAAGCTAGATAATCGTACTGTATTTATTAAGAGCAGTGACCTAAACGATAATAAAGTGACAGATAAAAAATCCACTAGTAGATTAGGTCATTTATACCGCAGTGCAACTGTTTATAAAGACCTTGGAAACTCAAGCACATTAAAGCTTTCTAATTTGTTGGATACTGTATATTATATTAAGCAACAGGCTCAATATAATGGAAATACGTATTACTTAATTAGTAAGAATCCAAGTACCACAAAAGGGACTGTTGGTTGGGTTAAAAGCTCAGACATCCGTTCTCATGCTCATACAACTACTGATAAAAAGAAACATACATTCTATGTAAATGGGACAGGGAAGTCTTATACAAAAGCATGGGGTGGATCAAAGGATCTGGTTTTCAATTTATCAAGCCATAAAAATAAAGAATTCGTCACCAACTTAACTGAAAAAGTAGGTAACGACACGTGGTATCGTGGTACGTTAAGTGGGAAAACTGCTTGGATTCATGCAAATGACCTTTCAGAAAAACTAGATACGAATTCGAACTACAACATCACCCTAGACCAAGCAGCTAACATGCAAGTTGGAGCAAATGCGCAGACTGACCGTTATACACAGTATGTGCACAAAGACTTCGTAACAAGAAGCGGAAACAATTATGTTGTTAATGCTTCTGCGCTAAACGTTCGCAGTGGCCCTGGAACAAACTATCCAGTGGTTGGACAATTAAAAAATGGTCAGCGCCTTTCTATTCGTAGTACAAGTGGCAGCTGGTATCGATTGTTCTGGGTAGATGCAACGAAAAAAGACATTGTGTACTACTTAGATCCTAAGAATTTCATTAATGATCCCATTCAGCAGTTCCAATTCCTTGATCTTGCGAAAACAAGTGGAGCAAGTGAAACGTCTCTTAACAACTACTTACGCGGAAAAGGAATTCTTGCTGGGCAAGGTAAAGCATTTATTGATGCTGGACGTATACATGGAATTAATGATGTGTACTTATTATCTCACGCACTACTTGAGACAGGGAATGGATCGTCTACCCTTGCAAAAGGCGTGAAATATAACGGCGTTACGGTTTATAACATGTACGGAATTGGTGCACTAGATAGTTGCCCAATTGATTGTGGTACAAAGTATGCATATGATCAAGGCTGGACTACACCATACAAATCTATCGTTGGTGGAGCAGCGTTCATTGGCAATAGCTATGTGAAATCTGGTCAAAACTCATTGTACAAAATGCGTTGGAATCCGGATGCAATGGTTCGAAATGGCCGTGCGACACACCAGTATGCAACAGATATTGGCTGGGCTTCTAAGCAGGTTCACAGCATGTACAATCTATACCAAGGAATCGGTTCTTACACATTGAACCTAGATGTCCCGGTATACAAATAATGTAGAAACTCCGACTTTGTGGTCGGAGTTTTTTTGTGCAATGGAAGTTGAGTCTTGGTAAAAAGATCATTCTTCTTGCTATCGGTATATAACGCGATGTAAATGTGTCTTGAGTGGATGTATTATAGGTAACGTTCTTAGATACGGTATGAATCTTCTTATTAACCGCTCAACTCTCCTTGTTTTGGCTTCTAATCTTCTTGCTAACGTACCCTCTCCGCCCAACTTGCATAAACTACGTCTAACGGATAAATGTAGGAGGGATCTTTTTATGAAAGGTGTGATCTTAGCGGGAGGTACGGGTTCGCGGCTGCTTCCGCTGACGGCGACAATCAATAAGCATATGCTGCCGGTTGGGCGGTACCCGATGATTATGCATGGGTTGGCCCGGTTAAAGGAGGCTGGGATTCTTGATGTGTTAGTGGTTGTCGGAAAGCGGGACGGAGCGCCAATCCTAGGCTTGCTTGGGAACGGGAAACGTTACGGGATGAACATAACATACCGAGTACAGGAGTCGCCTGGTGGAATTGCGGATGCGCTTCGGTTAGCAAGGGAATTTGTCGGGCGTGACCGGGTAACTGTTTTGCTTGGGGATAACTTGTTTATTGAGCCCATATTAAGTGCGGTACGCCACTTTCAGAACGAAGAGCATATTGATGCAATGGTGATGCTAAAAAAAGTGGACGATCCGGAACGATTTGGTGTGGCGACCATTGAAGACGGCATGATTACTTCTATTGATGAGAAGCCTTTGCTGGCTCAGTCAAATGACGTGGTGACTGGGCTCTACCTGTACCGGTCTTCTGTATTTGACATCATAGAAACATTACTTCCGTCAGCCAGAGGGGAGTTAGAAATTACAGATGTGAACGTGGCTTATCTTGCAAATAAAAGACTTGGTTATCAATATGTGCAGGGAGAATGGATTGACGCAGGGACTCATGAGTCTTTGGCCAAGGGGCATCAGCTTGCTGCGACGATTGATCTTGACCCGATACTAAGTCGAACCTATGAGGTTGTCTCAGTATGAAGGTGATTGAGCTTGAACTGGAGGGTGTAAAACTGATTGAGCCGACCGTTCATCTGGATGAACGTGGCTACTTTCTAGAAAGTTATCAACAGGTTGCCTGGAACAGCGCAGGGATTTCCACATCGTTTATTCAAGATAATCACTCTTACTCCGTTCAGTCTGGTGTGTTAAGAGGGCTTCATTTTCAATTGGGTGAAGCTGCGCAAACCAAGCTAATACGGGTTCTAACTGGGGCGATCTATGATGTAGTTGTGGATCTTCGGCCTTCTTCTACTACTTTTAAAAAATGGATTGCGGTTACACTGCGTGCAGAGAATCATCAGCAATTGCTTGTGCCAAAGGGTTTCGCGCATGGGTTTTGCACACTTTCTCCACATACACAGGTTTTTTATAAGGTGGATCAGCTGTATAATCGAGAAATGGAGCGCGGTGTGAATTGGGCGGACCCTGAGCTGTGTATAACATGGCCCACATCATCGCCAATTCTTTCAGAAAAGGATCAACAGCTACCGACGCTTTGTAAGGTGTTAGAGGAGGAAGGGATTGTATGAGGCTTTTAGTGACTGGTGGAGCCGGATTTATTGGCAGTCATTTTATCCGATATATACTGAGGGAATATCCAGACTATCATATCATTAATGTGGATGCATTAACGTATGCGGCAAACCTAGCGAATCTTTTGTCCATTGCGGATGTAGACAGATACCAATTTATCCATGTGGATATACGCAATTTGAGTAAAATGGAGCACATTCTCTCTACTAACAATATTGATGCGGTTGTGCATTTTGCCGCTGAGACGCATGTTGATCGAAGTATTCATGCACCTAGCACGTTTGTGGAGACCAATGTTCTTGGAACACAGAATTTGCTAGAATGTGCACGGGCGCATCACGTGAAAACCTTTGTGCACATCTCGACGGATGAGGTATATGGAACACTTGGGAGTGAGGGATTGTTTACAGAAGAAATACCTCTCGCGCCAAACAGTCCCTACGCGGCAAGCAAGGCAAGTGCTGACTTCTTCGTAAGGTCCTACTATGAAACATATGGTATGGATACGCGGATTACGCGGTGTTCCAACAATTATGGACCGAATCAATATCCGGAAAAGTTGATTCCAGTCGTCATTCATCAAGCATTAAAAGATGAGAAAATTCCTTTGTATGGTGATGGACAGAATGTTCGCGATTGGCTTCATGTGTATGATCATTGCACGGCTATTGACCGTGTTCTTCATAAAGGTAGCCCTGGATGTGTGTATAATATCGGTGCAAACAACGAATGGAACAACAAAGACCTTATAGAAGAAATTCTTACTCTTATGCAGGTTTCGAGAAGTCAGATCGAATCGGTACCTGACCGATTAGGGCATGACCTGAGATATGCGATTGATGCGTCGAAGATAAGAAATGAGCTGGGGTGGCAGCCGGTTTGTGATTTTCGTAACGGGTTAAAAGAAACAATTGATTGGTATGTCAGTCAAGAGTCAAACAAATAATATACATCGCAAAAAATCATGTAAATCCTTCTTTATTTGTTCAAACGACTCGATCTTCGGGTATGATATACAACAATAAGGAGGGATTCACGATGGTACAACAAAAAGGATTTGCCCGTGGATTGTTCTATGGCATTCTCATTAACATTCCACTTTGGGGCCTTATTATTGGAACAATCGACTGGATAGTTTCTTAAGAAAAGGTTAATGTTTACAAATGGTTAAAGGTTCGATAAGATAAAAGAAATAAGTGATAGGAGGTGGGTAGTATGAATCGTTCGATTGGGAGTGAGTCTGATTTCTTGGCATTTTTGTTGATTTGTCGGGCTCTATTTTCCGCAGCAGTTACCAAATTGGATCAGTCTGTCCAATTTACTAAGGTAACTGTATAGGAAATCCCAACGGAAGAGACATATGCCCACAGACGGTGAAGGTGGCAGAGACGCTCTGCCACCTTTTTTGGTATGCACATTTGTCTCTTTCTCACCTGGAAGGAGAGAGCAAGATGACTATTTTTTATATGAAGGATGTATCACAAACATACGGAGTACACGTGATTTTTGAACGTTTATCGCTTGAAATAAAGCAAGGAGAGCGAGTGGGTCTAGTCGGGCGAAATGGAGAAGGTAAAACAAGCCTCCTTCACATCATCGCAGGCATGAAGGAACCAGCAAGTGGATCAGTTGGTTGGAAAAAAGGAGCCACCAAAGGAGCGCTCGAACAGCAACCCGAGGTTAATAACAATCGAAGCTTACAGGAACAATTGAAGCAGGTATTTACAGATTTAATTGAAAAGGAAAAGGTTATGCGCCAATTGGAGGCACAGCTGCAAGAGCTTACCGATTCTAAAGCATTGGAGCGTTGTTTGGAGAAATACGGAACCCTCCAAGAGGAGTTCGCCGAACAAGGCGGCTATGAAATGGATGCGGATATTCGCAGAGTCAGTGCGGGTTTGGGCATTCAGTCGTTGCTTTTGAATCATTGGAATGAGTTAAGTGGTGGAGAGAAAACGAAGGCAGGTCTTGCCAGGCTTTTGTTAACGAAGCCTGATCTACTCCTACTTGATGAACCGACCAATCATCTTGATTTAAAAGCAACAGAGTGGTTAACTGACTGGGTCAATCAATATGCGGGAACGGTTGTTGTGATCTCGCATGACCGAGTATTTCTGGATGAGACGGTGACGCGAATCATTGAGATGGATAGCGGGGAATTATCCTTTTACGAGACGAATTATTCAGGATACGTGGTGGAGCGGGAGCAACGACTTCTCCTTGAATTCCAGCAGTATCAGGATCAACAGAAAAAGCTGAAGAAAATGCGCGAGACGATTAAGCGTTTAAAAGAGTGGGCCAATCGCGCTAACCCACCAAATGCCGGAATGCACCGCCAGGCAAAAAGTATGGAAAAGGCGATGAACCGGATTGAACGTGTGAAAAAGCCAGTAATGAATCGTAAGCAAGTCCAGCTTGATTTCGAGCAAGGAAGCAGGAGTGGAACAGACGTTGTTCAGCTTGAATCTGTTTCAAAATGCTTTGGTGATCGTGAATTGTTAAAAGACGTAAACCTCGCATTAACATATCAAGATCGGTTGGCGATTGTCGGAGAAAATGGGGCGGGTAAATCAACACTTTTTAAAATAATCTTAGAAGAGCATCGTCCTGATGTAGGTAGATGTAAAGTTGGAGCAAATGTCTCGATTGGTTATCTGTCTCAGCACGGGTTAGAAGGTGGAGGCGATCAACGAGTCATTGATGCCTTCCGAGATTATGTAGTAATGACTGAGGGTGAGGCACGAGCAGAGCTTGCCAAGTTTCTCTTCTATGGTCAGGATGTGTTTAAAAAGGTGCAAAGCTTAAGTGGGGGAGAGCGGATGAGGTTGCGCATGGCTCAGCTTATTCACGACCGTCACAATCTCCTTTTACTTGATGAGCCAACCAATCATCTAGACATTGATTCAAGAGAAGTGTTAGAAGATGCACTAGCTGAGTTTGAAGGAACGATTCTTTGTATTTCGCATGATCGCTACTTCTTAAATAAACTGTTTCCAAAAACAAGCTGGCTTGAGGATGGGCGTTTGACGATGTATGAAGGAAACTATGCATATAGTCGTGAGAAACGAGAGGAATTTCATTGAATAAAAGATTTTACTAAATGAGTATTATGTTTATAATAGGAGGAGATCAAAAAAGCAGTGAGGTGCTTAGATGGCAGTGACGATTCAGGATATCGCGAATAAAGTAGGAATGTCGATTGCTACAGTTTCCAGAGTGTTAAATCAAGATCCGAATCTTTCAGTGACCAAAAAAACACGCGAGAAGATTTACGAAGCAGCGGACCAGCTAGGGTATAAAAAGAAGGCTTTTAAACATTCGTTAAAGAAAATCGCCTTTATGTATTGGTTTACCGCTCGGGAAGAGCTAGAAGATGTCTATTTTCAAGAAATACGAGAAGGCATTCATGAGCAAGCTGAAGCACGGAGTATTAATTTAAAGCTCTATACGATTGAAGACGGCGTTGAAGCAGTTGATCCAGCAACAGAAGGAATTCTCGCTATTGGCCGATTCACGAAGGCTGAGCTTGATCACTTGTATAAGGTTGCACCAAATGTTGTATTCATTGATACATCGCCTGATGAAGAACGATTTGATTCGGTGAAGCCAAACCTCTCGCACATAATTGAGCGGATGGTTGAGTTTTATGTAGAGAATGAGCATCATTCTGTTGGGTTCATCGGTGGGGACGACTATGACATCGACCGAAACATGCGGCTACCGGACATCCGTGAGACAGCTTTTAGGCTCTATGCTGATCGGTTTAACGTGTTAGAGGATTCAGCCATTTTTATAGGGAACCGGTTTTCGGTGGAGCAGGGTTATAAGCTGATGCAGCAAGCAATCGACAAGCTCGGGGATAATCTCCCATCCGCCTTTTGTATTGCAAGTGATACTCTTGCAGTGGGCTGCCTCCAAGCACTGAACGAGCGAGGGTTCGACCTGCCCAGCCGGGTGAGTCTGTTTAGCATTAACGATAGTCATGTGTCGAAGTATGTATCGCCTCCCTTAACCACTTATCGCATTCATACAAATGTGTTGTGTGAAACGGCAATGGATTTAATGATGGAGCGGTTAGTCGATAAGCGCGCAATTGCAAAAACGGTATATATCTCTTCCACTCCTGTTTTTAGGAAAAGTACGATGGAACGAACGGAGCGACTGGAGAAAGGAGCTACCCTTTGAGGGTGGCTTCTTTTTTTATGTGCGCTGGGATGGGAGTGCGCGAGAAGAGTTGAAAGTGCGCGCCTCCCTCTTAACCAGACAACTAGTAAAATATTTTACTTAAACTATTTAATAAAATCTATTTACTATTTTATTAAAAGTTGATATTCTACATTTAGTAAGCGTTTTCTTTTTTTACTTTATAGAGACTTAAGGGGGATGCAAGATGAAGAAGAATAAATTTCTACATGTGAGTGCATTAACGGCTGTAGCAGTGGCTTTAACTGCGTGTGGTCCTGGTGAGGATGATGGGACATCTACTGAAACAACATCAACAGGTACAGATACATTAATTGTTTGGGAAGATATACAGAAGTCTGATGGAATTGCGGACGCGGTCGAACAGTTTGAGAAAGAGCATGATGTGGAGATTGAAGTGATTGAAAAGGGCTATGCGGGTCAGATTGAGGATCTACGATTAGATGGTCCATCAGGCAGTGGTCCTGATGTTATTACTGTACCTCATGATCAGATTGGAACTGCTGTTACAGAAGGCTTGCTTAAGGAGTTATCGGTTTCGGATGAGGTCAAAAGCACATTTACTGAGGAAACGATGCTTTCTCAAATGGTAGACGGAAAGGTTTATGGCCTTCCTAAGGCTGTTGAAACGTCCGTGCTTTTCTACAACAAGGAGCTTGTTGATGAGAGCAATCTTCCTGAAACGTTGGATGAGTGGCACGACTTTTCTACAGAAGTCACAAAGGATGGACAGTATGGCTTTCTTGCAAAATGGGATAGCATCTACTACGCGCAAAGTGTCATCGGGGGATATGGTGGCTATGTGTTTCCTCAGGAATCAGACGGTAGCTATGACGTGACGGACATTGGTTTAAATAATGAAGGCGCGGTTGAAGGTGGCGAATACATTAAGACGTTCTTTGAGGAAGGGCTTTTCCCAGCAGGAATTATTGGCGAGCAGGGAATTAATGTGTTGGATTCTTTGTTCACTGAACAAAAAGCAGCGGCTGTCGTTTCTGGCCCTTGGTCGTTTGGTCCATATGCAGAAGCTGGGGTTGATTATGGAGTTGCACCCCTTCCAAAGCTATCAAATGGGGAGAATATGAGTTCGTTCCTTGGAGTAAAGAGCTATAATGTATCTTCTTACTCAAAAAATCCTGATCTTGCTGAGGAGTTTGTTGAGTTCCTGACAAACTTCGAAAACTCGAAAAAGCGTTTTGAAATCACACAGGAGGTTCCACCAATCATTGAGTTAATGGAGGATCCGCTTGTGACAGATAACGAAAATGCAGCAGCGATGTCTGAGCAGAGCTTGTATGCAACACTTACACCTAACATTCCGGAGATGGCAGAAGTATGGACGCCGGTTGACAATGCACTAGGTTTAATTGCGACGGATCGAGGAGAAGTCAGTCAGGCATTTGATGAAGCAGTTGAAACCATTCATTCACAAATTGAAGCGAATCATTCGAGATAATGTAAGGGGTGGAGTAAGACGTAAGTGTTATCACTTACGTCTTCTTGCTCACATGAGACCAATATAAGAAGGTGTATGAATTGATCGAATATGAGGTTCAACGCGAGGTTTCAACCAAACATCGAAAACGAGCGCTGGCTCTGTCCGTCATTCCAGGATTCGGACAGTTTTATAATCGGCAAATCGCAAAAGGATCTGTATTTTTTGTTCTTGGTGTAGCTTTTATCATTGTGTTTAAAGATTTGTTTAACATGGGATTTTGGGGATTATTTACGCTGGGTGTTCAGACGCCTAGAGATAATTCCGTTTTCTTATTAGCAGAGGGTATTATTGCTGTGATTGTAGCGGCAATTGGTATTGCGATCTACTACTTTATGATGAAGGATGCGTACGTGAACGGCCGGAATCGTGATAAGGGCATTCCTCTAAACTCAGTTCGTGCGCAGTATCACCAGCTTTTAGATCAGGGATTCCCTTATTTAATGAGTACACCGGGCTTTTTCCTGCTGTTATTCACTGTTGTGTTTCCAATTTTATTTAGTTTTGCATTAGCCTTTACTAACTATGATCTCTATCATTCGCCTCCAGCGAATCTGTTTGATTGGGTTGGGCTGCAAAACTTTACAAACATATTTACCGTGGATATTTGGCGTTCTACATTCTTTGATGTACTCGGCTGGACCATTATCTGGACACTTGTTGCGACAACCTTGCAGTGTGCAGTTGGGATTTGGCTTGCCGTTCTAGTCAATCAGAAGGAAATCAAGCTTAAAAGCTTTTTCCGTACGATCTTAATCCTCCCATGGGCTGTTCCGGGATTTGTGACCATTTTAATCTTTGCAGGACTATTTAATGATACGTTTGGAGCCATTAATAATGATATTTTTGCGTTCATTGGAATCGATCCTAAGCCGTGGCTGACTGATCCATTTTGGAGTAAGGTAGCGCTGATCTTTATGCAAACCTGGCTCGGGTTTCCTTTTGTCTTCATTATGACCACGGGTGTGCTTCAATCGATCCCGCAGGACTTATATGAAGCGGCAACGATTGATGGAGCAGGTGTGATGAGTAAGTTTCGTTTGATTACGTTGCCACTTGTGTTGTATTCCATTGCACCGATTTTAATTACGCAGTATACGTTTAACTTCAACAATTTTAATATTATCTATCTCTTTAATGGTGGGGGTCCACCAGTTTCCGGATCAACTGCAGGTGGTACCGATATTCTTGTTTCGTGGATCTACAAACTGACCATGCAATCTTCTCAATATGCACTGGCTGCAGCGATTACGATCCTGCTATCAATCTTTGTCATTGCGATTGCTCTGTGGCAGTTTAAGCGCACGAATTCATTTAAAGAGGAGGATATGATGTAGCATGAATACTAAACAATCAACTAGGCTTCGTGTGAGTGCGACGTACGCAGTACTTGTCGTCGTTGTCATAGCGATTTTGTATCCTCTTCTTTGGGCAATTGGTGCATCCTTTAATCCAGGGAACAGCTTAATTAGTACGTCCATGATTCCAAAAAATCCAACGCTTGCACACTATGTGGAGCTGTTTACCTCTAATCGAATTCTCTATCTACAGTGGTATCTTAACTCAATGAAAATTGGGCTTGCTACGATGGCGTTGACGTTAGTCCTCGTTAGCTTTACAGGCTATGCGTTTTCTCGCTTTCGTTTTAAAGGAAGAAAAAATGGCTTGATACTGTTCTTGCTTTTGCAAATGATCCCGCAGTTCTCAGCACTCATCGCAATCTTTGTTCTTGCTCAAATGCTTGGTTTAATCAACAGTCACTTTTTGTTGATCCTGATCTATGCAGGCGGACAGATTCCGATGAACACTTATCTAATGAAGGGATATTTGGATTCGATTCCAAAGGATCTTGATGAGTCGGCTCGTATAGACGGAGCGGGTCACTTCAGAATTTTCCTTCAAATTATTATGCCGCTTGCAAAACCAATACTTGCGGTTGTAGCGATTAACTCGTTTACAGGTCCGTTAGGTGATTTTATATTAGCGAGCGTGATTGTTCGGACGCCTGAAATGTACACCTTGCCAATCGGATTATATAACTTAGTATCTGATCCAATGGGTGCAAGCTACACTACGTTTGCAGCGGGTGCGTTACTGATCGCGGTTCCTGTTACGATCTTATTCTTAGTTGTTCAAAAGCAGTTTGTCTCAGGTTTAACTCAAGGTGGAACAAAGGGTTAAAAGAGAATATAAAAAAGGGAAGTGATACGATGCGTTATCCACTTATACACAAGAACGTAAAAGGCTTTATGCATGGTGGAGATTATAATCCGGATCAATGGCTGCATATGCCGGAGATCATCGAGGAAGATTATCGCCTGATGAAGCTTGCGAATACAAATACATTTTCATTAAACATTTTCGGTTGGAGTGCCATAGAGCGTTCAGAGGGAGAATTTGATTTTGGTTGGTTAGATGACATTATGGACCGATTAGGGGAGGAAGGAAGCCATGTCATTCTAGCGACACCAAGTGGCGCACGTCCAGCTTGGATGTCACAGACATATCCGGAGGTTCTTCGTGTTGAGAAAAACCGCGTTCGTAACTTGCACGGTTTGCGTCATAATCATTGCTTTACGTCTCCTGTTTACCGGGAAAAAGTCCGGATTATGAATGAAAAACTGGCTGAACGCTATGCGAGTCACCCGGCGCTTATCATGTGGCATATTTCTAATGAATACGGGGGCGAGTGTCATTGTGATTTATGTCAGGATGCCTTTCGTACATGGTTGAAAAAGAAATATAATAATGATCTGGAACAATTGAATCAGGCTTGGTGGACTGGGTTTTGGAGTCATCGGTTTAATGACTGGTCACAGGTTGAATCTCCAGCTCCACATGGCGAGAGTATGGTCCACGGCATGAATTTGGATTGGCGCCGATTTGTTAGCGATCAAACGATTGATTTCTTTAAACAAGAGATCGTACCATTGCGAGCAGTGGACGCAAGTATTCCTGTTACCACAAACTTTATGGGGAATTACCCACATATGAGACCGTTTCTTGGAATTGACTATAACAAGTTTGCGAGTGAGATGGATGTGGTCACATGGGATGCGTATCCACCTTGGCATATTGAAGGGCAAACAACAACAAAACTAGCTTCGGACGTGGGGTTTGTTCATGACCTTTACCGTTCATTAAAAGACGGGCAGCCATTTTTGATTATGGAAAATACACCGAGTCTTGTAAACTGGCACGATATTAATAAACGAAAAGAAGATGGTGTACATGCCTTATCTGCGATCCAGTCTGTCGCACACGGTGCGGATTCGATTCTTTACTTCCAGTGGAGACAGGGACGCGGGGCATCTGAGAAATTCCACGGTGCGGTTGTTGACCATTCAGGACATGAGCATACACGGGTTTTCCAAGAGGTTTCTAAGCTTGGAGCAGAACTCGATCAAATTAAACCAATTGCAGGAACAAGCATTAAGCCCGAAGTAGCTGTGATTTTTGACTGGGAGAACCACTGGGCGATTGACGACGCTCAGGCGTTGAATAATGTAAACAAAAAGTATTCGGAACAGTGTCAGGCTCATTACCATAGCTTTTGGAAGCAGGGCATTCCGACGGATATTATTACGATGGATAAAGACTTTTCAACGTATAAGGTGCTTGTCGGTCCAATGCTTTATATGATTAGGCCAGGTGTTGCAGAGCGAATTGAAGCCTTTGTGAGGGCAGGCGGAACATTCATCGCAACATATTGGAGTGGTATTGTTGATGAAAATGATTTATGCTTTTTAGGAGGGTTTCCAGGTCCGCTAAAGAATCTATTAGGAGTGTGGGCTGAGGAGATTGATAGTCTATACCCGAATCATGATATTGTTCTCAAAAACAATAGCCAAACCTATAAAGTGACGGATTATTGTGAGCGTATTCATGCAGTTGATGCCGACGTACTCGCTCGTTTTGAATCAGGTGGGTATGATCAAAGACCTGCTGTTACGGTTAATAAAGTTGAAAATGGAAGGGCTTACTACATTGCCTCATCAAATGAACAACGCTTCTATGATGATTTTTATCAGGAACTGGCAAAAGAATTATCTTTATATCGTGTGTTGAACACAGAGATTCCAGAAGGAGTAAGCGTTCAAAAGCGTACCGATGGACAGACGGACTATGTGTTTATCATGAACTTTACGGAACAACAGCAAACGCTACAACTACCACTAGAAGAGACCTATACAAATATGCTCACTGATAAGAACGAGCATAGCACTCTTATAGTAGAACCTTATCAATATACGATCTTAAAAAAATAGAAAAAAGGACATGCGGGAGTATTGATTTACTCCTGCATTCTTTGAATTGATGAGAGGATTGATTTCATTGTCTGAGAAGGAACGAGTAGTGAAAGAGTTCAGTGAGCACTTTGATGGAAAAAAACCTGAGCGTATTTTCTTCGCGCCAGGACGCGTAAACTTAATTGGTGAACATACAGATTATAATGGAGGGTTTGTGTTTCCAGCAGCTCTAACACAAGGAACCTATATGGCTGTTACACAACGTACAGACGGGATCTTTAAGCTTGTCAGTCGCAACATGGAGAACCAGGTTGAATTTAGTAACAGTGATCTCTCATACAATGAATCTCACAAGTGGGGGAACTACATAAAAGGAATTCTTCACGCGTTTCAAGAGAGAGGCTACTCATTAAAGGGAGCGAATCTTTACGTATCGGGAAATATCCCAAATGGGGCAGGTTTGTCTTCATCAGCTTCCCTTGAAATGGTCACAGCCTATATGGTGTCTGAGCTGACTGGAGCGGGATTGTCCCGTGTGGAGCTGGCTAAACTGAGTCAGCTTGTTGAGAATCAGTACATGGGTGTCAACAGTGGAATTATGGACCAGTTTGCCGTTGGACTTGGTGAAAAAGATCATGCACTCTTTATTGATACGGCTACCCTTACTTATGAAAAAGTTCCTCTTGTTTTAGGTGATTATAAGGTGGTTGTCACAAATACCAATAAACGCAGAGAGCTTGCGGACTCCAAATACAATGAACGACGCGCGCAGTGTGAGGAAGGTTTAAGACAACTGAGAGAGCTTGGCCTTCAGATTGAATCATTAAGTGAGTGTTCAGAAACGGAATGGCACGCGCATAAAGATAAGATAGATGATCCAATCATCCGCAATCGTGTTTCTCATGTCCTATCAGAAAATAAGCGAGTGAAAGAAGCAGTACGCGTGTTAAAGAACGGTGACCTTGAAACGTTTGGAATGTTAATGGATCAATCACACACTTCGCTTGCCGAAGATTATGAGGTGACAGGAAAGGAACTTGATACCTTAGTCCATGTCCAACAACAAGTACCCGGATGCATTGGGTCAAGAATGACAGGTGCTGGTTTTGGCGGATGTACAGTTAGTCTAGTGCACGAGGATTCACTTGTTGCCTTTTTCCAAGACGTTGCTTCGAAATACGAGGAAGAGATTGGCCTGTCTCCTGAGTTTTACGTTAGTGATGCAGGGGCAGGCGTACATGAACTTACGTGATCGAAAGCGAGAGGAGAGTTTGTCTTGACGATTCATCAATCAATCGAACGCTTACTGACATTTGCTACAGAGAAAAATCTTCTAGGCGTTGGTGACCGGGAATATGCAAAAAATCGATTACTTGAAGTATTAGAGTTAGATGAAGCGAAACCTGAAGACGTTGCTTTTTCCGATGAGTGGACAGTGGATGAGATCCTCGCACCAATAACAGAATGGGCGATTGAAAAGGGCTTACTGGAAGATTCGGTGATTCAACGTGACTTGTTTGATACAAAGCTTATGGGTTGTTTGACCCCGTGGCCGAGCGCGGTGACAGCCTCTTTTTATGAAACATACAACTCGAGTGGGCCAGCTGAAGCAACAGCGGCTTTCTATGAGCTTTCCAAAGATACAAACTACATTCGCATGGACCGTGTGGCATTAAACGAATCTTGGACGTCGGCTCAGCCGTATGGAGAGCTTGAGGTGACGATTAATCTGTCTAAGCCTGAGCTTGATCCTAAGGATATTGCTAAAAGTCGGACCCTTGCAGCGAGCTCCTATCCTGATGGATTGCTTCATAAAGAAAATGTAGGCTATGCGGGTCGCTTGAATCACCCGGCTAGGCAAAACCTTCGCCAGGTTCCCATTGAACTTGGAGGAGAATCGTGGCTGATGCAGTTTTCACCTTATGTGTACTATCATCAGCACGCCATTGTTCTTTCTGAAGAGAAACGCCCGATGCAAATCACGCAGCAGACGTTTGGGCGGTTGCTTGAATTTGTAGAGAAGTTTCCACATTATTTTATAGGTTCCAATGCAGACCTACCGATCGTAGGAGGATCGATCTTAACCCATGATCATTATCAAGCGGGGCAATACGAATTTCCGATGGCACGAGCGGAGGAGCTTGATACCTTTACGATGCCTTACTATCCTGAAGTAAGAGCGAGCCTCTTAAAATGGCCGTTGTCTGTGATTCGTTTACAAGCGAGTGACCGTCACCGTCTGGAAGTAGCGGGTGCATATATCCTCGATCAATGGCGGAAGTATACAGATCTTGAAGCTGAGATTGATCAAGAAACAGACGGGGAGCCGCATAACACGATTACTCCGATTGCACGGCGCAGGGGAGAAGATTATGAGCTAGATTTGGTTCTACGTAACAATCGGACGACCGAAGAGCATCCACTCGGTTTGTTCCATCCTCATGCGGAAGTGCATCCGATTAAAAAGGAGAACATTGGATTAATCGAAGTCATGGGGCTAGCGATCCTGCCAGGACGTCTGAAGCAAGAGCTATTGCAGCTAGCTGAGATGGTAGGGGCTGAACAAGTGGATGAAAAGCTTGCTGAGCATCCGGAGCTTTCAAAACATGCAGCTTGGTTTGGAGAACTTATGAACAGACAGCCTTCTGTTTCAAAGGAAGAAGCGTTACCTCTATTAAAAGAGGAAGTCGGACAGATCTTCTCTCAAGCGATGAGCCACTGCGGTGTCTTCAAGCAAGACGAAGCAGGAGTGAAAGCCTTTAAACGATTTATTGCGAGTTTAGATGAATAAGATAAAACGAAAAACTGCCACCTTTAGAGGATGGCAGTTTTTTTGATGCTTCGGCTTCGCTCCCGTGCCGAGCGGAACGCAATCCTTTGGAGGGCGCTGAACTAAACCGGCTGCGCCAGGTTCATTTCACCCCTGCCCTTTTCTCCCTTAGGAGTCGTCCGCTCGTCCCATCCGCTTGGTATGGCGCGACATACTCGTTTAGAGGTGTAGAGAAGGGATTGATCATGAGCTTCGGCGGACGCTACCTGGATGGGGGCACGCTTTCCATGGGCGGGCGCTGAACTAAACCGGCTACGCCAGGTTCATTTCACCTCTGCCCTTTCTTCCCATAGGAGTCGGCCCCCATCCCGTCCGCTTGGTTTTTGCGAATTATTTTTAATACATGAATAGAGTTTAAAAATTAACTTATCTAATGTAAGTCTCCAAAAAAGGGATAATCGAATACTTCTCTGAGCTGAACAATGTATGTGTTTGAAGTAACTTCGTTAGATAATTGATCATTACCTAAGGATTCAGCATCCTGTCTTCATACTAACATTGAATCTTTCCTATTTGATCAGGATTAGCATTCGTTTCCATTGATGTGAATCTCGCATCATTCATCGCAGTATTCAACAACATCTCTTTCGCTTAAGTCAGAAGTCACTTTGATATAAGCTACGACTGTAAGGAGTCCGTCAAATGGCTATGACCCTTTTTTCAAAGGATAAAAATTAATGCACTGATTAAGTGAGAAGAGGTTGTATTCTTAATGAGGTGTTTCACGCTTATTGAAGTGACGATAGGAATTGAATGAACGTAACAAATGAAATGAATAAAACGGATAAAAAGGCAGGGATACTCAAAATAATATAAACTCTCCGTACTTTCCTATGTGGTATGTAAGGAATAACAAATAATGCTGAAAGAGCTGAAAAAAAGTAAATTAGAGGTGAATCTATACTTGTTATAAATGAAACGGATAAGAAGAAAATGTAGGATCCTACACCATAAAAGATTGCGATCCAACGTAACCATTCAATAAACATCAGCTTCATTTTTACTTCAACATCTTCTACTTCTTCAATCTCATCGTTTTCCTCGTTCATCGATTTTCTCCCTTACAATGTAGTACCTATATCGTATTCGAGGGCGCTAAATATTTCAATAAAATCCAAGTAACTCAAGCTTATCTGATGTTGACATAACTAAAACTCATTAAATCTCAAAACAAAGTGGACGGGATGGGGAGGCCGACTCCTATGGGAGGAAAGGGCAAAGGAGAAATGAACTAGGCGAAGCCAGTTTAGTTCACCGCCCGCCCATGGAAAGCGTGCCCCCCATCCCGGTAGCGGCGGCCGAAGCGCAAACTCCGAGCATAGGTTCTTTTGCCGTTAGGTTTAATGCGCGTCACGCTTTTTTAAAGGAGTAGAGTAGTAGGGAATCCGGCGAACGTTACAGAGCTTGGTAAGTAAAAATCAACTAAGAGAAGACGGAATCAACGAAGAGAGTGAAGAATCAACAAAGAGAGGACGGAATCAACAAACAGAAGATGAAATCAACAATCTAGGTCCAAAATAAAGTTACCTTTTTAAATCTACTCCTCAAAACTCCTCCACCCTCAAAACAAAGCGGGCTCCCATCCAGATAGCGTCCGCCGAAGCTCCAAATAAACTGCTTTGTAATTATCCTTTTATTTCCTTGAAAGCACTTAAAAAGTAAATTGTGTTAGATTATCTGACAGTGTTTTTCCTGTAGGTTTCTGTAGGATTTGTTAGTCATCTCTGTAGGATGCCATTAAGTAACTTTTTGTCATTATAAAAGGTTTGGGGGGGAGAGTATTGATCTCTTTTAAGAATGTGAACAAGTACTATGGTGATTTTCACGTGTTAAAGGACGTGAACATTGAGATCGAAAAAGGAGAAGTTGTGGTTGTCCTTGGTCCATCCGGATCCGGTAAAAGTACCATGCTTCGTTGTATTAATCGTCTTGAATTAATTACTGACGGGCAGCTTAATGTGAATGGGTTTGCTCTTCATGATAAAAAAGTCAATATTAATAAAATGCGCCGTGATATCGGTATGGTGTTCCAGCACTTTAACTTATATCCTCATAAAAAGATAATTGAGAATATTACGTTAGCTCCTAAAAAAGTGTTGAAAAAAACCGATCAAGAAGCCAAACAAACGGCGATGCAGTATCTTGAGAAAGTAGGTATTCCTGAAAAAGCAGAAGCCTATCCTTCACAGCTATCAGGTGGACAGCAGCAGCGTGTAGCGATTGCACGTGGACTTGCGATGAAGCCTCAGGTCATGCTGTTTGACGAGCCTACATCGGCACTAGATCCAGAAATGATCGGAGAAGTACTTGAAGTCATGAAAACATTGGCTAAAGAAGGTATGACCATGGTTGTGGTCACACACGAAATGGGCTTTGCCAAAGAAGTAGCGGATCGCATCATTTTTATGGATGAAGGACGCGTTGTAGAAGAAGCAACTCCGGCTGAGTTTTTCTCGAATCCACGTGAAGAACGTTCACGCAATTTCCTCAGTCGTTTATTACATTAATCTTACACATTGAGAGGGGTAATGAATATGAAAAAGTGGTTGATCGGTTCAGTAGCAGGTGCAATGGTACTCGCGTTAGCAGCATGTGGTGGAAACTCAAGGGAAGCTTCAGAAGAGGGCGATAGCACACTAGCTAAGATTGAAGATCGTGACAAGTTTGTAGTCGGTGTAAAATTCGATACAAATCTGTTTGGTTTAAAGGATCCAGCTTCTGGTGAAGTAAATGGATTTGATATTGATATCGCTAAAGCCATTGCTGGAGATATTTTAGGGGACGAAGAAAAAATTGAATTTGTGGAAGTTACATCTAAAACACGTATCCCACTTTTAAATAACGGTAAAATTGATGCCATCGTCGCAACAATGACAATTTCAGAAGAGCGTGCAAAAGAGGTTAACTTCTCTGATGTGTACTTTGAAGCGGGTCAGTCATTACTTGTTGAAAAAGGCAGTGACATCCAAAGCATTGATGATGTAGACGGTGATACGACAGTTCTTGCGGTAAAAGGGGCAACATCTGGAGCAAACTTACTTGAGCTGAAGCCAGACGCGACGGTTCTTGAGCTAGAAAACTACCAGGAAGCATTCCTTGCACTGAAAGCAGGACAAGGTCAAGCGCTAACGACAGATAACTCCATCCTTTATGGTATGGCTGAACAGGATGATAACTATGAGGTTGTTGGTGGAACATTCACTGATGAGCCATACGGAATTGCAATTAAAAAAGGCGATGAAGAGTTCACAGAGAAAGTAAACGAAGTCCTAGCGGATCTTAAAGAGTCCGGCGAATATGACGCGATTTATGAAGAGTGGATTGGGGAGTCTCCTGAGGGCGAATAAGACTTTTGAACAAGGTGAGAGTGTGAAGCTCTTACCTTGTTTATCAAGCGGGAGGTTTAAGTCATGATTAATTTTTCAATTCTCATTAATTACTTTGATATGTTTTTAGAAGGGTTTAAGATTACTCTTTTTGCTAGCTTTTTAGCATTGATCGGGAGCTTTGTGCTTGGTGCCATTATCGCGATTTTTCGAATTGCTCCGTTTAAGCCATTAAACATTGTAGGTGCGATCTATGTTGAATTTATTCGGAACATCCCGCTTTTACTCATTGTCTTTGTATTCTACATGGGCTTTCGTTTAGGAGGGTTTCAGGCAGGGACACTTGGGTTAATTGTTTACACGGCAGCCTTTATTGCGGAGGCCATTCGTGCAGGGATTAAGTCAATTGCAAAAGGGCAAATGGAAGCAGCGCGTTCATCAGGCCTAAACTACCTACAAGCGATGTGGCATATTATTTTACCGCAGGCTGTAAAAATGGTCATCCCGCCACTTGGTAACCAAACGTTAAACCTTGTTAAAAACTCGTCGATCCTCGGTGTGGTTGGGGGATTAGATCTTATGTATTATGGCGATTTAATTAATAGCCAGACATTTGCAGCATTTAGCACATATATTTTTGTTGGTCTCTTTTACTTGGTGTTAACGATTCCGCTTAGTTTTGGCGTTCGTTACCTAGAAAAAAGAGTATCAAGAAGCTACTAGGAGGGGAATAAATGAATTTTGGTGAAGCATTAACAGCATCCAATCTTAGCTATTTATTCGAGGGCTTCCTTGTTACTCTTCAAGTAGCTGGACTAGCTATTGTCTTTAGCTTTATAACAGGAATTATACTAGCCGTGATTCGTTATGCGAAAATACCGGTACTATCACAAATTGTGGCGGTCTGGGTTGATACCATTCGTAACCTGCCATTACTATTAATCTTATTCTTTATTTATTTTGCTTTGCCTGAAGTGGGAATCGACATGAGTGTGATCACTGCTGCAGTTATTGGTTTAACCGTATTTGAAGGAGCATTAATTTCGGAGATTGTCCGAAGTGGATTAAACTCCATTGATAAGGGCCAAATTGAAGCAGCACGTTCATCTGGACTATCCTATACTCGTACCTTGTGGCATATCATATTACCGCAAGCGTTAAGACGGATGGTTCCGCCAACGGTCAGTCAGTTTATTGCTTTACTTAAGGATACGTCGCTTGCGGTTGTTATTACACTCCCGGAGCTTATGCACCACGCGAGAATTCTTTATGGTGGGCAATCAAACATCGTCATTGAAGTACTATTCATTGTAGCGATGATGTACTTTATCGTAAATTACACCTTGTCTTTAATTGCTCGCAGATTCGAAGCAAAATACGTATAAAAAAAGGAGCCAAAGCCTTAGCTTTGAGCTCCTTTCATTTTCTCCTGGGTTTCCCAGAAGAGCACCTGAATGAATTTCTTTACGTTTATTTTCACACGACTTTGTTCGGCTTCTTTCTCAAGCTCCTGCATCCGCATGCGTACATCCTGAAAGTCAAAAAACAGTGGGGCGTAATACTCAAATCTTGGATTAGCATAGTCTGTTAAACCAACGGACGCCATATTGGATAATGCGGTTGTAACCGTTCGGCGAATTCGCTGTTCAATTGCTTTGCTTTCACGAACTGGGTCCACATCTGGCTCGCGTTCTTTGGCGAGTAACGAATACAACGTTTTTAACGGAGGGAAGGTAGGCAGCTTTAATTCAACTAACAGTTCGATGGCACCAAGCAAATCCTGTGAACCACGCTCGCCAAGCAGCCCCATATCCATTAATAGATTCTGAGCTGTATCTCGGGCAGAGTGACTTTTTGTTGATGGAAGCATCATCGGCTGTACCTGTTCTAAATTCGCAAGAGATTGACGGATCTGGAGAAGGGAGCGATCAACGGTGAACTGCATATTAATCCGGTTTAAGACCGACTCAACCTCGATCATATTAATCGGTTTATGAATAAAGAATTCAACCCCCATTTTGTAGGCTTCTCCAACCATATCCTTGTTATCAATCTGTGAAATCATCACAAACTTTCCATTATATCCTCTTGCTTTAAGCTCAGAAATCATTCCAATTCCGTCTAGTTCAGGCATCAGTAAATCAATTAGAACCATATGTGGATTTGTGCTCAGCACCAGTTCAATTCCCTCGGATCCACCAGAGGAACTTCCTACAACTGTGCCGAGCATCGCATCCTCAATAATTTGTTCGATCATCCGTCTGGTTGCTTTATGATCGTCAATAATACAGTACGAAATCATGATGAGTCCTCCTGTTTTAATCGATAGGTTGGAAGAGTAAGAACAAATTGTGCTCCTCCCGTTATCGGTGAGGTCACATCAATGGTTCCTTCAAATGACGCAGCAACATGTTTGACGTGCGAGAGACCTATTCCTGTAGAGGCTTCGCCGTTCATGTGATACTTTGTTGTATAACCTGCCTCAAATACAAAGTCAACATCCTGCTCCTTTATGCCCTGTCCGTCATCTGTGACGGTGAAAATCGTTTGATCATCCGTTTCCGAAACTTGAATATATACGGTCCCTAATTCAGAAATGGCTTCCACTGCATTAGAGGTAAGATTATTTAACACACTAAGTAAGGCTAAGTGCTGGTCGGTTTTATAATCTGTTAATAAGTCCGTTGTAAACTCAATCTCTTTATTTAACCACGTGCTGTATGATTGGTTTCCGAGTACCACATAGTGAACAACCTCAGACAAATCTAACGTAGTAAAGATTTTATTGTTATCATGCAGTTTCATTAGACCTGATGTCACGCGTTGCGCATCCTTTTTAATCTCATGAATATTTTCAGAAACAAAGAGGGCTTCTCTGGCCGGTATTGGTAGATTAAGGTCTTGGAGCTTTTGATACAAGCGATAACTCTTACCAGTAATGGATTCAATATCATTCATCATCTTTTTCATGTAGAAGCTTTCTCCATATAAAGTGGAGCTTACAGCTAACGTTTGTTCAAAGCGCTTCTGCTGCTCGGCATGAACTGCGTTTAATTGCTGCATCTTCAACCCACCATATAGTCCCAGCACAAAGTACACACGAATGGCTGCTACAACAACCAAGGTTAACCACTCTGTTGCAAGTAATAGGTTCGTCTGAAGGAAGAAGAATCTAGCGTTTATCTCAGCGATATTCGAAAGTACATCTACTCCGATAACGAAGAGACCGAATAAGAGGAGTTTTTTATCAGGGAGCTTCTTTGGAAGAAAGAACATCCCCATCCCAAAAACAAGATAATAAAAGAAAGCTGAAAAATGAATGTTCCATGCATCAAAGAACATGGAAGGATCATTAATGAACAGGCTACTAGTGAGTGTGCGGAAAATAACAACAACAAGTCCTGTCACCAAGCCAGTCCAGATATAAGGCAAATAAGGAAATAATAAAAGAAGCAAAAAGAATGCACTACTTCCAAGTCCAAAGCGAAATTCCGTACCAAAAGGAGCAATGCGTAGCTCGCCACAGATCGCTGTTGCTGCTGCAACAAATAAGATTGTTAACCAATGTACATTCTTAAACATATGTCACCTACTAAATACTAAATGGTAAAAGAGCATTTATACAGTATATCAAAAGTACTGAGTTTTAATCCGATTATTTATTTTGACCCGAGTAGAGGTTATCTGTTTCTTTTGTTATTATAACTTGATATTCTTAATATGGTAAGCGCTTACTTTTTTTAAATGGACTGTTGAGGAGTGGACAACAATGCAAGAATTAATGAACCTACACCGTGAGTTTGAGGCGACCTATAATGGCCATGCGCCAGAACGAATCTTCTTTGCACCTGGTCGTGTCAACTTGCTTGGTGAACATACAGATTACAATGGAGGATTTGTCTTCCCGGCAGCTCTTGAGCTTGGTACATATATGGCCATTCGGCTTCGAACAGATGGTGAATTTTATTTAACGAGTACAAACGTTGCAGAAAAAGTTGAGTTTAGTGGCAAGGAACTCAATTATGACGAAGCACACGGATGGGGAAATTATATTAAAGGTGTACTCGCCGCATTTAAGGAAGAAGGATTTCAACTGCCTGGTGCAGAGATCTTAGTCAAAGGTACCATTCCGAACGGAGCCGGGCTCTCATCATCTGCTTCGCTCGAAATGGTGACAGCCTACGCGGTTTCAGAAATAACGGGTGCTCATTGGCCGAAGGTTGAACTCGCGAAAGTATGTCAGGCTGTAGAAAATCATTTTATAGGTGTTAAAAGTGGGCTTATGGATCAATTCGCTGTAGGAATGGGGAAAAAAGATCAAGCCATATTTCTAAATACAGCAAGTCTTACGTATGACCATGTGCCACTTGCACTTGGAACCTATCAGATGGTGATCACCAATACAAACAAACAGCGAACACTTGCTGATTCTGCTTATAATGAACGGCGGAGTGAATGCGAGGGAGCCCTGCGTGTTCTTCAGGATGGGGGAGTGATGCTTGAAACCTTGAGTGATCTGACCACTGCTTCTTGGAATGAGTGTAGGGACTTTCTGGAGGATCATGTGCTCAGTAAACGAGTGAACCATGTTGTCATGGAAAACCAACGAGTGGTGGATGCGATAGATGTATTACGTTTGGGTGACTTAGATGCCTTTGGTGAGCTGATGAACGCTTCCCATCAATCACTTGCATCTGATTATGAAGTCACTGGACTTGAGCTTGATACGCTTGTGCGTATTCAACAGAACACACCGGGCTGCATTGGATCTCGTATGACAGGTGCAGGCTTTGGTGGTTGTACTGTAAGCCTTGTGCACGAAAATCACGTAACAGACTTTCGTGACTTAGTGGAGAAGCAGTATAAGGATGAGATCGGCTACATCCCTGAATTTTATGTAAGTCGAGCTGGTCATGGGGTACGGGAATTATAATGTGTTCGCTACGGGTCATGCGGGTATAGTATACGTGGAGGTGTGTTTCAATGAAGAAACGTACTGAACTTGAAGACCCAAACAATCTTGCGGCATATCAGGATGAGTTCTCAGAGGAGACTTTCTGGATGAAGGTTAGGAAGTACGCAAAGAAGGTTGGCGCAGCGGGGATTTATACTGTGTTCTTACTTTACTACACGTTTAGAAAACCGGATCTTCCCTTAAAGGCGAGGTCTACGATTCTTGGTGCACTTGGTTACTTTATTATGCCAATTGATTTCATTCCAGATATGACTCCGATCATCGGATACACGGATGATATGGTGGCATTAACGGGTGCACTTCTTTTAGTGGCTGCCTATATAGATGATTCAACAAAGGCTCAGGCACGAGCGCGGGTGCAAAAACTGCTTGGTCAGGATGTTCAGGAAGAGATTCAGTTTGTTGATGACAAGGTTGATCAAAAGTCTACCACTTCCTCGTAAGCCAAACCGTTTGCTAGGATAAAAGAAAGAGGTGGAGGATAATTGGAACAAGTGATTATTCTTATATTAGCTATAATTGTAGTCGTACAGTGGATTGTGATAAGAAATCTTCGCGCGAGCCACGCTGGTCACTCTTCTCACGCTGTGTCTGAAGAGAAAGGGCAGGCGATATCAGGAGATGTGGATTTAAATGATCGGTTACGCCAACTGCTACGTGAGGGACAAAAGATTAAGGCCATCAAAGAACTACGAACCGTTCACCGGATTTCTTTAGCTGAGGCAAAGCAATACGTTGACCAACTGGAACGGAATGGATAGAAAACTAGGCATTCAAACGAATGTCGAGTTTTTTTGTGAACAAGGGTCATGGTTGAAGCCATAAAAGCATACTGAGATTAGTGGTTTTATTCATCCGTCAATGATCTTACCCACTAATCTTAGTATATTTTATTTATTAATTAACAGTAACATTAATATTATTAAACGAAATCAATTAAAAACATCATTACAAAGAGCATCCCGAAAATTAGGATACTCTTTGTAATGATTAATTGCTATCTTCTCTACCTTCTTCTTCAATAGAGCCGTTTTTGCCTTCTTCTAAACGTATGCTATCACCAAAAGGTTCGCCTTCATAGATCCCAGAGAGAATTATACCCTCCTGTGAATTAAAATAAAGATAGACATATGTTAGTTCAGGTTCATCTTCAAAAACAACATTAATATCAAAGTCTCCTCTACTAGTAAACCAATTGGCACTTATATCTTCAATATTTTCAAGTGATCCTCCATTTTCTACAATGTGATCTTCTACTTGATTCATACGTTCATACCTTAAAAATGGGTTACCATTATACAAATAATAAAGAAATCCTAAAATAGTAACAACTGCTAGACCAACTACTAGAGTGAGCATTATCTTATTTTTCCATATCATTTTCCGTATCCTCCTATAAAAACGTTTTAACATGTTAATTCCAGAGGAAGGGTGAGAGTGAAAGAAAAAAACAACAAAGGCGAATTATAAAAAAATTTTCCGTGAAAAAGAAGGTGGATTATTAAGTTATCTTCTTTTTATTGTGAATGAAGGGAGTTATTGGGTCAATATATCCAATAAGTTAATAGATTTAAACATAATCAAATTAACAAGAACATTAACATTAATAAAACGATTTATGTTAATAGATAACAAGTATTATCACTAGCTGTAAGCAAGTTATAAAAAAACAGAGGAATAGATCATGATGGATGTTAAAGATCAAGCGGAGGAAATAAGAAATGCTTTAAAGGCAGAGTATCCAGATACTAAGTTCTCGCTAACGACAAAGCGTGGCGGTTTGGATGAGCGATTTCAATTAAATGGATGGACCTATCGAGTATCGAATCGGTTGAGCAGATCACCTCGCATTACAGAAAAGTTGATAAATGTGAATTCGGTGGAGATATATTAGTAGGTGGAAACACGTGCGTAAGAACTACGCAGGAATTAAGCGAGGAATTCCGTTATAAAATCTATTCAACATTACCGAAAGGCCATCTATTTACATCTAAGAAAAGCCCATAGTGAATATAGAAAAATTGGAAGTGTAACGAAACGTATCAAAACTTAAAATACCAAGAAGGCTGGGACATAACTAGTTTCTAATCTTAGTTAGTTTTTTTTGTGAACAAGGGTCATGGTTGATACCATAAAAGCACCATATACATACCATGAAGGAGGTTGGTTGGGAGGGAGTGTTATAAAGGTTCTATGGATTGCAAAGGATACATCTACGTATCTTGATCGTAATTATTTTTATCTTGAACAGGAGCTTGCAAGGAAAGTGGATCTTGTTACATGGAGACAATCTGGTCATATTCGCCAAATACTTAAGAGTTTGGCGTGGAAGCCTGATTTTATCTTAATCGTTCAAGATATTGGTCCTCGTTTTGAGCCGATCATTCACGGGTTACACGAGGTAGATATTTCTTCAGCGGTTTTTATAAACGACGTTCACAGATTTACAGAGGAAAGACGATCGTTTTTAAAAAAGCATCGTCATACGTTTTTGTTTAGTGTGACAAGGGATGCCTGCATGAAGACATACCCTGAATACGCCAATCGAATACAGTGGTTTCCTCACTTTGTTGAGCCATCCGTCTTTTATGATCGACAGTTTAAAAAGGAGATAGGTATCCTTTTACTTGGCCAAATTAGCGACGTGTATCCATTCAGGCAACATGTAGAGAACGTTTTTCACGCGCATCCCGAATTTGTGACGTCCCCACATCCAGGTTACAAACATTTCTCGCGTGCAAGCTCTGCACTGGTTGGACATTTCTACGCGCAACAACTCAATCAATCTAAGATTTTCCTAACCTGTCCCTCGATCTATGCCTATCCAGTAAAAAAATATTTTGAAGCTCTAGCGTGTAATACGCTGTTAGTCGCTCCTGCCTTCACGGAGCTTGAGGACCTAGGATTTATACCGGGTTTTCATTTTGCCGAAGCATCAGAGGACACCGTTCAATCGGTTGTTGAGTATTATCTTACTCATGAGAAAGAGCGTCAAACGATCGCGAAAAACGGGCACGATTTTATCCGCCACACACACACGACCTCGATACGAGCCAATCAGCTTATACAAAAAATGAAAGAGATCCAAGCGCACATACCCTAACGAATTGGAGGAGGGTCACATGACAAAAGTATGTATCCTTGTTCATACGCACTCTTTTTTAGATACTCGTATTTTTCAGAAGGAAGCTAAGTCACTTAAGAAAAACGGCTATGATGTCGTCATGATTGTACCTCGGATTAAGGGAAAGCTTTTTAAAGTGAACAAAGAGCCCTTTGAATCAGAACGCTTAGAGAAACGCTTTACCTATGAAGGCATTGAAATTGTCACTTATGATTTTGAAACGTTTAAACCAACTGTGGAGCATATGCATGAGCAGATTAAGGACCCGGCCATGCTTTTTACCAACCCGCTTGTTGAACTGGGGTTAAAGGAAAAAGCAGATGTATATCACGCGCATGAGGTTGGTTCATTATTTGCAGGTGTAGGCATTAAACGGAAGCTCGCACACACTGGGGTATCGGTTCCACTTATCTTTGATAGTCATGACTTAATTCCTGATCCGTTTGATCAAAACCCTCGACTAGTAGCTATGGGGAAATTACTCGATGATTTGTTAAAGGAAATCGACCATCTTATTACCGTCTCACCTTCCATTAAAGCCTACTATATTACAAAACAACCGCTTCTTCCGATCGATATCCTATATAACTCTCCACCACTAAATACAGATTACAAACCAAAGGCAAAAAATGCTGAGAAGCTGACAGTTGGATATGAGGGTCACATTGCGGATAAGAAAAAAGGAAGCAGTGATAAAATTTTTGAAATGACAGCAAATGCCGCGAAGGAAATCGATGAATTTACATTTAAAATCATCGGTGGTGTACTGCATCATCAGACGCTCGACATCCCGGAAGAAGTCAAAGGCCAAATTCACTTAACTGGATGGGTTCCATTTGAACAGATCGCTTCCGAGATGACCGACATTGATATCGGCTGGATCGACTTTGAAGACTTGAACCATTCGTTAAATCGATCGTATGCCTTGCCCAATAAGTTCTTTAGCTATTTAAACAATGGCATTCCAGTCATTGTGAACAAGCTACATGACATGGAACAATTCATTCAAACACACCAATGCGGAATTGTCTTAAACAAGCAGCATGCAACGGGCGCTGATTATGCAGAGGCGGTTTTATACCTACATCATAATCGAGATCTGCTTGAGCAAATGAGCGCAAATGCACGGGCAGTTGTGGAAAAACTATATAGCTGGGAGCAGATGGAGAAACGAATGCTCCAGATCTACCAAACGCTTTTGTCGAAGAAGTCTCCGAGCTTTTATCTTTAATTGAAAAAGGGTTCCGCTCCAGTGGGAACTCCGCACACGTGGGGTACGGCCTCAGCCTCTTACGCAGAAAACCACTGCTACAGAGTCTTCACCACGCACTGTTTCCATTGGAGTCTACGTTCCCACTTTCGCTAGAGTAGATGGATAAAAGAAGAGCCTGGGACAAAACTAAAAATCAATGAAAAATGGCGAATGATTCTACAATCGAATCATTCGCCATTCGTGTTTTGTTTTGAACAAGCGGAGGGAGACCCCGAGACTCCTATGGAACAGAACGCGGTGAAGACACTGTAGCGACGCTTTTCCCGCGGAGGGGGCTGAGGCCGTTCCCGTGGAAAGCGAGGGATTCTCCTGCAGCGGATTATTTGCTATGTTCGTGTTTTACTCGCTACATGAATGTTATGTCAACGCCTCTATTTTTCGTTATTGAATTATTTTAAATGCTTCTTAATCAGCTCACACATCTGCTTGGCTGATTGCCCGTCCCCGAAAAGTGGTGGGTGAGCGGTAGGAATTGTCACTTGCTTCACTGCTTGAATCATCGCTTGTTCATCGCTTGCATCAACTAGCTGATTCCAGCCCGTTCGAACAGTATCTGTCCATTCTGTTTCATCTCGTAATGTCACACACGGGACTTTAAGCATATACGCCTCTTTTTGAATCCCGCCTGAATCCGTTAAAATCGCTTTAGCCTGACTCATAAGCGAGAGCATATCAAAATAATGTAAGGGATTAATGAGGTGTATATTTTTTGCTTTAGCTAGTTTGAGCTCAGTTAGCATTTTTTTCGTTCTTGGGTGAAGAGGTAAAATCACAGGAAGGTCTAACTTGGCAAAAGCATTCATAATGGCTGTAAGTTTTTCTGGTGAGTCAGTATTTTCTGCGCGATGAATGGTGGCAGCATAATACTTCTTCGGTATAAGTCCGTGTTTAAGTAAAATAGTTGATTGTTTAATAGCTTCATACCTATGGTGAAGAACCGCATCATACATGATGTCGCCAGTGGTATAGACGCCTTTTTGAATGCCTTCTTTTGCAAGCTGATCAGCGGCTTCCTGTGATGGGCAAAAGAGTAATGTGGAGAGATGATCGGTTAGAAGCCGATTGATCTCCTCAGGCATACGCCTGTTAAAGCTCCTAAGTCCAGCTTCTACATGGATGATGGGAATATGTTGCTTTGAAGCAGCAAGACTTGCGGCGAGTGTGGAATTTGTATCGCCATAAACGAGTACCGCATCAGGTTTTTCTTTTAGTAGAATGGCTTCAATCTTAACAAGCATGGCTCCGGTTTGCTCTGCGTGTGTTCCAGACCCAACACCAAGATGGTAATGTGGTTTCTGCATCTGAAGCTGATCAAAAAAGATATCAGACATGTTGGCATCATAATGCTGGCCCGTATGAACCACAATCTCATTCAGATCAGGATCATTCTGAAAACAAAGCGATAGCATACATGCTTTAACAAACTGGGGGCGTGCCCCAATGACAGTGAGTATGTTCATAAGTTCCTCCTATCGAACGCACCAATTTGCTCTATTTATCATTCGATACTAAATAATATGTATCTAGCTTGTTCATGCCACGACGTTTGCTCGGGGTCTTGGGTAGGAAGTTAGAGGAGGATGGTTGCACGTGAGAGGAAAGGTTTGTTTTCTTGTTTCAGAACATCCATTTTTGGATGCAAGAATTTTTTACAAAGAGGCAAAAAGCCTGATGCGAAATGGGTTTGAGGTTACGTTAATTGTGCCAAGAAAGCAGGGTTTTTTGTTTGAACCAAGTGGACAACTGATAAAGGATGCGTTTTTAGAGTCGTCTTTTATGTATGACGGAATTCGGTTTGTCACCTATGAACAGGAGAGGTCTACAAAACCAATAGCCCATCAGCTCCATTACCTTCAAGCGGGTCAGGTTGATCCGTTTCCTTCCAAGTTAAGAGAGCTTGGAGAGAAGGAATGTGCTGATGTCTACCACGCGCACGAACGTAGCTCATGCTATGAGGCTATTATGATTAAGCGAAAGCTGAACGAAAAAGCAAGGCGTTGCCGAATTATTTATGATAGCCATGAGCTGGATTTGGACCCGCGAGATCGCTCCCTCAGCCGACTGAGACAACAGCAGCTTACGCAATTTTTAAAAGAAATGTATGAGACTGTTGATGCGGTGATTACTGTTTCAACGATGATTGAATCAGACATTCAACGATTATGTTCAAATGTTCGGACGCTCGTTTTGTATAATTCGCCATTTCTTTCTCCTTGGCAGAAAAGGGAGTGGACTGGGGCACCACTCGTATTAGGCTATGTTGGTGCAATGCATCGGCAGAAGGGGAGTATGGAAAAGCTTTATGAGATTCATCAGTTAACACGTGAGTGGAATCTTCATATTAAAGTCATCGGTGGTCCACCCGGTCAAATGGATTCAGAGCGAATGAGCTGGAGTGGCTGGGTACCGTTCGATGAGCTTCCATCTATGCTTGATACGGTTGATGTCGGGTGGATTGATGTGGATGTGTCTACATCACTTAATCGTGAGTATTCGTTACCTAACAAGCTGTTCAGCTATCTTGAACGTGGCATCCCACCTATTGTGAATCACTGTGTGCAGATGAAGCAGTTTCTTCAGGCGCACGACTGTGGGTTTGTTGTGGATGCAAAAGAAGCAAGCGCAGCAGAGTATGCTGCATTGCTTAAAAGGCTCAATGAGAATCGTAGGCTACTCCAAAGAATAGGGGAAAATGGCAGACGGGTAATGGAAACGCAATATAGCTGGGCGCACATGGAAAGCCACTTAGTCTCGTTGTACCAATCACTTCTACCTTAATTGAGACCTTTTAAATATTTTAAGAAACCATTCCACTTGGCATGGTTTTTTTGCGTGATGCTGTCTAAGTGGTTCCGGACATTGTAGAACGTCTGGTCCACGTAATGAAAAGGACCTTCCTCAAGCAGCTTATACATAACGGCAACATCCTCATATAGTCTTCCATCCGCGTATGTGAGCTCAGGAAAGCCACCAACCTTCTTTAGTGAAGAGGAGCGATATAACCGAGGGCCAAGCGGATGTCGATAGGCTAATAGCTCTTGCTTTGATCCAAGCTGTTGTCCCTTGGCAATATCCTTGTACTGTAGCTGATGGTCGGAGCTATTCCATCTTCTGAAATTTCCATAGAGAAGAGGTGAGTTCTCAGGCCAGGTTACTAGGCTCTCGTTTATTTTTGTGAATGCATCAGGATCCAGCCAATCGTCAGGATCAAGCTCTAAGATGAACGGAGTACAAATTTGAAGCAATCCGGCATTTAAGGCACGAGCCTTGCCACCGTTTTGTTTTAAAAAATGAATGTGAAGACTCGGGTGGTTCCATTCCTCAAGGTGCATCCTTGAGGAATCCGTCGACGCATCATCAATAACGATGATTTGCTCTGGAACAAATCTCCCTACCAAACATGAAGCAATGGCTGTATCCACTGTATCGCCATGATTGTAATGAGCGATCAGCACAGTCACTGGACAGGTTAGCTGTTCTTTCGGCCGTTCGTATGTTATCGCAAACTCCTGCTTTACACGCTCTGTGATGGGCATTCTTCCTTGAGATGAATTCTTTAACGGCTGAAAAGGCATGTCCTTTGGTAAATGGTTCAGCCAATAGGCAAGAAATGCTTCTTTAAACGGAATATAACGAGTCTCAGGAAAAGGGGAGCGAGTCCATGCTTGCTGTGAGAGCCAGACTTGTTCTGTGTTCCCGCGGACCATAACAGCTGAGTTTTCATCGTTTGAAGCATGCGCACCTGAGAAAAGGACTAAAGCCGAATGCGTTTCATGTTGAGATTGAAGAAGCTTATTCAGTTGTTGTCCAAGGTCTTCCGGCTTCACTTCTAAAAGGTGAATGTCGTGTGGAAGAGAGGGTACTTTTTCGAATGAAGTATGTACAAGCCAAATAGACAATGTCTGAATTGGTAAGGCGCGAATCGAAGCGATTGTTGTGAACACCGTATGAAAGGGAGGACGGTAAATAATCAGTATCAGCAGATGATCCAAAGTAAAGCCCTCCTTTTTGTAAGCAGGCAAGCATGGAATTTTGGAACCACAAGGACAATGAAACAAGCAATTTCTCTTCTTTTACATTTACTAAAGAAGATTGTGAAAGGAGGGAGAACATGTTTTTAATCCGTATGTGGTTCTTGCTTAAAACATTCTTCATCATCCTGCTTTGGCCATCGTCCATTGACAAAACGACCACTAGAAAAAGGTTATTGACCTTACTTGTTGGTGCAGATGTTGAAGTGCTTACAACGTTTGGGTATGTTTCTGGTCGTGTTGTGAGTGTGAAAAAGGATTATGTCGTTCTGATGGATTCGTTGGATACAGAAATTATTGTTCGGATCGCTAAGGTCGAATCGATTCGTACGTAATCGATCGAGAGGAGGTTAACTCAGTGTATAAGCCGTATTTTTATCAAGAACTTGCTAACAGACTTGATTCTCGTGTCGAGATTGCAACAGATACAAACTTTATCGTCGGTTTTATCGTGCGAGTCACACCTGAACTTGTGGTGATTAACGTGACGGATGGCTATGACACAGGGTCAGATCAATACGTGTTTATAGATGCCATTAATTATGTACGATTCCCGTAAAAATATGTAATTTTTAAGGGATTCCCTTCTCGCACCCATGTGGTATAATCCCCTTTATGAGTAAGCGGGAAGAAGTGTCATATACTATCAAATAATAGCGTCAAGGCCAGATTCCTGGGCGCTGTTTTTTCTATTGTTCGCTTACATAAGAAAGGATAATGTTTGCATGAAACGCATCTTAGAAGTGATCAAACAGGACTGGAGAAACATTAAAGGTACTCCAATTGTTATGCTTTTACTTATCGGGTTAATGATCTTACCCTCTTTATATGCATGGTTTAACTTAAAGGCAACATGGGATCCTTATGGAAATACATCAGAATTAGCCATTGCTGTTACAAATGAAGACGAAGGAGCTGAGGTTCGCGGCGAGCCCTTTAATGTGGGAGACGAGCTCGTCGATAAGCTAGCTGATAATGACAAACTTGGTTGGACATTTGTGTCAGAGGAGGAGGCAGAGCGTGGAGTCATTCACGGGGATTATTATGCGAGCATTCATATCCCATCTGACTTCTCAGAGAAAATTAGTAGTGTCCTGACAGACTCTCCGGAAAAACCGGAGCTTGATTATAGTGTAAACGAAAAAATCAATGCGATTGCACCTAAAATGACATCTGCTGGAGCTTCAACGATTGTTGAAGAGATTAACGAAAATTTTGTCCAGACAGCCACAGAAGCGATCTTTGATGAATTTAACGAGATTGGCGTACAGCTTGAACAAGAGCTGCCGACGATTCGAAATATCGAGAATCAAATCTTTGAATTAGAGAATCGATTACCTGAGATTAGTGAACTAGGTGATCAAGCAATACGACTTGAAGAAGCTCTTCCGGAAATTCGGAAGCAGGGACAAAAAATTGTAGAGCTTGAGGAGCGTATTCCTGAAATGAATGAAGCAGGAGATCAGATTCTAGAGCTAGAAGAACGCTTCCCGGACATTAAACAAGCTGGGGACCGAGTACTTGAGCTGCAACAACGAATTCCTGAAATTCAGCAGGCTGCAAACGCTGTTCAAGAAGTGGATAACCGTTTTGATGAAATTGCAACAGAACTAGATACAGCGCTTGAGCAAGTAGGGAAAGCGCAAGATGTTATCGGTCGGGCGCAGGCTGCACTTCCGATCGTAGAAGATGTAGCGGATCAAGGCTTAGATTATGTAAATCGATTCCAAGGCTTTTTAGATGAAAATGACGCAGCCTTTGCGGCGATTGCACCAGCTATTGAACAAAACCTACGTCTAGTAGAGCAAACAACCTCTGCTGCAGCTCAGCTTACAGGTGCGTTACGTGACGCCGAGCCATCAGAAGAAGCAATTCAAAGCGCATCAAATTTGAATGATCGACTAACTTCAGCCATCTCAATGCTTGATCAAACCATTAGCTTGTATCAAGAGCTAGAGGAATTCTTGCCGGGGAGTCCATTAGCAGATCAAATTGGTCAACTGCAATCTTTAAGAACGGAGCTTGTTTCAACACAAGAATCTGTGCAGCGTGTGCAAAGCGCACTTGAAAATGGAGAACAGCCTGCCGAGGATGCGTTGAACGAACTAGACAAACGAGCAAACGCAGCGAACGAACGCAGTTCAGCCGCTCGTTCTCGTTTTGAATCAGGTGGAGCTGATACGATTAACACAGCTCTTGGACAAATTCGTGAAACGGCACAAACCGCATCTGATAATCTAACAGAGGCGACGGAAATGCTGCCAAACGTAGAAGGAATCTTGAACGATGCAGCGGGTATTGCGGATTATGGACAAGAAGAGCTTCTGCAAATCCGCGAGGCGATGCCAGAGATTGGCGCTCGTGTGCATGAAGTCGCACAAGCAATTAATGAGGAATTGCCACGTGCCATTGATGCGATTAACAAGGCAAGTGACTTTGTGCAAAACGACCTTGGAAACGTAGAAGATCAAATTCACCGTGCAGCTGACTTTGTTCGTAATGATTTGCCAGGGGCAGAGGACCAGATTCGTAAGCTGTCAGATTTAGTTCAGAACCGTTTGCCAGAAGCGGAAGAATCCGTTCATAAGATTGCTGATGTGGTACGGAATCAACTTCCTGACATGGAGGAAGCGGTAAAGGATGCGGCAGATCGCATTCGTGATTTTGATGAAGATTACGATCTAGGGGAGATCATCGAGTTATTAAAAAATGACGTACAAGCAGAAAGTGAATTTTTCGCAGATCCGGTTGTGTTAAATGAGGACCGTAAATTCCCTATACCAAACTACGGATCAGCAAGCTCACCATTTTACACGTCTCTCGCACTATGGGTTGGAGCGTTATTGCTTGCTAACCTTTTAAGAGCTGATGTAGAAGATCCTGAAAATCGATATAATTTTGTCCATGTATACTTTGGACGTCTGGTTACGTTCCTTGTAGTGGGAGTGGGGCAAGGATTAATTGTGACACTCGGTAACATTTTTATCCTCGGTGCATATGTGGACTCAAAAATTCTCTATGTATTGTTCGGCATTCTCATCAGCCAAGTGTTCATGACTATTGTCTACACGCTCGTATCTGTATTTGGGAATATCGGTAAGGCACTCGGCATTATTTTAATGGTGCTGCAGCTATCTGGAGGAGGAGGAACCTTCCCTATCCAGGTTGCACCACAATTTTTCCAAATGATTAATCCTTTCCTTCCGTTTACCTATGCCATTGGCTTATTACGAGAAGCTGTGGGAGGAATTGTCCCGTCAATTGTCTGGACAAACATCGGATTCCTGTTTTTATTCTGGCTCGGCGCAATCGCGTTTGGCTTATTACTGAAAAAGCCATTACACAAACGAATCCAAGCCACAGCAGAAAAGTCAAAAGCAAGTGGAATGATTCAATAACAGTAAGGCGAAACAGGTGAGGTAAAACCTGTTTCGCCTTTTGTATATTCTCGTACTTTACCGATGAATTCGCTATACTAAAGAGAATGGGGGTTGATAAAAATGAAAGACATGCATATAACAGTTATCGCGCCTTACGAAGGACTTCAAAAAACAGTCAAACGCGTGATCCGAGATCAACAACCTTTCACATATAATGTGCACCTTGCTGATCTCGAAGAAGCTATCCCAATCATTCAAAAGGTAGATGATAAAACAGATCTCTATATTAGTCGCGGAGGAACAGCTAATGTCATTAAGGCTCATTCAAATAAGCAGGTCATTGAAATTCCGATCTCAGGCTATGACATCTTAAGAACGCTGTTATTAATTCAGGATGATAAGGAAGAAGCTGAGATCATTGCATTTGAAAACATTTCAAGTGATTTTAATGAAATTTCTCAGTTGCTTGGAATAGAAGTTCCTATCACGTCCATTCATTCTGCCGCTGAAGCTGAACCGGCCGTCATCAAAGCTAAAGCCTCAGGTCGGAGGGTTATTATTGGAGACACAGTCACAAACGATTTTGCACAGCGTTATGGAGTAGAAGGTATTTTAATCACATCGGGTGTAGAATCCGTTAAGCAAGCATTTGAACAGGCTGAGACCATCCGCCAAGTGCATCTTTTTCATGATGAAGAGAAGGAATTGTTTAAGGCATTAGCCACAGAGATGGATGAATCTTTTTTGGTGGTAAGAGACAAGGAAGTACGCTTTAAAAATAACTCTTTAAAAAGGCTGGAACATCAAATCAATGTGAAACATTTACTGGAACAGTTGTTTGAACAGCTAGAGAATGAAATCCTTCCAAATGAAGTGAACTATACGTTGTACGATGAGGAGAAACCTTACCAATTGAAAGTACAAGCATTAGGAATAAAAGAGTACTTCATCATCTCCATTCGAACAATCGAACAAATAATTCCGAGATCCTGTAGTAAGTTTCAAACGGATGGACTTACCTTCCCATTAGTTCTAGGAACAAAATCAGAATTGGTGAATCGGTTTGATCTATTGGTTGAGAGTAACGATCCAATTCTCATTCTGGCAGAAGAGGGATCTGGAGAACGCTGTGTCACAGAAGCGCTTATAGCGAACCGATTGGCATTGGAATGTGACTTGCGTAAACAGGTTGATGTGGACGAGCTATTCCAAACGCAGTTACCACTATTTTTGTCGCATCTTCATGCCTTACCTGAATCTAAGCAGAAAGAATGGATTGATGCTGCAACAAGAAACAAGGGACCGGTTGTTTTCTTTTCTGATAATGATGTAAACAAGGAATGGTTTAAAGGTAGGACCTTAGAATTGCCGGCACTGTCTGCAAGGCTTGAACAAGACCCGAGCTTTATACGTACGTTTATATCTCAAGCGAATAGCCGATTTGGCAAGCAAGTCATTGGACTAAAAAACACAGCAGCTGAAATCCAAGAATTATCTCACAGACATTCACTTGTATCGTTTAGAGACCTAATTTTTCAGGAAGTTGAGCAAACACAAGCTTCGCACATTAGTCTCGAAGTCAGTCAGCTAAATCATGAACAAGAGGGCGTTATATGTTTAGATCTAAGTAAAACCCTTGATGAAATGGAAAGTGAAATCATTCAACGAGTGTTAAAAGAGGAAGGGTTTAATCAATCTAAAACGGCTAAACGGCTTAATGTGAACCGAACAACAATCTGGAGAAAACTAAAATAGTGTTGCATTTAGCAACTTATTTTAGTTTTTTTATTGTTTTTTTAAAAGATAGGTGTATATTTATGACTGTAAACGTTTGCTTAATTATTTTCTAGAAAAAAGTATTGCAAAATAGAACAGAAAGTTGGTAAGCTGATGAGATTAAAGCAATCAATCGAGAAAATCCCTGGTGGAATGATGGTTGTTCCTCTTTTACTTGGAGCCCTTATTAATACGGTTATGCCACAAGCGTTACGAATTGGAAACTTTACGGAAGCGCTTTTTGTAAACGGTGCCTCAACACTAATTGCCTTATTTCTTCTATGTGCGGGATCTCAAATTAATGTAAAGAGTTTTGGTGTTTCTTTTGGAAAGGGTTTCACGCTGTTACTGATTAAATGGATTTTTGGAGGAGCTGTTGGTGCAATCATTTTCCTTTTGGCAGGCGGTGCAGAAGGACTATTTCTTGGACTTGCTCCTATCGCTGTTATTGCGGCAATGACGAATTCAAACGGTGGGTTATATGTTGCACTCGCAGGTCAGTATGGGAAAAGTGAAGATAAAGCAGCATACTCTGTGCTTGCGATGAATGATGGACCGTTGTTCACAATGTTAACGCTATCTGTGTTAGGAGCTGTTGGTCTTCAAGGTGGATTTTTTGAGGTTACAGCCTTCATAGGTGTCCTGTTACCAATTCTTATTGGTTTCATTTTAGGAAATATTGATGGAGATATGAGAACATTTCTTGGCAAGGGAGCGGATGTTCTTATTCCATTCTTTGCGTTCGCATTAGGCATGAACATTAGCTTCTCTTCCATCGTAGAAGGTGGCTTACCTGGAATTTTGCTTGGTGTCTTGGTAGTTTTAATAACGGGACTCACAGGATACTGGGCATTTAAAATCTTTAAATGGAACCCGCTTGTTGGAGCTGCAGAAGGGTCAACAGCAGGTAATGCCGTTGCCACTCCAGCCGCCGTCGCAACAGCAAGTACAGCTTTTGCGTACAACGTTGAGCTAGCTACGGTCCAAGTAGCAGCAAGTGTCGTAACAACGGCCATTTTACTTCCGATTTTTGTAGGCTTTTTAGCTAAACGATTAGAAAGGAAGCAAGGCCCTGTAACATCAGAGGAGTGAACATAATGAAAATCGCAATTATAGCGGATGATATAACAGGAGCAAATGATAGCGGGGTTCAGCTTGCCAAAAGCGGGCTGAAAACGGCTGTCTGGCTTAATAATGGACAACAACAAACGATTGAATCACTAGAAGCTGTAGTGATTGACACTGATAGTAGGGCGATGGGCGAGAGTGAAGCTAGAGAGTCCATAAAAGCATCCTTACACGTCTTAAAACCGTATAAACCGCAGCTTTTGTTTAAGAAGGTGGACTCGACTTTACGAGGAAATGTTGGAGCAGAGCTTGATGAGTTCATCAAGCTTAACCAACCAGACTATGTCCTTTTAACACCAAGTTTCCCGGAAAGCAGAAGAACAGTTAGTGAGGGGCTTTTATACGTTGATGGAACGCCAATTGGTGAAACGGAATTTGCGTTAAACGAGGCTGACCCGGTTAAGGACTCACGAATTGCTGATCATATTGGAAGGCAGTTTAAAGGAGAGCTTGTAGAGGTTCCAGAGGAATTATGGACAAAAAGTCCAAGTAAGATCGAGGCATGGCTCAAGCAGAATCAATCTAGAAAAGGGTGCGTGTTCATTTGTGATGCAACCAGCTCACACACATTAAAAATGATTGCCCGGTTTGCACAAGGATCCACAGATCAAATCCTTCTCGCAGGTTCGGCAGGTCTTTCCTCTGTATTAACGATCAAAAGTAATGGAGGGAAAAGCGAGGTTAAACGAACCCAACCAACGCAGCCACTTTTATATCTAATTGGAAGCATGAGTGATATCAGCCGTAAGCAGGTGCAGCACTTACTGAATCAGGAACAAGCTGTCGGTATAAAAATGGACGCATTAAAAGCAGTAGATGAAGATGAGTTTGTAAGAGCAACGGAGTTCGAAAGAGTGAACAAAGTGGCACATGCAACCCTAAAGGATCTGAAAATACCTGTTATTTATTCTGGTACAGAGCGACATGAAATTGATGTGGTTTATGCGTATGCCCAAGAGCATAACATTCCACTCTCTGTTATCAGTAAGCGTATTGTTGCACTACTTGCAGCGGTTGGGGAAAACCTTATTCAAACCAATTCATTTCAAGCGATCATCATGACCGGTGGGGATACAGCGAAGGCACTCTGTAAACGAATTGATATTAGTCAGCTTGATTTAATTGATGAGTTTGAAACTGGTATTCCAGTATCTATGTTTACGGGTTCGCTTGAAGGTACCTACGCGATCACAAAGGCAGGAGCATTTGGTACGGAGCAAACATTTAGCAAGATTTATCATTTTTTTATGGAGGGTGCGATAAGATGAAGAATCCAATTATCGGTATTACTATGGGGGATGCAGCAGGAGTTGGACCCGAAATTATCTCAAAGGCCTTTGCTTCCGGCGAACTTTTTCAAAGTGGTCGTCCACTAGTCATTGGAGATTACGAGCTGATGGAGCGTGCTGTCTCCATTACCAACACAGAATTAAACGTGGTTTCTGTGAAGGATCCAGAAGAATGTGTGTTTGAACCGGGAACGATTGAAGTAGTAGATCTTAAGCTTCTTCCTAAAGATCTTCCATTTGGTCAAGTAAGTGAAGAAGCTGGAAATGCAGCTTTTAGATTTGTGGAAAAAGCCATTGAACTAGCGAAAGAATCAAAGATCCATGCGATCTGTACGGCGCCACTTAACAAAGAAGCGATGCAAAAAGCAGGACACATGTATCCAGGTCACACAGAAATTCTAGCTGAGCTAACAGGAACGAAAGATTTCTCAATGATGCTTTCTGCGCCAACGTTAAAAGTCATTCATTTAACCACGCATGTAGGTTTACGAAAAGCGATTGATATGATCAATCCAGAGCGTACACATAAGGTTATCACACTTGCTGATGAAACATTAAAAAATGCAGGTGTACAAAATCCTCGAATTGCCGTGTGTGGAATCAATCCTCATGCTGGTGAAAACGGATTGTTTGGCGAAGGAGAAGAGGAAGAGAAATTGATTCCGGCCATCAAACAAGCGCAAAAGGAAGGGATTAATGTAGAGGGTCCTTATCCTGCTGACACGTTGTTTTTCCGCGCGGCACGTGGAGATTTTGACATGGTTGTAGCGTGCTATCATGATCAAGGGCACGTTCCAATTAAGGTTATGGGACTTGAAGCTGGAGTTAATATCACAGTGGGTCTTAAAGGTGGAATCATTCGTACATCGGTTGATCACGGAACCGCATTTGATATCGCAGGTAAGAATATTGCAGACGAGCGTAGCCTAATCGCAGCCTATAAGGATGCGGTAGAACTCGCTCCAACTTCTAAATAAAGAGAAGGGCAGCAAACATTGAGAAATGTTTGCTGCTTTTTTATATGGATCCAAACAGACCTCTCAATAATGGTTAGGTTTACAAAGTAAAAATCTGATAAACTGGATAGATTAGTTTTAGAGGAGTCGATCATGAATACGTATCTAGAGATGTTTATTCATTTACTTGAACGCGCGGCGTTGCTTTTAATTTGTTTGTACTTCCTGACGAAGATTCCGGGCTTTCGGGAGTTATTGCAAAAGGACAAGTTATCCTCACCGCGTGAATTAACTGTTGTTACGATTGTATTTTGTGCGTTTGCTTTATTTGGAACGTATTCTGGCATAGAAGTAGAAGGGTCCCTTGTTAATGTGCGGACGATTGCGATTGTTGCAGGTGGGATTCTATTTGGTCCGTGGGTTGGAATTATTACCGGTTTGGTCTCCGGCGTACACCGGTACGTGATCGACATAGGTGGAGTGACGGCCATCCCATGCTTAATTACCAGTATCACAGCAGGGATTATGGCTGGGATTGTCCATTTTAAAGTAAAGAAGAAAAACTGGTGGCTCGTTGGTATTGCGGTAGGGATGTTCTGTGAAATGCTTACCATGGGCTTAATCCTGCTTCTAGCTGAACCGTTTGAGCTTGGAGTAGAAATCGTGTCAATTATTGCGATTCCTATGATTCTTGGGGAAGTCAGCATCGGATTAATAATCCTGCTTGTATTAAATATTGAAGGAGAGAAGGACCGCGTAGCAGCCGAGCAATCCAAAATGGCGCTTGAGATTGCAAATAAAACCCTACCCTATTTTCGATCAATTAATCAGGATTCTCTTCACACGATCTGTCAGATTATTAAGGATGACATTGAAGCAGATGCGGTTGCTATTACGGATACGCATCATGTGCTTGCTTATGTTGGGTACGGAGAGGAACGGTATACGGCTGGAAGTAAAATAAACAGTGAGCTTACCAAGCAATCAATCCGAAGTGGAGAGATTACAATCCGTAATCAGGTGGCCGATCATCATACGCCACAAATTCAATGCCTGCTCATTATTCCATTTAAAGAGCATAATGAGGTCACTGGCTCTCTTAAGATTTACTATCAAAAAGCGAATAAAATTACGGATTCATTGCAGACCATGGCAATCGGACTCGCACAAATCATTTCTACATTAATGGAAATCTCACGTATCGAACAAATCCGTGCAGGAGCAGAACAAGCGGAATTGAAGGCCCTTCAAGCAACAATTAATCCACACTTTCTCTTTAATGCGCTCAATGCCATAGCTTCGACAACACGGACAGATCCGAAACATGCCAGGGAGCTAATTATTAATCTGTCAGGATATTTACGATATAATCTTGAACTGAATGACGAGATGATTGAAATCTCTCAGGCGATAGAGCAGGTACAAGACTACGTTGAAATCGAAAAAGCACGGTTTGGTAGTAGACTGAAGGTGCACTATGACATTGATCCGGTTGATGTTCGAATTCCTAGCTTATTAATTCAACCGTTAGTTGAAAATGCCATTAATCATGGGGTACAAAAAGGAAAACAGCAAGGAGAAGTCACCATCCGTGTGAAGGATCTAGGAGAAACGGTACGAATGACTGTGATGGATACAGGGGTTGGAATTAATCAAGAAGTGATTGACCAGCTTTATGCGGACAAGGTTTCAGCTAAATCGATTGGCCTTGCGAACGTGCATCAGCGAGTGAAGCTGATCTATGGGGAAGGCTTAGTGATTCGTAGGCAAAATCCTGGCACGTTAATCTATTTTGATGTAGCAAAAAGGAAGGATATCAAATGAAAGCAATTATCGTAGAAGACGAAATTCCTGCTCAAAAAGAGCTGCAGTACTTAATTGAAACACATAGTCAAATTGAAGTCCTGGCTTGTTTTGAAGATGGCATCGAGGTGCTGAAGTATTTGCAGGACCATGAACCGGATGCCATTTTTCTAGATATTAATATCCCCTCTCTTGATGGCATGATGCTCGCTGGTCATATTAGCAAATTTGAAACGAAACCAGCGATCATTTTTACAACAGCCTATAAGGAGCATGCAGCGAAAGCATTTGAACTTGAAGCCTTTGACTACATCTTAAAACCATATAGTGAAAAACGTGTAGCAGCGATGCTGTCAAAGCTGGAAACTCATTTTCTAAAGGGAATTGAGCAGGGTGCAAAACAGATCCCAACTAATGTGATCCAACGAATCAATGGCTGGAAAGACGATAAGATTTATGTCATTCCTGTAGAGGATATTTACTATGCGGAAGCCAATGAGAAGCAAACTCTTATCTATACAAAGGATGAGATGTATTCAGTCCCATCAACAATCTCTGTTTTTCAAACGGAGATGCCAGACGATTTGTTTTATCGCTGTCACCGTTCATATTCCGTGAATATCACAAAAATCCATGAAATTGTGCCATGGTTTCACAATACGTATCTTCTAAAATTCAATCAATTCAAAGCAGAGATTCCTGTAAGTCGTGGGAAGGCAAAAGAATTCAAACAGTTGATGCGATTATAGAAACCATTCATGCTTCGCTTTATGCAGTTCATTCCAATCTGCGTACGCCCTATTCATCCGGTGCTAGACTTTAGGTAGAGAGATCATGTTACTATCGGATGAAAAGAGGGGCGTAGAATGACTACAACAAAGACTAACCGACTATGGATCATTTTTGGAACCGTTCTCGTACAAATGGGACTAGGAACAATTTACACTTGGAGTTTATTTAATCAACCATTAGCCGAATTAAATGGCTGGAACTTAAATGCAGTGACTGTTACGTTTTCCATTACAAGCTTTGCCTTGGCTTTTGCAACATTATTCTCAAGCAAAATTCAAGAGAAGATCGGTATACGGAAGCTTTTAATCTTCTCAGGGCTCACCCTTGGTTTTGGGCTGATCTTAAGCTCGTTTGTCTCATCACTTTGGATGCTTTACATTCTTGCAGGGGTTGTTGTTGGATTTGCGAACGGTACGGCTTATATTTCGTCCTTATCAAATTTAATTAAGTGGTTTCCTGAACGCAAAGGACTTATATCTGGGATTTCAGTTGGAGCCTTTGGAACAGGTAGCTTTTTGTTCCGATATGTAAATGGTGCGTTTCTAGCATCATTTGGTGTCACGCAAACCTTTTTACTTTGGGGATTATGTGCGCTTGTTTTAATTGTTGGTGGAGCTTTCTTTGTAAAAGAAGCAAAAGCTGCAGCGGCTGTAGCGAGCGATAAACAGTTAAAAGACTATACCGTAAAAGACATGTTAAAAACAAAACAGTCTTATATGCTTTTTATTATCTTCTTCACAGCATGCATGAGTGGATTGTATTTAATTGGTGTTGTAAAGGACGCAGGGGAAAGTCTTGCAGGGCTTAGTCCAGAAACGGCGGCTAACGCCGTTGCATTAGTAGCGATCTTCAACACAACAGGTCGCGTTGTGCTCGGTGCCCTTTCAGATAAAATGGAACGTATGCACATCATTGCAGGAACACTACTAATGACGGCACTTGCTGTTGCCGTCCTAAGCTTTGCCGAGCTAAACTTTGGATTATTCTTTGCTTGTGTGGCAGTGATTGCCTTCAGCTTTGGTGGCAACATTACGATTTTCCCGGCGATTGTCTCCGATTACTTTGGCATGAAAAACCAAAGCCGTAACTACGGTGTCATTTATCAAGGCTTTGGAATTGGGGCTCTTGCAGGATCCATGATATTCACGATGATGGGTGGATTTGTCCCAACATTTATGATCATTGCAGGACTTTGCTTACTATCCTTTATCCTGGCGATTATCATTCGTAATCCAAGATTACACGTGGCAAAGGCCAAGGAAACAGAAGAACGTTATGAAGGACAAGTTGTGATTGATAACTAAAAATAAGAGCATTCCGCGTGTTGGGATGCTCTTATTTTGCGTTAAGGTACTAAGACATCGATTGCGGTTTCTACATCCTTTATATAAATACTAATGGTGTCTGTATCACTTGTATTGATCTGAAAAACTTGCAGTGAATCTTCGGGAGCTTGCTCGGACGTTTCCGTTAATTTTAGGATGTACGTATCGTCGGTCGTTTCAACAGTATAGTCAACTTCTTGTTGGGACTCAGGTTGATAAATTACATAAGGCTGGTTACGATCTTTCCCGTAAATAAGCTGTAAATTTCGAGTCAGATCAACTTTGTCTTCAATCTCTGAAGGAACATCAGATAACTTTGCAGCTACTAGTTCACTACCAGAACAACCGGTCAAGGCAATGCCAAGTATACAAAGGCTAATGATTAATTTTCTCACAAAACCACTTCCTTCTCTTTAGATGAGTTCTACCTATATACTGTATGTAGGTAGGAATGGTTTCAGTTTTATAATGGAGGTTGATTAGATGAGTCGTGTGATTTTAGGTAAAGAGTTAGAACAATGGAAAAAGGAATTTCCTCAACTGCAGCAATTAATAAAAACAAAGCCTATAACATGGTTTAACGAAAACAATACGAATGAAGAGCCAATCCATTTTACTATAGAAGAAGCAGAGCAACGCTTAAGGCGATTTGCTCCATTTTTAGCAAAAACATTTCCTGATACAAAAGCAAATCAAGGGTTCATTGAATCGCCTATTCAACGAATGACGTTTGCTGAGCAAGAAATTGAAAAACGCTTTTCTTTAGAAATTCCCGGTAAGCTCTGGCTTAAATGCGACCACCAACTCCCGATTTCAGGATCCATTAAAGCACGTGGTGGAATTTATGAAGTATTAGTGCACGCAGAAACACTAGCGATTCAACATGGACTGCTGGAGGAATCAGATGATTACTCAATACTGGCGAGTGAATCATTCCGTTCTTTTTTCTCTACTTACAAAATAGCTGTTGGTTCTACTGGGAACTTAGGGCTAAGTATTGGTGTCATGGGAGCGAAACTTGGGTTTCAGGTTACGGTTCATATGTCAGCAGATGCAAAGCAGTGGAAAAAAGATCTACTTCGGTCCAAAGGTGTAGAGGTGATTGAATACACTTCAGACTATAGCAAAGCGGTGGAAGAAGGAAGAAAACAGGCAGAAGCTGATCCACATATGCATTTTGTAGACGATGAGAATTCAACCACCCTTTTTGTTGGCTACGCAACAGCGGCGAAGCGACTTGCGGGTCAGCTCAGAGAACAAGGGATTGAAGTGAGTGCGGCGTGTCCTTTAATCGTCTACCTACCATGTGGAGTAGGCGGGGGGCCAGGTGGCGTCACGTATGGATTAAAGCGGGAGTTTGGCGAAAATGTCCATTGCTTTTTTGTTGAACCGACACATTCTCCGTGTATGGTGCTCGGAATGATGACGGGATACCATGACCGCGTATCTGTGCAAGACTTTGGAATTGACAATCAAACGATTGCTGATGGGCTAGCTGTTGGACGAGCCTCGGGGTTTGTTGGTAAGCTGATGGAGCCGCTCATCTCAGGTATCATGACGGTGGAGGATACAATGCTTTATAAGCTGCAAACGTTATTAGTAGATACAGAGAAGATTCAGCTTGAGCCATCGGCTGTTGCAGGACTAGCAGGGATGATTCAGCTGCAGAAGGACCATTCACCACCTAACTTTTCCAACGCTACACATTTAGTTTGGGCTACAGGTGGAAGTATGGTACCAGAAGAACAAATGCACCAAGATTACCAAAGAGGGAAAACGCTTTGGGAGAGGGATAAATGATCGTTAAACAAACGTTTATTTTAATGAAAAAACCCAATCTTTACAAAGCTTTAACCGAATTATCGTGGGGGACTGTGGTATAATCATGTGAAACTATGTGTTAAGGGGGCGTCAGCTTGAAACGAATCGGTATTGCGTTACTTGCTTTTGCTGGACTATCTCTTCTCATTCTTAATATTATTCAAAATTTAGACGGGCAGGCAGTTGCAGCAGACGATGAAGAATTAGCAGAAAAAATAGACCAATTGAATCCTGAGAATGGGGAAGTTAGTTATTTAGATTATTTACACTACTGGGCATTAACCCATGATCACGTTCAAATTGCAGTAATAGGAAGCAGCGTGACAAATGGAAAAGGGGCAAGCTCGACCTCGAAGAACTGGCCGAGTCTCATGCTACAATCCATTCAACAAACTCAAGCAGTACTAGAAAAAAGTAAAATTAGTAATTACGGAGTAAACGGAGCGACGATACAGAACCTGCTTGATAACGGAAGCTTCGAGCAAATGATTGAGGAAGAACCTAATTTTATCATTATTGAAAGTTCCATCTTAAATAGCCATAGAAAAAATGAACCATTAAAAAATACAAATGAGTCCATTCAGTTAGCAGTCGAGCAGATTGAGCAAGCACTACCAACAAGCAAAATCCTGCTCACATCACCAAACCCGGCTACAACAAAGCTTGATACAGATTACAATGATATCGGACTAAATTATCAAGAGTATCTTGAAAGTACGGAAGACTATATCCTCAGCCAAGGCTGGAACTACGCAGATATGTATGGCGCGATGTTAATTGATTTTGAAGAAGAAGGATTAACCCTTGAGCAGACATTAGCGGACGGTTTGCATCCAAATGATTTAGGATACAGAATTTGGGCTCGTCAGCTGATGCGTTATTTAGAAGAAGAACGAACGTTATAAGATTGAAACCACTGTCTCTGGAGGAGGCGGTGGTTTTTTGGGGATTAGGTTGACGTGGGGAGTGATGTGATAGAGGGGAGATTGAAGCGATAGGCCCTCGGATCGATGGGATAGAGGGAAGATTGAAGCGATGGGCTCTCGGATCGATGTGATAGAGGGGAGATTGAAGCGATAGGCCCTCGGATCCATGGGATAGAGGAAAGATTGAAGCGATAGGCCCTCGGATCGATGTGATAGAAGGAAGATTGAAGCGATAGGCCCCCGGATCGATGTGATAGAGGGAAGATTGAAGCGATAGCCCTCGGATCGATGTGATAGAGGGAAGATTGAAGCGATAGGCCCTCGGATCGATGTGATAGAGTCAAAATCAGAGCAAATTCCTCCGAATCGCCTCTCCAACACCACTCTCCACATAAAAAAGAACCGCGGTCTCCCCGCGGTTCTACTCATTCCTCACATTATTTTCCTTCCAACACTTCCACTGCTTCTTTAAGGGTCTCAGCTTGTCCAACATTTCCAGGAAACACGATGTATGCACATCCTGGGAACTTGCTCTCTGGACCAGTTTTCCATACAGGAATACCTGGTTTGATTTGACCAGCGACTTTTGCGCGTTTCACGGATAGTCCAACTGTACCAACGCTGCTAGATGTGATGCCACCTTTTGCGACGATGTAATTCGGTTGGACGGTTAGGTCGCTGACGATGCTAGTAACAGCATCGGAGATTTTCACAGCAAGCTGTAACTCTTCTTCTTGACGGTTATCACCAAGGTCTAGTCGCTCGCGGCGAGTGTAATAGACCACTGATTTTCCTGAGTTAATCAATTGTTCAATTGTTGTCCTTACTCGCTGAACTTCCTTGGCAAATGCATCCTCATTCAGTACGAGGTGGACGTCAAATTCAATGGCTTCCACTAGTCCGCTCGCAGTTAGTTCATTCAATTGCTCGGTTGTTTTTTGAACGTGAGATCCCACAACAATGAGCCCGCCATGGTTTGTCTCTTCTGTAATTAATTCTTCGCGTGTTAATAGTGCTTTATCAGCGACTCCTCCAATCACCTTTGTTAAGGCAGAGGCGCTCCGGCATAGAAATTGCTTACCTTCTTTTAATGCTTGGAGGAAGGCGGTAACAAAGACTTCAACATCTACATAATCTACTGCATTGACAATGATTTTTTGAAAATTGGTTGCAGCAAGCAGTTGATGTTTCACTGCTTCAACATCATTGGCTCGTAATGTCTCAAGCGTGATGTAGATCGAATCTTCCTTCTTGAATTCGCCTTTTGTTTTTTCTTCGACCCATTCTCCAAGATGAGAAGAGTGGAAGCCAAATGTACGATCTTTCGCAAATTCGGTTTCTCCGGCAGGTACGAGCTCGTCTCCGTACTGAACGTAATGAACGTTATCGATTGTTAGACGGCCTCCTTCCTTAAAGAAGGGGATGATGACTTCTCCATCAAAACGAGTAGATGAGGCGGCTTCAATTGAATCTTTTAACGTATTGGTCTCGAGTGGGTAGTGCCCACGAAGCGTAGAATCTCCTCGACTAATCAGTACATAAGGGACGTTTTCCTCTTCTGAAACAGCTTGTACTCTTTCTGCAATCTCAGTATGAGCCTTTGTTGTTTCTGCGGAAGTGAATCCACGTGAATTTGTCAGTAGGAAGAAGATTCGATTCTGTTCGCGAAATCCAGCTTGAATGGAGCTTTTTGTCCAATCAGTATAAACCGACACTCCGTGTACCGTCTGGATCCCAGTAGGATCATCATCAAGTACAACAATTTTATACGCGGAATTCGCAAGTTCTTTTGATAAAAGGTCTTGAACAACCTCTCTATTAATCGAAGGAATCTGATCTAATCGTTCTGAAGCTTTTAGGTTTTGCATGATTATTGCTCCTTTCTTTCTACAGTTACGTTTGCCATCTTCTCATAATGCTGAACAATACTGGCGTGATCCAAGGCTTCCTTTCCATCTGCTTTTAACGAATGGAAAATCTCAAGTAGTTGACTTGATAATGGCAGTGGCACGGACAATTCATGCGCGGTATTCATCACATTTGTCAGATCCTTTAAGTTAATGTCCACTCTTCCGCCCGCTTTAAAGTTACGATCCAGGATCATTGGAATCTTCGCATCCATCACGGTACTTCCAGCAAGTCCTCCACGGATAGCCTGGTACATTTTATCAATATCAATGCCAGCTTTAGAGGCAAGTGTTAGTGCCTCCGAGACAGCTGCAATATTTAAGTTTACAATAATTTGGTTTGCGAGTTTGGCCGTTGTTCCACATCCGCTGTCTCCAACTAATACAATGTCTGAACCCATCGCTTCTAGCACAGGTTTCACTTCTCCAAACTGGGCTTCTTCACCACCAACCATGATAGCGAGGGTTCCATCAATCGCTTTAGGTTCGCCGCCGCTTACAGGGGCATCTAGGAAATGAACACCTTTTGCTGCAGCGAGAATCGCCATTTCTTTCGAGTCCACAGGAGAAACCGAACTCATATCGACAATCACTAAGCCTTTTGATGCACCCTCCATCACACCGTTCTCGCCAAATACAGCCATTCGAACATGTTCGCCTTTAGGTAACATCGTAATAACGCAGTCGCTGTTTTGGGCAACGTCCTTACCTGAAGTGGCAGGTGTTGCGCCTTCAGTTACTAATTGATCAACAGCAGTTTGATTTAAGTCAAAAACCGTTACTTGGAATCCTTTTTGAAGTAAATTCCGTGCCATCGGGCTTCCCATAATACCTAGTCCAATAAATCCAACGCGTTTGTTCATATAGATCTCCATCCTTTTTTTAAAAAAATATATTTCTCTTTCTCTTTCTCTCTCGTTCAAAATCTTACAATCTACAATCCTGGTAAAAAGGATTGGAATAATGATAGGAAGTAAACAAAACCAAGTGCGGTAATCCCTGCAAGTAATCCTCCTAAGCTCCATACACGTAAGGTTTCGACCATTGATAAGCGGCCGAACTTACTAACTACCCAGAAACCAGAATCATTTGGTAGAGATAATCCAATTCCTCCTGCACAAATGGCAAGACCGAGTAGAACCGGTGAGGCACCAAGGTCAGCAGCCATCGGTCCAAGTATCGTTGATGTTGTGACTAACGCAACGGTTGCGCTTCCAAGAGAGGCACGTAAAATCTGTGCGAATAAAAACGCAAGTAGTAATGCTGGAAGATTAAGCCCTTGCATCATATCAATGATTAAATCACCAATTCCTGTTTCTTGAACGACCTTACCAAAAGCTCCACCTGCACCTGTAATTAAAAGAACCATTCCAGATGAATTAAACGCTTGTGTCATCACTGACTTTATGTCCTCTACCAAATATGGTTTAAGCACAAAGGTGGCAACGATTACACTAATCAGTAAAGCAATGTTTTTATCTCCAATTAAAGCAAAGAATGTAGGAAGGGCATGATCAGGGTTACTAGAAAATGCTAAGTTCATCACCGTGTTTGAAAGAATTAAGACGATGGGAAGAGCTAACATTCCAAAAGCAAGCCATGCAGGAATTGATTTAGAAGGCGCTTTCTTGTCGACTAATTCTATATCATCATTGACATCATCTAAACGATTCCCGGTAGGTATGCGCTTACCTATAAAACGTCCGTATAAAACACCACCAACTAATGTAGCGGGAATCGCCACTAGTAAACCGTAGATGAAGAATAAACCAATATCAGAGTTTGTTTGATCCGCAACAATCAGTGGACCTGGTGTTGGAATAATTAAACTATGAGATACGATCAGTCCAATTGATAGAATCGCTACAAAAGTTGCAATGGAAATCTTTGTTTTAATCGATAAGCTTTGAATCAGCTTGTTTAAGATAATGAATGCGGCATCAAAAAAGACGGGAATCGCAACAATCGTTGACGTAGCTGATAGAGCCACAGGAGAGCGCTTCACTCCAAAAGAACGAATAATGGAGTCTGCGATCTTTTCAATAGCCCCGGATGAAGCTAGCAATTGACCAAATATAATTCCAAGACCAATTAAGATCCCGACGCCAGTTAAGGTTCCACCGAACCCATCGGCAATCACTGTTGGAACTTCTTTCGTTGGAATAGAGGATACGAGTCCAATCCCAATTGCAACAACTAATAATGAGATAAAAGCGTCCCATTTAAATTTAATAATTAATAGAAATAACACAATCAAAGCAACGATAAAGCCAATAATTAATCCAGTTCCTGATAACATCATTCTTCACCCCAAGTTCGTATAATCATGTTGTAGTAGAGCGTTTTTCAAGGTTTGATTTATTTTTTCATGCGTGTGACGGCAAGTCTAGATTGGTTAACCCGACCTGAGAGCTTTTCGCCACCTAACGCAACTAGTCGTGTATACATCGTATCAATTAACGTGAGCTGCACAATCCTTGAAACCATGGCATCCGGCCGCTTGCTTGTTTCTGCTGCTTGAGTGAGTAGAAGATACGTTGCAAGACTTGCAAGTGTTGTGTTTCGATTGGAAGTAATAACAATAACCTGAGCTCCGTTGCTTTTAGCTATCTCAACGACATCAATAATGTCAACGGTTTCACCTGAGTGCGAAATAGCGATAACGACATCCTGGTCATTCATATGGCTCGCATATATCGCTTGATAGTGAGGATCTTTTACAGAAAGAGTCGTTTCACCTAAGCGCATAAATTTGTGTGCACCGTCTTCAGCAATGGTTCCTGATAGACCTTGTCCAAAGAAATACAACCGTTTTGCCTGCTGAAGAGCGAAGACGGCCTCTTCAATTGTAGATACGTTCATGGCATCCTTTGTCATTGTAAGCGCAGTTGAAATTTGATCTGAAATTTTATCAAACACAATATCTGCGTGATCACCAGCCTGTATGTCATTTGATTCGGATGTGGTTGTTTTTGATTCAGCTAATTCCTGAGCCAGAGCAACCTTTAATTCTTGGTAACTAGCATACCCGAGCTTACGATATAATCGCACCACACTTGGTTCACTCACATTACTTAGTAGAGATAACTCATTCATCGAAAGTAAGAATGGTTTATCATGCTGATTTAGTTGATGAATAATTTTTTGTTCTGATGCGGTAATGGAATTCTTTTTTTGTTCAATACGTTGTTGAAAACTGGACAACGCAACATCACCTCCGGCTTCGTAGTAATATTACTACAGTAAAATCGCTTACACAAGAGTTTTTGTTTGTTTTACTACATAAAATAAGTTGAATTATGTCGAATATAGCGTTACCATAAGGATTATTGTAATAAAACTACATCATTGGAGGGGTTATTATGTATGTTTCAACTAAAGAGCTATTAGCAAAAGCGGAGAAAGAAAACGCGGCTATTGCTGCTTTCAATTGTTACAACGCGGAAACAGTTCAAGCGGCCATTCGAGCAGCAGAACAAGCAGATCAAGGGGTATTAATTGCATACGGAGAGCGGTATAAAGACTACATGAATTTGGAAGCGTTTGCGGCATTTACACTGAAATCTGCAGAGCTTGCATCCGTTCCTGTTTCTCTTCATTTAGACCATAGTTATGAACTGGACACGATAATGCGAGCCATTCGCGCTGGATTTTCGTCGGTGATGTTTGATGGTTCGCCTCATTCATTAGAAGAAAATATTCGATTAACTAAGGAAGTGGTCGAGCTCGCACATGCTCATGGCGTTCATGTAGAAGCGGAGATTGGTTCAATGGAAAAGGGAGATTTTTCAGATGAAGAAGAGGGAGATGGGCGCTTAACGGATCCAACTGAGGCTGCTCGTTTTGTCTCAGAAACAGGTGTCGATTTCCTTGCTGCTTCGATTGGAACGGTTCACGGAATGTACAAAGGAGAGCCGAAGCTTCAATTTGATTTGCTTGAGGAAATTGCAGAGAAGGTTCAGATTCCATTAGTCTTACACGGTGGATCTGGCACGCCAGAAGATCAAGTATTAAAAGCAATTGATTATGGTATTCGGAAGATTAACGTGAACACAGAAATCTCATTAACAGCAGTAAGTACAATTGCAGACACGGTAAAAGAAAATCAACAAGTGCATTTAAGTACCCTAATGACTCATGCACAAGAACAAATGACGATCCATATGGAGAAAATTATTCGATTGTATCAAAATAAATAAACAGAAAACAAATTGTCACTTCATATATAGAAGCACTAAAAAGCAGCTTCGGTATAAGTAATCCGTCGCTGCTTTTATTTTTTATCATCTGCTTACGTTATATGTTCGTATGAATTCTAAAGTTTAAATTTATTCACAGAGTTTTGTAAGTCTCCTGCAATATTAGTTAAATAAGTTGACGCACTCGCAACTTCCTCCATTGAAGCACTCTGCTCTTCAGTTGCTGCTGCAACTTGTTGTGAATGGCTAGCTGCATCGGTAGCTAATTTTGATGCGACTTCGATTTTATCGACCATATCTGCTATGTGTTCTTTAACATATACAAATGATTGAGAAACCTCATCTATTTGAATGGAAACTTTATTTACAGATCCAGTAATTTCAGTGAATTCAATACCTGCGCGATCTACTAAACTCATACCACCATTCACTGCTGTAGTTACGTCACTAAATGTTTGAATGGAAAGGTTTATTTGACTGTTAATGCGTTCTGTCAGTTGTTTAATATGGCTAGCAGTTACTTGAGATCTTTCAGCTAGTTTCCTTACTTCAGAAGCAACAACAGCGAATCCTTTTCCTTGTTCTCCAGCTCGTGCTGCCTCTATTGATGCGTTTAAAGCCAACAAGCTAGTTTGCTCTGCAACTTCGGTAACTAATAAAATCATCTTGCTAATCTCTGTAGACTGACTTCCCAATTGTTCAATGACAGTTGAAACTTCACCCATCTTAGTTTCTATTAATTTCATTTGTGATAAGCTATCATTTACGATCTTAAGTCCATTCTCTGCTTTTTCGTTCGTTCGTTTAGAACTATGATCTACGTCACTTACGAGGTCTTGTATGGATTGAACTCTTTGTTCGATATTCTCAGCAGAACTTGTAGCCTGGTGAGTCTGCCTCATTTGGATCTCTGAACCAGCGGCCACTTCTTGAATGACCTGTGTAATTTCCTCGGCAGCTTGGTTCGTTTGGTCCGCTCCCGCTGATAACTGGTTAGAAGAAGAGGCTATTTGTTCGGATTTAATTACTACATCCTTAACAAGCGCACTAAGATTAAGCCTCATTTGTTCATAATACGTAGATAATTGACCAACTTCATCATTAACAGAATCTTGAAGTGAAATTGTAAGTGTGCCTTGACCAGCATTTTCTAGTGCATGACCAACTTGATTCAATCTTCTTTTTAATCGAGCTGTAAACCCGATTACAAAAAGTGTAGCAAGTACAACGCCTGATACGACAAGTATGCTCAAAGTAGATAGTATTGACGAGATGGTCTGATCTACTAATCGTTGAGAAACTCCTGTATACCACATCCCTATAATTTCTTCATCTTGATTTAGAATCGGTTTGTAAGCAGTTTGTGTCATCACTCCTGCCACATCGGCCTCTCCGAAATAGGTGTCTCCATCTTTAAGTACAGCTTGTACAACTTCATTTGAAGCTTGTGTTGAAACAGCCCGCTCTCCATTCACTTCAACATTCGTTGCAACTCTAGTATCATCTTGAAAAATAGTGACAGTACCTCCAGTCATCTCGGCGATTTGATCAACTAATTCAAAGTTATCATTCAGGACCGTTTCTCCCTTATAAAGGTTTCCATCTATAATTTGCCAATTTCCTGAAATCTCTTTGTCAATGGCATAGAAAGATAACAAAAGATCTGAATGAGCCTTTTCTAAGGCCATTTCTTTTATTCCGTCAGTAACCAATTTATATACAACTAGACCCAATACACTTCCAAAAACAACTAGCAGTGATAACACTAAAGCGTTAATCTTAAACGAAAGTCCTTTATTTTTGAATAATCCCATATCTTTTCTCCTCTAGTTCATTAGATATTCTACCTAAAAATATACCGACCAGAAATGAAAATATTTCACTATAAATTTTTTGAAAAAATGGAGATATAGAATACATAAAATTCTATGTTTAACTCAAGTGAAAGATAAGTGTAGGATCATCCTTTTTATGTATTATGTTTAGAGTGTGTGGTGCTACCTTAATAATTCTCAGGAAGGGTAACATACATAGGAAAGCAACTGACCATATTAGGTGAATTAAAGGGAAAGATATTTATGCATACTAAAAAGTCCTGTACATGTGCTTTAAAACGGATACAGGACTTAAAATAGGTATATCTGCTGCCTTGAATTTTTCCCGGAGCGCCATTGTGATACTTTCAGCTTTATATTTTCGTTAAGACAAAAACAAATAAGCCAATCCAATAACTATCAGTATCGAAATAGGAATGAGCAATAGATAAATCCAGGACAGGTTTCGAAAGCTTTTTTCACTACTGTAATTCTGGTCGACTATATTGACATAAACAATCGTAACAATAAGTCCAATGAAACAGATGAGACCGGTAAAAATAAGTAAGAACGTCATGTTGCCACTCCTTTTAATACAACTTCCTTCACTATAAGCGAAAAGGTGATTCAGTGTAAGCGCATAATCTTTTTTGTTTATGTATTGACACACCTTATGAACAGAACTATGATAAATATAATATCTGATATATCAGATAGATTTATTATTTCTTAGCTAAATAAGATATTTATAAGACGTTGACAGGTGCAGACTTCGTCGATAGTATTTGATATATCAGATATCATTGGAGGAGTCATCATGAAAAAGCAGATGGATACCGCGGACTTTTTTAGTTCAGGAGTTGAAAGTGTTAAATCCTTACGCGAAATTGCGGTAGAAAAAATCAAAGAGGCGATTGTTAGTGGATACTTTTTGCCTGGAGATCATTTAAAAGAACGTGAGCTATCTCAGTTAATGGGTATTAGCACAACACCGATTAAAGAGGCTTTTCGGATTCTTGGAAATGAAGGCTTTGTCCAGACCATTCCGCGAAAAGGAACCTATGTATCAGAATACGCCAATACGTCAATTGAGGAAATTCTATTGCTCCGTGCATCAATTGAAGGACTTTGTTGTCGATTAGCTGCTATGAAAATGAAGGACTCAGAGCTAGCGTTGTTAGAGGAACAAATTAACACAATGAAGGAACTAAAAGAAGACGAGGATGCAGAAGCGTTAGTGCAGCACAATACAGCCTTTCACGAGATGATTGTACACTATGCAGAGAATGCAATGATTAAGAACATGCTAAACAACGTGAAAGCATTTGACCAAGCCTTCCGAAAACGTGCTCTTTCCTATCAGAAAGAAATTATAGAGGGATATGAAGAGCATTCAGCGATTTTTCAAGCTATTAAAAGTCGAGATGGAGATCTTGCTGAGAAATTAATGAAGCAGCATATTTTACGAACAACAGAATTTATTCTGTCTCATCAAAAGGAACAATAGGGGCTTTGCTTCTATTAAATAAAATGATAACGCATACAAAAGGAGGACGACATGGATTATACAGCATTCGCCAAAAAGTTAGAGACGATTTCTGCGATTCCAATTACTGCTTTTCATGATGATTTTAGCGTGAACTGGGATGGGGTTAAGGAAAATATTGAGTTCTTAATGGAGAATAAACTTGAAGTCGTTGTGCCATGTGGAAACACAAGTGAGTTCTACGCTTTATCAATTGAAGAAGCAAAAGAAGAGACCAGGAGAGTCGTGGAGTATGTAAATGGTCGAGCACTCGTTGTTGCTGGTGTTGGATATGCTGTACCAACGGCCGTGGAACTTGGAAACTTCGCCAAAGATGCGGGTGCAGATGCGATTATGATTCATATGCCTGTCCATCCGTATATTACTTCTAAAGGAGCAGCTAATTACTTCCGCTCCATCATTGAGCAAGTTGATTTGCCAGCAATTGTTTATTTTAAAGATCCTAATGTATCAGATGATGTCTTAAAGGAACTTGCGTCTCTCGACAAACTTGTTGGTGTGAAATATGCAATCAATGACTTGCCACGCTTTACGAAACTTGTACGTGAAGTACCGGTCTCACATAACGTTGCTTGGATTTGTGGAACAGCTGAAAAGTGGGCGCCTTACTACTGGAATGCAGGAGCGGTTGGCTTTACTTCAGGATTAGTCAACATTCTGCCTAGTAAATCATTTGAGTTGCTAGAGGCGCTTAGAGCGAATAATACAGAAGCAGCTTGGGATGTATGGGAGCATGTGCTTCCATTTGAAGACTTACGTGCCAAATATAATAACGGGAATAATGTGGTTGTAATTAAAGAGGCGATGGAAGCAGTTGGTTTAACGGCTGGTAAAACACGTGAGCCTGTTGCAGCCTTAAATGAATCGGATCATGCAGAAGTCGAAGCATTACTTGAAACATGGGGTTTAAAAACAACTCAAAATTCATAAAGGATGGTGTGGAACATGTCAGAAGCAGTAACGTACAGCAATTTTATTAATGGTGAGTGGGTACAAGGGTCGTCCGGAGAAGTTGGAGAAAGTGTGAATCCGGCTCGTGCAAATGAAGTGGTCGGGCGGTTCCAAAAATCAACGGCGGAGGATCTGAATCAAGCCGTACAATCAGCTGCAATGGCTCTAAAGACTTGGCGTAAGCTAACCGGTGCTGCGCGTGGCGCGTATTTGTATAAAGTCGCTGATATCCTTGAAGCAAGAACAGATGAAGTAGCTGAGGTTATGACCAAAGAAATGGGTAAAACTCTTCCAGAGGCAAAAGGCGAAACTGCTCGTGGAGTAGCGATTCTAAGGTATTATGCTGGTGAGGGGTTGCGTAAGGTTGGAGATGTCATTCCTTCAACCGATGCTGACGCCTTTATGTTTACAACACGTAAGGCGCTTGGCGTTGTAGGTGTCATTACGCCTTGGAACTTCCCGGTAGCGATTCCGATTTGGAAGATGGCGCCAGCATTAATCTATGGGAACACGGTCGTTCTTAAACCAGCATCAGAGGCTTCTATTACAGCAGCTAAAGTTGTAGAATGCTTTGCTGAAGCTGGATTTCCTGAAGGAGTCGTAAACTATATTACTGGCTCGGGTGCCATTATTGGTCAAGGACTTGCTGATCACAAGCAAGTAGATGGCGTTACATTCACGGGTTCAGACGGTGTTGGGCAGCAGGTAGGCCAAGCTGTTCTTGCCAGAGGCGGAAAGTACCAGCTTGAAATGGGTGGAAAAAATCCTGTTATCGTAGCAGATGATGCGGACTTGGATTTGGCCGTAGATGCAACGATAAGTGGAGGACTGAAATCAACAGGACAAAAGTGTACAGCCACAAGCCGTGTCATTGTCGATCAAGCAGTCTATGAAACATTTAAAGATAAATTAGTCGCAAAAGTGAGTGAATTAAAAGTAGGGGACGGGCTCGACTCTGATACATGGATGGGACCAAGTGTCAGTAAAGGGCAGCTTGATACTGTACTTTCTTACATTGAGAAAGGGAAGGAAGAAGGAGCGAATCTTCTTTTTGGAGGTCGTCGCCTAGAGGATGGAGAGCTAGGAGACGGGTATTATGTAGAGCCTGCAATCTTTGGTGAAGTCGATACAAAGATGAGTATCGCTCAAGAAGAGATTTTTGGACCGGTCCTAGCTTTAATTAAAGTTGATGGTCTAGAACAAGCGATTGAAGTGGCAAACGATACGAAATTTGGTTTAAGTGCATCGATCTTTACAACAAACATAGCTCGGATGATGACATTCATCGAAGATATTGATGCAGGACTTGTCCGTATTAATGCGGAAAGTGCTGGAGTTGAACTGCAAGCACCATTTGGTGGAATGAAGCAATCAAGCTCGCACTCTCGTGAGCAAGGAACAGCTGCCATTGAATTCTTTACAGAAGTAAAAACCGTTTTTATCAAAGGATAAATGAGGGGGATATATAATGAAGATTTCAAAAGTAAAGCTTACTGCAGTTGGGGTTCCACGCCATACTGGATTTGTGAATAAACACGTAATTGTGCAGCTGGAGACAGATGAAGGAGCGGTGGGAATCGGCGAAATGTCCGATTTTTCTCATCTTCCTCGTTATTCAGTAGATATGAAAGATCTAGAAGCTACACTTGATTCCATTTTGATTGGTAAAAATCCGTTTGATACAGCAGATATCAATCGTGAGCTTGATCTGAATTTCCCGCAAGCGCTTTATTATTATGAAAAAGGGAGCTTTATCCGAAACGGTGTAGATACCGCTCTGTATGATGTGTGTTCAAAATTCTTAGGAGTGTCCATGTCTGATCTATTAGGCGGACGCCAACGTGAGAAAATTAAAGTGTGCTATCCTATTTTCCGCCATCGTTTTATGGATGAAGTGGATGAGAACATTGACATTGTAAGAAACAGACTTGAACAAGGATTTGATACGTTCCGCCTTTATGTTGGGAAAAACGTAGATGCAGACGAAGCCTTCCTGGATCGTGTCTATTCTGAATTTGCTGGCAAAGTAACAATCAAATCCTTAGATTTTAGCCATTTGCTAGATTGGAAGGATGCGCTCAGAGCCACCAAACGTCTTTCTAAATATCACTTTGAATTGGTAGAAAGTCCAGCGTTCTGGAATGACTTTGAAGGGTTAAGTCACTTTAGACTTCAATGTGAGTTTCCTGTAAGTGAACACGTATGGAGCCCAAGACAGCAATATGAAATGATTAAAAAGGATTCCGTTGATATCTTTAATATTGCTCCAGTGTTTATCGGTGGGCTGACAGCAGCTAGAAAAGCAGCGTATGCGGCTGAAGTGGCTGGAAAAAGCGTCCTAATTGGAACGACGCAAGAGCTTTCAATTGGAACATCTGCAATGGCTCACTTTGGAAGCGCTCTCCCACATTTGAATTATACATCTGACCCAACAGGTCCAGAGCTATATATTGATGATATTGTCACGGACAAAATTCAGTACGAGAATGGATTCCTCCGTCTACCAGACAGAAAGATTGCCGGAATCGGTGTAGATCTAGATTGGAATAAGATTGAGAAGTATCGAGTTCCTGATTTAAGCTGGGGTGATGTCTCTGTACACCAACTACAGGACAGAACATCCCAAACAAGAGGATAGGGAGGGAAACTCATGCGGAAGCACGGGGGTGTGGCAGTACTTGGAATGGGTCTTCTGTTCCTCGCTGCCTGTTCCTCTTCTGAAGGGAAACAGGCAACAGAGGCTGATATCGCCAACTATCCAAATCAAACAATTGAAATTTACGTACCAGCAAGTCCAGGTGGGCAAACGGATACTGCAGCCCGAGTCATGGCAAAGCATCTACCTAAATACCTAGGAGAAGACATGGTTGTGGTGAACCAGGCCACAGCTGGTGGTGCTCTCGCTTTTGAAAACGTTCGAGCCTCTGATAAGGCTGGATACAGTCTTCTTTTTAATCATCAGGCGCTTCACACGGGTCATGCAGTTGGGCAGCTTGAGTATAGTACCGAGGAATTAACGGCGATCGGTACATTCTCTTCCGTTAATCAAGTATTTGTAGTAAGTGCAAATTCTCCATACGAGACACTCGATGATTTAGTCACCTTTGCTAAGGATCATCCAAATGAAGTCATATATGGTTCACAAATAGGTGGGACCACTCACTTTATGGGGGAGCTTCTTGGAATTGAATCAGGATCTGAAATCAAAATTCTTGATGTAGGAAGTGAATCGGACCGGATGACCGGACTCTTAGGTGGGCAAATCGATGTGGCTGTTACCGGGGTCGGGAATGTGTTGAATTATATTGAGTCTGGTGACTTTAGAGCACTAGGAGTACTTGCGGCTGAGCGGGATGAACTTGCGCCTGAGCTACAGACAACAGTTGAACAAGGATATGATGTACAGTTTCCGATTGTTCATTCATTGTATGGTCCAGGTGACATGCCGCCTGAGATTGTTGAACAGTGGAATGAAGCGACTGAAAAGCTGGCACAAGATGAAGAATACCTGGATGAATTACAAAAAACTTTTCAAACGCACACATTAATGAATTCAGAAGAAGCGACTCAATTTGCTAAAGAAGAGCTAGAAAAAGCACAACTCATCGCTGATGAACTTTTTTCAGATAATCAATGATAAGGCGTGATCGGGATGAATCTTACACAAGAACGTTTGATGGGAATAACCATAACTCTAGTAGGTCTACTGATGTTTTTAAATACGTTAAACATGTCTTTCTTGATGCTGGTAGATGACCCTGGTCCGAAACTGTTACCTCAAATTGTTTCAATCGGTTTGATCGGATGTGGAGTTGGTCTCATTTTGTACAAAAACGAATCAGCCAAGAAAGTAACGTTTAAGTTAAACGATAATAGTAAACGGATGATTGTGAGTTTTATTGCACTTGTGATTTACGCGATTGTTTTCAATTTCTTGGGTTACCTCATTAGTACTTTTTTATTTCTGACTTTTCTGACTTGGTATTTAACGAAAGAGAAGAACAAAACGACAATTATAAAAAGTCTTATAAGCAGCACAATTGTAACCGTTATCATTTATGTTGTATTTTCTACCCTTCTAAATGTCATCTTACCCTCAGGTTTTCTGTAAAGGAGGAGCAAAATGGATGTATTAATCCAAAGTTTATCTGAAACATTAACTCCTTTTGTGATCCTTCTTATGGCACTAGGAGTGTTAATTGGCCTTATCTTTGGAACCATTCCGGGTCTTACCTCAACAATGGGAATGGCCCTATTTGTTCCGTTTACGTTTGGCATGGATCCTGTGCCTGGCATTGCCTTTTTAATATGCCTTCACTTAGGAGGTGTATCTGGTGGGCTTGTGGCTTCTACTCTATTAGGGATTCCTGGTACGCCTTCTTCCATTGCGACAACATTTGATGCATTTCCTATGTCTAAAAGTGGGGAACCCTTACGAGCACTAGGGATTGGAGTGATGGCATCCTTAATTGGAGGAGCCCTCAGTTTTATCGCGCTCATCACGATTTCTCCAGTGATTTCACGACTTGCCGTAAAAATGGGACCGTTTGAATTCTTTGCCCTTATCTTCTTTGCCTTATCACTCGTGGCCGTCTTATCTAAAGGGAGTATGCTAAAAGGAATTACGGCTGGTTTTCTGGGTCTGGCAGCTGGCCTTGTCGGATTTGCTCCAATTGACGGTCTGCAACGCTACACTTTAGGTATTCTTGAGCTTAAAGGCGGAGTTGAATTACTACCTTTAATCATGGGTCTTTTTGCCATCTCGCAGATCATGATTGAAATTTTAGGAGATTCTCAGAGTCAAAAAATTAACTTCAATGCAAAGGGCTTTGCTTTTTCGCTGAAGGAAATTATAAAGAATGGCTGGAACCTGCTACGATCTTCCGCCATAGGTATTGCATTTGGGATCCTACCTGGTCTTGGTAGTGGAACATCAAACCTTGTGGCCTACGCTCAAGCGAAGCAGGCATCAAAAAATGCTAACCAATTTGGAAAAGGGGCACCTGAAGGCATTTATGCATCAGAATCATCAAACTCTGCGAGTGTAGGTGGTTCACTTATTCCAATGTTGTCTTTAGGGATTCCAGGTGATACGGTTACCGCCATTTTGCTTGGGGGATTTATGATTCACGGGCTTCAGCCAGGACCACTCTTTTTCACTAGTAATCCACACATTGTTAATGTCGTCTTTATCGCCTTTTTTGTAGCACTAATCTTCGTTCTCCTTTATCAGCTCTTTGCCATGAAGTGGTTTACACGTGTATTAACCGTACCAAAGCATTATCTATTTCCAATTATTCTTGTATTAACCATTGTCGGCGCATACACAACTAACAGTTCAATCTTTGATATGTGGGTAATGATTTTCTTTGGAGTGATTGGTTTTTTCCTTGTTCGAAACGGCTTTCCGATAGCTCCAATGATCCTCGGATTTATTCTTGGACCATTACTCGAAACGTATATGAGAAGAGCGCTCATGACATCAGGAAATGCAGCTGATTTCTTCACAAACCCAATCTCCGCCATATTTATTCTGGCCGGAATTGCATGTGTGGCCTTTACCCTTATAGGTGAGATCAAAGATAAAAGAGGAAAGAATACAGAAAATACGCTTAATGTGTAAGCAAAAGATCGAAGAACTATATGTGAGAGGCCCAATGAATCTGTCAGGCTACAGATTCATTGGGTTTTTTCTACAGCGACAATGGAATAACTTTCTCTACCCCTTCATAAAATCTCTTGATTAAGCTTGTTTTTGGAGACATGTCGAAAAAAAGTTAGGTGATATTATTGTAATTTTTGCCTAATCGATTTATATTAGTTGTACGTACTAGTTTAATTAAGAACCGATCCGATCGAAAATGAAGTCGATAACGTCCGTATAAATGATAGCGCTATCATTTTGAGGATAACCAATTAGGGGGATGAGTTTTTATGAAAAAGCTGGGCTTAGTAGGGTTAGTTGTAGTCGGTGGACTTATGGTAACTGCATGTTCTGAGGGAAGCTCTGGTGGAGACGGTGGTGGTGAAGAAGAATTAACGGTTGGTATTTCCATGCCCACGCAATCTTCAGAGCGCTGGATTGCAGATGGGGACAACATGGTCAGCTACTTTGAAGAATTAGGGTATAAAACCGAGCTTCAGTATGCTGAGGATGTTGTTGAAAACCAAGTATCTCAAATTGAGAACATGATTACGTTAGGCGTGGATGCTTTAGTTATTGCTGCAGTTGATGGAGAAGCACTTACAAGTGTACTCGAAAGCGCTAATGCAGAAGAAATCCCAGTGATTTCATATGACCGGTTAATCATGAATTCCGAGCATGTTGATTACTATGCAACCTTTGATAATTTTGAGGTTGGCGTTATGCAAGGTCAGTACATTGTTGACCAGCTCGATTTAGAGAATGAAGCAGGTCCTTTTAACATTGAATTGTTTGCAGGTTCACCTGATGACAACAATGCTCATTTCTTCTTTAATGGTGCCATGTCTGTGCTTCAACCATATTTAGATGAAGGGAAATTAGTTGTGGGCAGTGGGCAAACTGATTTTAACCAAATTTCTATTTTACGATGGGACGGCGCAACAGCCCAAAGTCGAATGGATAATCTATTAAGCTCAAATTATGGTGGGGGTGAAGAATTACACGCTGTTTTAGCACCGGCAGATCTTCTAAGTATAGGCGTTCTTGCTTCCTTAAAAAGCGTAGGATACACATCAGATGATATGCCAATTATTACAGGTCAAGATGCAGATATCCCATCCGTTAATGCCATCATTGCTGGCGAACAGTCAATGACCGTGTTTAAAGATACAAGGGTCTTAGCTGAGAAAGCGGTCGAGATGACTGAGTCCGTTCTGAACAATGAGGAACCTGAGGTAAATGACACTGATACGTACGACAACAATGTAAAGGTTGTCCCATCATTCTTGGAGTCCCCTGTTGTAGTAGATATCGATAACTACGAAGAAATTCTAATTGAAAGTGACTATTACACAGAAGACCAGCTTAATTAACACCTACTCGTTGAGCGGTTCTAGCAAAGTAGAACCGCTCACTCAGAAAAGGGAGAGAGGGACATGTCCAACATTCTTCTAGATATGAAGAATATCACTAAGCAGTTTCCTGGTGTAAAAGCACTTGATCATGTGAATCTCCAAGTGAAACAAGGTGATATTCACGCCTTATGTGGTGAGAACGGAGCAGGTAAGTCGACATTAATGAAAGTATTAAGTGGTGTCTATGCGCACGGAAGCTATGAGGGTGACATTTATTTTCAAGACGAGCCTTGCCAGTTTAAGGACGTAAGACAGAGTGAGGAAAAAGGGATTGCGATCATCCACCAAGAGCTGGCTCTTATCTCCGAGCTTTCAATCTCTGAAAATATCTTTCTAGGAAATGAGCGCGGTCGTTACGGATTAATTGATTGGGATTTAACAAGTAAGGTAGCTGAAGAGCTGCTTAAACGAGTGAACCTGCTAGAACCCGTACAGACCAAGATTAAGCATATTGGTGTCGGGAAGCAACAGTTAGTGGAGATTGCCAAAGCTCTAGCAAAGGACGTTCGGCTTCTCATTTTAGATGAACCGACCGCTTCGCTTAATGAAACAGATAGCCAAAACTTATTAAGGCTTCTGCTCGAGCTTAAGCAAGAAGGAATTACCTCGATTATTATTTCACACAAGTTAAATGAAATTAAACAAATTGCCGATCAAGTGACCATTATTCGCGATGGGCAAACCATAGAAACACTTGATGTGAAAAAAGATGAAGTGAATGAGGATCGAATCATTCGCGGAATGGTGGGAAGAAGTCTTTCGAGCCGTTACCCTGAGTACTCAGGGGCACCTGGTGAAACCATTCTAGAGGTTAGGGATTGGAATGTTTTTCATCCGATTCAGCGTGAACGTCAGATCATCTTTGATGCTTCGTTTCATGTGAAGAGAGGGGAAATTGTTGGCATTGCAGGATTAATGGGGGCGGGGCGTACGGAACTCGCCATGAGTCTGTTTGGTGGATCGTACGGGTCCAAGATAAGTGGCGAGCTCCTTTTAAACAACGAACCTACTTCTTTTTCTTCAGTCAGTGAAGCCATTCAATCGGGATTAGCCTATGCAACAGAGGATCGGAAATCATATGGCCTCATTTTAATGAACGATGTAAAAGAGAACATTTCGCTCGCAAGCTTAAACAAATTGTCTAACAAAACCCTGATTAATGGAACAGAAGAAGTAAAAGTGGCAGAAGACTATCGAAAGAAAATGAACATCAAAACACCTTCCATCCAACAGGAAACAGGAAATTTGAGTGGTGGGAATCAACAGAAGGTCGTTTTAAGTAAATGGATTCTTTCTGATCCGGACGTTTTAATACTAGATGAACCGACACGAGGCATTGATGTGGGAGCAAAATATGAGATTTATACGATCATTCAAGAACTAGCTCAAAAAGGGAAGGGAATTCTCATCATTTCCTCGGAGTTACCAGAGTTAATCGGAATGTGTAGTCGAGTATATGCCATGAATAAAGGAAGAATCACTGGTGAGGTTCAAGGAGAATATTTAAACCAGGAGGATTTAATGAGGCTGATGACACGGGAGGTGGCTTTCCATGAAGACATTTCTGAAGATCGTCCAAACTAATATAAGGCAATATAGTATGACCTTTGCGTTGCTTCTTATTATGCTGCTGTTTCAAATTCTAACAGACGGCGTTCTTTTACAGCCTTTGAATATTACAAATCTAATCTTGCAAAATAGCTACATTCTCATTCTAGCTATTGGTATGGTATTAGTCATCATCACAGGACATATAGATCTCTCTGTTGGCTCAATTGCAGCGTTTATCGGTGCATTGTCTGCAATTCTGATGATTCAAATGAATATGGATCCTTTCTTTACCGTTATTCTTTGTTTGTTGATGGGTGCGATAGTTGGGGCATGGCAAGGATTTTGGGTTGCTTATGTGAAAATACCTGCCTTTATCGTAACGCTTGCCGGAATGTTAATCTTCCGGGGGATTACATTAATTATGCTTCAAGGACAATCCATTGCTCCTTTTCCTCCAGCTTTTCAACAATTAAGTGCTGGATTCCTACCAGATGTGTTTAATGGTTCTACTATTCACTTGTTATCACTGGTAATCGGAATCGTCTTGATTGGTATACTTGTCTTTCTTGAAGTACGAGCAAGAAGAAAACAAATAAAGAATGGGTTTGAGACGCTTCCCAGATCTTTGTTTCTTCTAAAAGTAGTTGGGATGGCAGCGGTCATTGGAGTTTTTACGTATATTCTAGCGGATTATCGTGGAATCCCGAATATTCTTATTCTCTTGATTGTACTTATTGCCTTTTATTCTTTTGTTATGAAAAAGACAGTTATCGGTCGTCACATCTATGCAGTAGGTGGCAACGAGAAGGCAGCCTCTCTATCTGGTATAAAAACAAAGCGTGTCACCTTTATGGTGTTTGTGAATATGGGAGTGCTCGCAGCCCTGTCAGGTTTGATCTTTGCGGCCAGACTTAATGCGGCCACGCCTCGAGCAGGAAACTTGTTTGAGCTTGATGCGATTGCGGCAAGTTTTATCGGAGGTGCATCCGCATATGGTGGTGTTGGATCGATCATTGGTGCGGTTATTGGTGGACTTGTAATGGGTGTCATGAATAATGGAATGTCCATTCTTGGATGGGGCATCGATTGGCAACAAGCGATCAAAGGTCTCGTTTTATTAGCGGCAGTAGCTTTTGACATTATGAATAAGAAGCGGTCGTAATCGCTTCTTATTAGACTCACTTGTACGTATAAGGATAGGAGGAGAAAGAGAATGCTGAATGATTTGAAACAACAAGTACTCGATGCTAATTTGGCACTGCCAAAGCATGGCATGGTTACATTCACATGGGGGAACGTGAGTGGAATTGATCGCGAAAGTGGACTGGTGGTGATTAAACCAAGTGGCGTTGAGTATGACGTATTAAAGAAGGAAGACTTAGTTGTTGTTGATCTAATGGGTCATGTGGTGGAGGGTGAATTGAATCCTTCATCGGATACACCTACCCATATAGTGTTGTATCGCGCCTTCCCTGAAATTGGTGGGATCGTGCATACTCATTCTCCTCATGCGACTAGCTGGGCCCAGGCAGGGAGGGGAATTCCAGCGTTTGGAACCACTCATGCAGACTATTTTTACGGAGAGATTCCATGCACGAGACCGATGACAGAAGCAGAAATAAAGGGTGCCTATGAAGCTGAGACGGGTAATGTCATTGTCGAGACATTTGCAGAAAAACGCTATGACCATATGCCTGGTGTGCTTGTCCATGCGCACGCTCCATTTGCCTGGGGAAAGAATGCGATGGAAGCTTTGCACAATGCAGTGGTGTTAGAAGAAACAGCAAAAATGGCAACGAACACACTCGCTCTTAACCCACATGCCACTCATATGCAGCAGGACCTTTTAGATAAACATTTTCTCAGAAAGCATGGAAAAGACGCTTACTATGGACAACGAAACTAAAGGAGGCAAACCAATGAGTACGTATACAATTGGATTGGATTTTGGAACGGAGTCAGGACGAGCTGTATTAGTGAATGTAGTAGACGGAACAGAAGTGAGTGAACATGTGACTCCATATCGTCACGGGGTCATTGATCGCACGCTGCCTTCAACCAATCAACCACTTGAATCAGAATGGGCGCTTCAGCACCCAAGCGACTATATCGAGGTATTAACAACTTCTGTGCCTGCTGTATTAAAGCAAGCTGGGGTGAGTGCGGAAGATGTGATTGGTGTAGGTATTGATTTTACTGCGTGTACAATGCTTCCAGTTGACGAGGCAGGAACACCCCTTTGTTTAATAGAGGAACTAAAGGACCGTCCTCATAGCTGGTTAAAGCTATGGAAGCATCACGCAGCACAGGATGAAGCAAATGAGATCAATCGGATTGCTGAGGAGCGCGGGGAAGCCTTCCTTGCACGCTACGGAGGGAAGATCTCATCTGAATGGATGATTGCAAAGATCTGGCAAGTATTAAATGAAGACCCAGAGATGTATGAGGAGGCTGACTTGTTCCTTGAAGCTACGGATTGGGTCATCGCACAAATGACAGGTTCAATTGTCCGTAACAGCTGCACAGCTGGATACAAAGCGATATGGCATAAGCAGGATGGCTTTCCGAGTGAGGACTTTTTTAAAGCGCTTGATCCGCGCATGGAAAAGGTGGCATCTACTAAACTTCGAGGAGAAATTGTTCCACTTGGTACAAGAGCGGGTGGACTAACGGAGAATATGGCTGCGCAAATGGGCTTAGTGCCAGGGACAGCTGTTGCAGTAGGGAATGTGGATGCGCATGCCGCAGCACCAGGTGTTGGCGTTGTTACTCCAGGTAAGCTGGTTATGGCAATGGGAACGTCCATCTGCCATGTTGTACTTGGTGAAGAAGAAAAAGAAGTGGAAGGCATGTGCGGTGTTGTTGAGGACGGAATTATCCCTGGATACTTTGGTTATGAAGCCGGTCAATCAGCGGTCGGAGATATTTTCGCTTGGTTTGTGCGACATGGGGTGTCCGAACAAGTTGAAAAAGCAGCGAAGGAAGCAGGAATGAATATCCACGCTTATCTGGAAGAAAAAGCAGCAGCATACGCCCCTGGAGAAACAGGCTTGCTCGCGCTTGACTGGTGGAATGGGAATCGGTCGGTTCTTGTAGATACGGAGTTAAGTGGATTAATCGTAGGGTTAACTCTCCATTCAAAACCAGAAGAGATTTACCGAACATTGCTCGAGTCCACAGCTTTTGGGACAAAGAAAATTATCGATGCCTTTCAATCAAATGGAATTGAAATAAACGAAGTGTACGCATGCGGCGGGCTACCACAGAAGAATAAATTGCTCATGCAGATCTATGCAGATGTAACAAATGTTGAAATTAAGGTTAGCGCAGCTTCACAAACACCTGCGCTCGGAGCTGCAATGTTCGCAGCAGTGGCAGCTGGAGCAGCTTATGGAGGGTATGACTCAATAACAGATGCTGCAACGTCCATGAGTCAGGTACGTGAAGAGACGTTTAAACCAATTCCTGAGAACGTCTCTACCTATGCCAAGCTTTATGAAGAGTACTCAACGCTTCATGATTACTTTGGTCGTGGAGAGAACGATGTGATGAAACGATTAAAAGCTTTAAAGGCCAAGAATGACTCAGCACCTACACCTACAAATAACTGAGGAGGAAAACAAGATGAAACAGCAAAAAACGATTGAGTACTGGTTTGTGACAGGGAGTCAGCATCTATACGGAGAGGAAGCGATTCAAGAGGTTCAGGATCACACCAGGCAAATGGTCGAAGCACTAAACGGAAGTAAGGCGATATCTTTTACCATTAAACTAAAAGAGGTCGCAACAAATCCTGAAGGTATTACTAAGCTTTGTGCGGACGCGAATGCAGACGATACATGTGGAGGAATCATTGCATGGATGCATACATTTTCTCCAGCAAAAATGTGGATTGCTGGACTAAACTTGTTAACGAAGCCGCTTCTTCACCTGCACACTCAATTTAACCGAGAGATCCCGTGGGATTCCATTGATATGGACTTCATGAATTTAAATCAATCTGCTCATGGTGATCGTGAATTTGGCTTTATAGGTGCAAGAATGAAGCTCCCACGAAAAGTGATCGCAGGATATTGGGCTGATGAACGCGTTCAGGAGAGAATGGGTACGTGGATGAAAACAACTGCAGCTGCCATTCAAAGCAAATCGATTCGTATTGCTCGCTTTGGAGATAACATGAACGAGGTAGCCGTAACAGAAGGAGACAAGGTTGAGGCTCAACTAACGTTTGGCTGGTCCGTACAAGGGTACGGCATTGGAGATCTTGTTAAAGTAGTGGAATCTGTTACAGATGATGAGGTTGAGCAGTTATATGAAGTGTATGAGCAGGAATACGAAATTGATCCGAGTGCTGATAAACAAGCTATTAAGGAGCAGGCACGTATTGAACTTGGTTTAAAACGTTTTCTGGAGGACGGAAACTTCGGAGGCTTTACAACAAACTTTGATACATTGCACGGGTTAAGTCAGCTTCCAGGTTTAGCTGTTCAACGATTAATGCAGCAAGGCTATGGATTTGGAGGAGAAGGAGATTGGAAAACAGCTGCTCTCGTGCGTTTGATGAAGCTAATGGCAGACAATGAACAAACATCGTTCATGGAGGATTACACCTATCATTTTGAAGAAGGAAACGAGATGATTCTCGGTTCCCATATGCTTGAGGTATGTCCAACAATCGCTTCAGGCAAACCAAAGATTGAAGTCCACCCTCTATCCATTGGAGGAAAATCTGATCCAGCACGTATGGTGTTTGACAGCATTGAAGGTGAAGCGCTTGTCGCATCTCTCATTCATTTAGGTGACCGATTCCGTTTGGTTATTAATGAAGTAACGGCTGTGGCATCAGAGCACGAGACTCCGTTACTTCCTGTGGCTAAGGTACTTTGGAAGCCAAAGCCTTCACTTGAAACCTCAGCCGAAGCCTGGATTCATGCTGGTGGCGCGCATCATACGGTCATGTCGTATAAGATCTCACCAGAGCAATTACTCGATTGGGCAAAGCTTGTTGGAATTGAGGCGGTTGTCATTAACGAGCATACAACCATCCAAGGCATTGAGAATGAACTGAAGTGGAATGAGCTAGCCTTTAGATTCAGCAGATAAGCGAATTGTTCCGATCAACAAAGTATGGTAGCCTATTCGTATAAGTGATCAGAGAATTGAGGTCAACCATATGCAGACAAAGTATAGCAAAATTATAGAAGTGGTAAAGTCACGTATTCTTGATGGCACCTATATTCCTCATAAAAAAATAGGATCAGAGAGTATGTTTATGAAGGAGTTTGGCGTAAGCCGTCACACGGTCCGAATTGCCATAGGGGACTTAGTAAAGGATGGTTGGCTTTACCGCTCTCAAGGTTCTGGTACATACTGTGCCGATCGAACCATTGAGAAATTAACTGTAAACAGTCCCAAAAATATTGCGATCATCACCACCTATATCTCGGATTATATTTTCCCTCTCATTATTCGTGGGGCAGAACCGTACTTAGCAGAAAAAGGGTACCAGGTTAGCTTATACAGTACGAATAATAATGTAGAAACCGAGAAAAAAGTGCTTGAAAGCATATTATCATTGGGAGTAGATGCGGCCATCATCGAGCCAACCAAAAGTGCTCGCTCGAATCCAAATATTAATTATTACTTCAGTCTTGAACGCGCTAACATTCCATATGTGATGATTAATGCATTTTATGATGAGCTTGATCCGCTTTGTCTCATTTTGGATGATGAAAAGGGTGGCTATCTGCAAACCGAGCATTTAATTAAACAAGGTCATTCAGATATCTTAGGCTTTTTCAAAACGGATGACCGTCAAGGGGCCAAACGAAAAAAAGGCTATATTAAAGCACATAGAGCCCACCAGCTTCCAATTTCACCGGATAATATCATCGATTATGATTCAGAAGAAAAGAAAGACAAACCAAAGGCTGAACTAGAACGCATTCTAAAAGAGCGTGCGATTAAACCAACAGGTCTTGTTGCCTACAACGACCAGCTTGTTGTGGATCTATTAGATGTCCTTCGTTCGCACGAATTGAGTGTGCCTGATGACATATCGATCGTTGGGTTTGATGACTCAAATCTAGCAACGGCAACAGAAGTTAAGCTCACAACCATTCAACATCCCAAGCTTGCAATGGGAGAAAAAGCAGCAGAAATGATCATCCAATTAATTGAAAATCAAAGGCTGCCACAACCAGAACCAATTGAATCCATTATCTATGAACCGAAACTGATTGAACGTCAATCAACTAAGGGAGTCCGCTGATGCGGGCTTTTTTTGTATAGGCGCGCTCATGGATAAATAAAGTCGCGCGAAAAGATGGAGGGCCGCGCGCAAGGTGAAGAAAGTCGCGCAAAAAAGGGGCAGGTCGCGCACGAAGTGAAGAAAGTCGCGCGAAAAAAGAGCAACCCGCTTACAAGGCATTCAAACTCGATTAACCAACCAGTCCCCAGCCATCTACCAATTGTAACTCCTCTCAATTCTACCTCTCTATCCATTTCATTCACCATTTTTTGAAACCAATCAACGCATTCACACGTACTACTTAATAAGAGAATTTAAAAAGAGGTTTGAAAAGAAAATATTGGTGAATAAAACAAAGTGAGGAAACACGCAAAAAATGAATTCATTGAGGTGAGGAGCATGTCGAGAAGGTCATCAGGCAGAGGTTCATCAAGTAGAGGTTCAAGTAGGGGTTCTTCGAGTCGAGGCTCGTCAAGTCGAGGCTCGTCAAGTCGAGGGTCATCCAGTCGGCGTCCATCTTCACGTCCATCCTCCAGAGGCACAAAGCGAATTACAACTGGAAGTAGTAGTAAAAGCTCAAGAGGGGGTATGTTTGGAGGGAATCGTGGCTATGGCGACGACCGATATGGTGGTGGATACCGACGTAGAGGCGGAGGCATGGGATGTGGCTGTACACTTATCATATTAGCTATCATTGCAGCATTCGTTGTTGTTGCTTATTTTTATATTCAAAACTCAAATTAATTGAAAAAGGAAGTTATCGCACATGTCCGAATATGAAGACGTAGAAACACAAGAAGTCACGAGGTATGATGGTCCGGTTTCTCCTTTAACAGAGCAACAACAAAGCACAACCGTGCTTGGAGCTCTGATCATGGTTGTAGGCACCATGCCTATAGCGATCGTTGGATTTATTCTATCAATTATTGCGTTAAAATGGATGAAAGATGTGGATCATCCTAGCTATGCACGTATTAAGGGAGTAACAAAAGTATTAGCTATTATTAGTATCATTCTACAGAGTTTAATGATTTTATTTTTCGTTGGGTATATCCTTCTTGTCATATTAGCGTTTAGCGCATTTTCCACATTCTAAAAAACCAGTGAGCCATGCGCTCACTGGTTTCTTCATTTTTATTCTGTGTTTTTGTCTTTCGTTTCTCCTAAGCTAATAACAGCCGGGATGAACAGTGGAAGGATCACTAGCCCAAACAGCATCAATCCACTTACAACAACCGTTCCGATTTGCATAAGTGATAACACACCAGACGGCATCATGGCTCCAAACGTTCCAGAGAGAATGATCGCAGCAGTGATAATAACAGAACCCATTTTCACCATCGACTTCATTAACCCTTCACGTACACCCAACTTCTTTTCCTCCTGATAGCGGTCGAATAAGAAGATCGAGTAATCCACCCCAAGGGCAACAAGCATCACAAATCCAAAGAATGGAACAGCCCAGCTTAATCCTGCATACCCCATGATGTGTACAAACACAAGCTCGGCAATGCCAAGAGAGGTATAGTAAGCGAGCAATAGACCAGCGATAATAACGATCGGCTGTGTCCATGAGCGAAGCAAAATCATCAATGTGATGAAGAGCCCAACCATAATGATTGTGACTGTACGAGTAAAGTCAGCCGACGAGATTTCTTCTAAGTCACTGTTAATACTCGATACACCAGCAAACTCAATCTGCATATCTTCTAGAGGAGTCCCCTGTACAAACTGGGCAACCGCTTCTTTGACTTCTCGTGTTGCGTCAATTCCTTCAATAGAGTACGGATCGGCTTTGAGATTCACATCAAGTGTCAGTCCCTTGCGATCTGAGAAGGTATACATGTCAATGACCTCTTCAAAGTCCTCATTTGTAAGTAGCTCATCTGGAATGTAGACGCCTGTGCCACGAACATAATCTGCAGAAGCAACTTCATTTGCGAATGTCGCAGATTCCTCTAAACCATTTCGAAGCTCTGCTACTCCATCTGAAATATCATCTACAGCATCAGCTAGTTGAACCAATCCTCCGGAAAGCTCACCTACTTGTGCACTTGCTCCTTCAAGCTCTGCAGCACCATTTGATAAACCTGTGCTTACTTGTGTAAGACCTTCTTGAATACCAGCTAACTGAGCAGCGGCCGTTTGTACGTCCTGTGTTTGTTGAAGCTGCTGAGAGATTCCACCAATTTGTTCGTTGAGTTGATCAAGCCCAGTTGCAGCCTCCGTTAACGAGCCGTTCGACTGCTCTCCAGTGCTTCCTGAGACCTGTTCGCTAATCTGGCGTAATTGGTCAGAAACTTGAGTTAATCCATCCTCAAGCTGGTCTGTGCCATCTACAGCTTCATCCAGTCCTTCTCCGAGCTGAGCTAGCTGATGATCTACGTACAGATCCTCAAGCTCTTCTCCAGCCGGGCGAGTAATCCCGATTACTTTATCAACCTCATCCATCCCTGCAACAAATCGTGATAAGGCTTCGATGTTGGCAAGAATGTTTGGAGTTACAAGGTCCTCTTCACTATTGATAACAACCTGAACCGGAAGCGCATTTCCAATTCCAAATCCAGATTCAATGACTCGTAGACCTTTTACAGAGTCCGCATCTGCACTAATTTCATCTACGTTATTAAACGAAATTTCATCATTATAAATGAAGATAAAAGGAATCGTAATCACAGCTACAATCATAAGGGAGACCACTGGTCTGAAGATTGACAGTTTGCCTAACCATCCCCATAGTTTATTATCCGCATGCGATCCCACTTTTTTAGATGGCCAGAATAACTTCTGCTTTAAGACCGCCATTAAAAATGGGACAAACGTATATAAAACAAGTAGTAATACAGCAATACCAACAGCGACACCAACAGCTGATTGATAGATAGTAAAGTCTGCAAATCCAATGGCTGCGAATCCGATAAATACAGCTAATCCACTAAAGAACAACGTTTTTCCGGCTGTACGATACGTGTTTAGGATTGCCGTTTGCGTATCATGACCAGCAGCCAATTCCTCTTTATAGCGACTGAGTAGTAAGATACAATAATCTGTTCCAATTCCAAACAGAACAGCCACTAAAAAGATTTGTGTATAATTGGAGATCGGAAAATCAAACCAGTCTGCTAAAAAAGAAACAATTGATTGACTGATCACATATGTAATTCCGACTGATAGCAAAGGGACAAGTGGCGTGACAACGGCTCTAAAGACAATAAGCAAGAGAACAAAGATCAGAATCACAGTAATCAGCTCTGTTTTTGCTAGGCCTTCTTGTGATGTGACGTCCACATCATGGTTTAAAAGTGCTTCTCCAGTGACATAGACATTGCCATTCTCAATCGATAGATCAGTTAGTTCATCTCCAATTGTAATGACGTCATCATTTGTTCCGTCAATCGTAATAGGGATCAAGGCAACACTCTCATCCTCAGACACCACTTGATCACGGATTTCATCTGATTCAAAAAGTGATAACACTTCAATTGGCGCATCAAATGACTGTTCCTCGATGTTATCGATTAAAGATTGAACAGCATCTTCATTCCCCGATAACGTATCGTCAAACTCAACGACAACACTAATCGTTTGTTCATTTTCCCCTGCTGCATCAAGAATAGCCGCAGCCTGACTGGAGCTATATGAATCGTCCAGCTGTACAGACCCTTTTTCCTCAACTAAATCAGCAAGTGGAGGTGCAGTGATAAATAATAAGACAGCTAGCACAAGAAGTGCGGCGGCTACTCCCCATTTAAAGCGTAAGATGGTTTTCATTCGTTCTCCTCACCTAAATCGTTATTTTTGATCTGGGTTCTCTGTTAATAATCGATCCTTTACCAGTCCCAGCATCTTGATAAAGTATGTTAAATCCTCCTCTTTAAAGTCACTAAAGAGGTTCCCAAAGTATTCGAGCATCAATTCTTGGCATGTTTGTATTTCTGCTTCTCCTTCAATCGTTAACTCGGCAAATTTCACTCTGAAATCCTCATCGGACTTTCTCAGAGTAATTAACCCAAGTTCTTCTAATTTCTTCAGACGTGTAGAGATCGCACTTTTATGCAACCCTTGAAACGAAGCAATTTGAGTGGAGTTCAAAGGACCTCTTGAAGCAAGAAGACTCAGTAAATCAATTTGCTCAACAGAGAGTACTTTAAGGTTTTTTGACGAGATCTCTTTAAAAAGCGTCTGCTGTCCATAGGATAAGATTTCAGAAAAAAGCGTAATGGCCTCAGAAAGCTTAGGCTTGTTCAAACTAGTTCACCCCTTAAACTAATATCTATGCAGATAGTTTACCCCCTATACTAAATAAAAAGCAAGAGAAACGTTTCTGGTCATTTAATGTCCATTTTAAAAGGCGAGTGTGGCTTTTCCTGGCTTGACGCGTATGCTAAACCAATTAAAGTAGAGGCAATACAACATGGGGATTATCACAAACGGTCGCGACATCTACCAACGAAATAAAATCGACTCACTAGGTATCACTTCATATATGGATGTCATCGTCACATCAGGTGAGCTAGGGATCAAAAAGCCTGACCCAGCTATATTCTTGTATGGGTTGGGAAAATTAAAGGTGGGTCCTGAACAAGCAATCTTTATTGGTGACGATCTCACTAAGGATATCGTACCGTCAAAAAGCTTAGGGATGCGAACGATTCTGATGGGTTCACATCAAGTAAACCCTGATATTGATACGAATTGCGCACATTTAGATGAGGTTGTGAAAGCTATAGAGAAGCTTAGTTAGTAAGGTTTTTTTACGAATTACTAAAAAGAGCACTCATACCTAAAAACTATCATAAGTTAAGTTGGGAAATTCCTTAAAAGTATATAAATGTAAGATGAGAATGAATATAATACATAGTGTGAAAGAAGGTGAGATAATGCAAACAACGTTAACTCCTCATGAAATTGTAGGGGCAAAACTCGTGGAATGGTACAGCTGTATCGTAGCGAGAGATATTGAACAAGCAAACGAGTTAAAAGAAGTAACAGATAGACTTATTACGAATATGGTAAGGAACGATAAAGTACTAATTCATCATAAATTAGTTAGCTTAAGGCACGAATTTATGATAAGAGGGAACTTAGATGAAAAATTATCGAACGAAGATGTAGATAAAATATTTGCTGAAGCAGATGCAACAGATGAACATCTAAAATATCTTTACTATTACATGACAGCGCAATTTGAGTGTTATAGTAGAAGATATCATTCTGCTACTAGACTTTATCATATAGCAGAGAGATATATACCTTGTATTAATAGCCCTTATGAAAAAGGAGAATTCTATTCAAGACTTGGCTTTTGTTATTATAGAATGGATGACTATACTAGGGCTGTTGAATATATTAAAAGGGCATTGGATATTTTTGATGCTGATAAAAAATATGAGGAACGATTCTTAAATTGCAATATGATATTAGCATATGTTGCTACTGAATTAAACCAGTATGCTAAAGCAGAATCATATTATAATTTAATTTATGAAAGATCTAAATTATTTCCAGAAACACACGCAATCATTTTAAGAGGTATTGGACTAAATAGAATAAGACAAAATAAATTAGAAGAAGCAAAATATTTTCTAAGTTTGTGTCTTGAGCAAGGTAACCATTTAAATGCAATTATTATGGCGCAAGCAACATATAATCTAGCAAACACCTTACATAGGCTTGGAGAAAGGACTGAGGCTAAGCAATTATTAGATCAAGCGGAAGAGAAGTCTTTAGAGTTAGGGTTAGGAGAACACATTGCTAAATGTATGATAACTAGAGGTTTGTATGAGAAAGAAGATCTAGATATGGTGAATGAAGGATTGGAATTATTAAAAGAGCAACAATTAACCTTTGAATACAACGAGATGGCTGAAGAGATTTCAATATATTTCGAAAAAAACAAAGAATTTCAAATCTCATTAGACTTTTTAAGAAAAGCGTACGGTTTACCAAAAAATCTAAAATTATTGGAGGATTAACATGAAAAAATTATCTTTAATACTAATCGTTTGCACAGTGGCATTGTATAGTGTTAGCTTAGAACCTACTTTTCTATTGTTAGATAAAGGTGGTATAGTTGGATAATTGATTGAAGCTGAACATTGCAAAACATAGATTACAAACGGTAATTGATTGGATAAGATCATTTCCCGTTTGTATTTTTTATATAGGATGTGCAAATGAAATTTCGCAAAGTAATTTTTGCATGCATCATTAGAAAAGGAGCCCCACCATGCCAACCTCATTCCGCACTCGCGCTGGCGCCGTCATTGTTAATGATCGAGCTCTCTTATTAATCGAATATCAAGATAAACATGGGATTCATTATAATCTTCCTGGTGGTGGAGTGGAGTCTGGTGAATCAATAAAGGATGCAGTAAAGAGAGAGGTGAAGGAAGAAGCCTGTATAGATGTGAGTGTTGGCGAGCTTATCACTGTGTACGAATATCTACCACAGCAAGCCTCATTCCGTTATGGTGATATTCCGTCACTTCAGTTATTCTTTCTTTGTGAGATGGCATCAGAACAAACCCCTTCTTTACCGAGTGAACCAGATCCATATCAAACGAATGTTGTCTGGGTTCCTCTTCACTCTTTACACACGGTCAGGCTATTACCAGATATTGCAGACATATTAATTAAGGTAATTGAAAACCAACGTTCCATTCCGTTCATCCAAGAATCATAACTCAACAATCCCTTCATATAAACCGATAAAAAGGAGGAAGGGATCAGGGATATTTGCTGAATCCTGGATGAGCACTTGGCCATGTTCATAGACCTTAATGTCTTAGAAGGTCTATTTTTTGTATGAACTGGGCATGAAAAAGGAGTAATGAATGATGATGAGGGAAGAAGCTCTTTCATTTGCTTCCTGTATTGCAAAGGCATTAGCTGAGGCGAAGGGTCACACTCATTTTCTGAAGACGTTTGCGAGTTTCATGAGACGTTATTCTAGAGATGAAGGATCTTTTGACACTGCCAGTGCGTTTCTTTACGAAGTGATTAGGGAGTACCAAGAGTATCTTTCAAATCTATGTGTAAGTATTGAACAGTTACGTGAGGGTGTGAAGGAGCACTTTTTTGTGAATGAAGAAGAGAAAATACTGTTAGTTGTTGAGATAAATGCTGTTTTATTCGCTTTAAGAAAAGTACATACATCCGTTGATAAAGCTGAATCCCCTTTAGTGTTACCAACTGTGGAAACGATCCTACAAGATACCCTCTCTTTTATACCAACGATCCCAACGGATTGGGTAGTTTCAAAAAAAGGGACGAGCCTTGTCGTTAAACAATTAGTCTTAAAAAAATCTTCTTAGTTGTTCAATTTATTGGTTATTGGCTATTTTTTCTATTTCATATTCGTTATTTTTATATTTACTCTTATGATCTTTTTTAGGTAAAATATAATAAGTGATAAACGAAGGGAGAATAGAACCATATTGTACACCGAGAGAGATGCATTAAAACAACGAATGGAACAAATCTTTGAAGAACGAAAAGCAAGTGCTGAAGAGTTTAACGTGATTTATACGCGTCTCCGTGAGCTTGACTTACGTGATGGAACGTCTGAATCGTCTTCTTATACTGAGATTAAACCGGAAGTTCTACCAAGAGATCAACAAAGACCGGTACGTGCTAAACGAGATATTATAGAACCATTTATTGTAAAAACATTAAAAAATTCTAATCTTTCTTTAAATGCTAAAGAAATTGGCGCTGAGCTAGAGCGTAATAATATTATCTATAATGAAAGTTCTCTCTATGTGATGTTAAATAAAATCGTAGAAGAAAACGAATATATTACAAAACCTTATCGTGGCCGTTATGCCTACGAAGGACCAAACGAGTAAGAGAAAACAGAAAGACGAATCCCCTATCGCGAGGATTCGTCTTTTCTTATGTCTTGCGTTTAAACATCCACTTGTTATAATAGAAAAATTTTGCTGGCATTCCACCGAGTTTGAGTAAGACTTTCGCATCCTTTTGCATACGAGGATTTGCCTTCACTTTAGAATCAGCAAGGTAAATGGCATACAGTCCACGTTTGATTAACAGGTGGAAGGAGGCATCAGGTAATTTTTTTAACCTGGAAGTCGCTTCCTGATCAAGTAGTTGCACTCTGTTCACAAGATCGTCCCGGTTCTCATAGTAATTGGTGAAATTCATTTCATCCTCAGCTCGGTCTTCTTCTTGGTCGATAAAGTAATCCAACATAATATGAAGTCCTTGCAGCCATGGAAAATAAGCTTCTTTGATTTGTTTCGACTCCTCTTTTGTGCGAATGCCTTTTGCTGCGTATGCAGCTAGACAATATAGTCCTAGGGTCGAGGCTGTCCCACATGCAAATTCATACCAACGCATGGAAGGAGCAAGATGTTTGTTTGTTTCATAGAAGTGCATTAAAAGTGGTTCTCGTAGGCTTTTTTCTACATGCTTATACACTTGAAAATCAATATAAAATTGAGATACTTCTTTCATGTCTTCTTGCATGTTAGCGAACCCAGGGAATGTTTTAATGGTTTCGCGGCAAGTCGTTACAAGTTTCTTTAAGTACCCTCCGTCGTCAAACGGCTGACGGTGTTCATAGTAATCATAAAAGGGCTCTCCTGGACTCAAACTGTCTAATAAGGCATGATGAATAGAGCGGAAATCGTCCTGGTTATGCCGATCGTTTTTATCACATAACGTGTCTAAATAATCACAAATGCTTTGATAAGCGACCATAAATTTGATATATGCATCCTGGTTCTCGCCAGCTAAAAAGCCGAGTATGCTGCCGCCTTCACAGTGGAAGGTCTTATCACTAATTGTCCAGGTTGCTTGTTCGCGTATTTCTTGATCAGGAATCTGGTTTCCGATCTCTTTCCAGTCCTTTAGATGCTGACGTGCTTTTGGTATCGTTTCTTTTGATGCTCGCAGAAGGATCTGAAGCGAATTCGAGGGAACTGTTGTACTCATGTGTAGAACTCCTTTTGAATAATGAACTCTCTTTAGTCTATCATCCATGATGAAGCAAAATAGCACAAGTAAAATGATACGTTGATCGTTAATTTCTTATTCTACTAAGAAAAGAGGAGAGCATATGAAGATCTATCTAAGTGGTTTTGGTGCTGTAAGTTGTGCTCTAATAGAGCTTATACTAAATAACCAAGTTGAATATAAGGCAAGGTATCAGTTAGATCTACAGGTTGTGGGAGTGATTGGACGAGAAGGGTTGCTAGAAGACCAGAACGGCTTGGACTTAGACGGGCTGCTTCAAAATGAGTCTGGTTCGAGAGGCGTATTAGCTTATGCAGAATCGAAAGGTATCTCTCTTCAAACAGATTTTATGTTTTCAGGCGATCTCTTAATTGAATGTACCCCTTCTCATCATGCTCATGGAGAACCTGGTTATACATATATGAAACAAGCGTTACATGACGGACTTGATGTAGTGACTGTTTCAAAGGGAGCGCTACTTCATCATTTCACAGAACTTATGGGATTGGCTGCGTCCAAAAACAAAACGATCAAATTCAGTGGGGCCGTAGCAGCTGCTTTGCCTACATACGATATGGCCGATTATTGTTTAGCAGGGACAACCATTACAGAGCTTGCAGCTGTACTAAATGGGACAAGTAACTTTGTTCTATCGCATATGATGGATTCGGGTGTGGCCCTCTCGGAATCGCTTCAAAGAGCTCAAGAATTAGGTATTGCTGAAGCCAATCCTGAACATGATATAGAAGGTTTCGACAGTGCGAGTAAATTAGTTATCCTTGCAAATAGCATGTTTGGAGGGGGATTTCATCTAGACGATGTCTCCATTCAAGGAATCACCAGTGTGACACAAGAGGACGTGGAGGATGCTACGCAAAAAGGATATGCGATTCGATTAGTGGCAAGAGCAACGCATGACGCCAAGCAGCTTGTTTTATCTGTGAAGCCAGAGTGGTTAATAAAGGATCATCCGTTAGCCACCGTTCATGGTACAAACAAAGGAATCATTTTTAACACACAGGAAATGGGCGAAATCATTGTATCAGGTGGAGCATCCAGCCCTGTAGGAGCAGCGAGCGCGGCACTAAAGGATATCATCAATTTAAAAAGGAAGAATAAGTAGTACTCCTCTTCAAGAAGCAGGTGATTATGAATTCATAATCATCTGCTTTTCTCGTTTTACTAGTTAATCATAAAATAATTAGCTGATGTTTACTTATTGGGCGGAAGTATAAAAAGTGCAGAGCTAGCAGCCACCAAAGGAATATCATATGTTTTTGCGAGCTTTATAAATTCAGACCAGGAAGAGCTTCTAGAAGCAGCAAGTACCTATCAACGATTATTTACCCATAGAACTAAGAAACCTGAATTCCTGCTGGCAATGGGAATCATCGTCTGTGACACTGATGAAGAAGCAAAGCGTATGAACAAGTATCCATACAGTTATAAAGTGTATGTCGATGATGGGCGTGCACTGAATATGAACTCCTATGAACGGGCAGTAGCATTTGGTGAATCAACTGGAATGAATTATTGGATTGATAAAAAAGAGTCAGGGCTCATTGCAGGATCAATCCAAACGGTTGAAAAAGAATTAGAGAAGCGCTTAGCTGGCTTAAAGATTGACGAGCTTATCATTCATTCTCCAATTACGGATTTTGATAAAAGAAACGAGACGTTAAGACAATTAAAGGATCTTTCTGTCTTTCAAACAGTAAGTATTGTATAAGACATCCTTCTCTTCTTTGTTGAAACTAGGTTTCGAAAAAGTGTCTACTAGCCAGGTGTCAGGACATACAGTATGATAAACGTACATTCTGATAACCATACTAATTATAGACAACCTAAACCAACAAAAAGGAGCACCACCCTCATGAGTGACACACAAATAGGCAGACGAGGATTATCAAGTATAGAAGAAAAGGTTCAAATGATTCCACTCGAGGAAGGGGCCATTTACTTAGTTGGACCGATTCAGCTTCCCGTTAATTTATATGGAGAAACTGTGACCTTCCAGTGGTACTGCTGGTTGCACTGTCAGGAGGTTACGGAGGATTTTGACCGGATGCTTGAAAAGCTCTCTGGTGATAATTTGGCCGAATTCCAACAATCAAGTGTGTTAACATATGGAGACTTTGCCTTTGACGAGGATGCTATTATTCGTATGCATTCGATTTGTCACACGGGTGATATTTTTGGCAGTAAGCGTTGTGATTGCGGCTTCCAATTAAAACAGTCAATGAAAATGATTGCCGAGCATGGTACAGGCGCATTATTCTATCTGGCTAACCATGAAGGACGAGGTATTGGGTTGTTCAGCAAGGCCATGGCTTACATCTTACAGGAAGAAGGTTTAGACACGGTTGAAGCGAACCACGCCCTTGGTTTCGTAGATGATTCTAGGAATTATGATGATGTTATCAAGGTTCTGCACACATTACGTTCAAAGCCTGTAACCTTAATGACGAATAATCCGAAGAAGGTAGAAGCTCTTAAGAATGCTGGACTTCCGCTTAAAGGAAGAATGCCTCTATGGGGTGATGTATCGGAGTTTAATAAAAAATACTTGGATACAAAAGTGAGTCGCTCAGGGCATCTGCGCGAGGATGAGCTTCCTCCGAATCTGTAAGAATGAACGAATATCCTTAGATTAAGGGTATTCGTTTTTTTATTTAGTAATCCGTTTGTGTGCTAGTGAGATGTTATAAAATCGCATCTTTATCCATTTGAGTTATACCATGTTAAACTAATGAAAGAGTGAACATTCATATTATTTGTTATGTTTCTAGAAAAGAGGGATTAACCACATGAGTAAAGTAAACGGGGAACGTATTTGGAACCGACTATTATCATTAGCAGAAATTGGAGCAACGAATGATGGAGGGGTAACAAGGTATTCCTATACTGATCTTGAAGCACAAGCGAACGAACGTGTTAGGTCTTTTATGGAGGAAGCAGGTCTTGAAACAGGGTACGATGCTGTAGGAAATCTGTATGGAGTGAAGAAAGGGAGAGCGAGTGAAACGATCTTAATTGGCTCGCATGTTGATAGTGTGCCAAATGGAGGAAACTTTGATGGTCCGCTTGGTGTGTTGGCTGGAATTGAAGTCCTTGAATCTTTGAATGAACAAGGGATTGAACTATCACATACGGTGAGGGTTATGGCGTTTAAAGATGAAGAGGGTTCTCGCTTTGGCTTAGGTATGATTGGAAGCCGGGCAGTCGCAGGTATCATAACAATGGACGAGCTTGAGATGAAGGATGCAGATGGAGTCAGTATTAAAGAAGCAATGAAACAACAAGGATATCAACCTGAGTCCATTACGGATGCTGCATTAGATAACGTACGAGCGTATATTGAGTTACATATTGAACAAGGAAAAATACTCGAACAAGCAGGTGTTGCAGCGGGTGTAGTTAGTGGCATAGCGGGTCCTTGTTGGCTTCGTTTGAAATGTACAGGTGAAGCTGGACATGCAGGATCAACGCCTATGAATCAACGCCGAGATGCCTTGGTGGGAGCCAGTTTAATTGTTGCGGAGATTGAACAAATTGCTCGATCCACTCCAGATCTAGTAGCTACAGTCGGTCAAATCCAAGTGAAGCCAGGTGGAACCAATGTGATTCCGGGATATAGTGAGTGGACACTCGACCTTAGACATGTACACGAGGATGTGAGAGATCACGCAGAAATGAAAATAAGGAAAGCCGCTGATCAGATAGCGAGTGAGCGCGGGCTTACCTTAGAAATTGAAGAACTACAACGAATTTCTCCTGCACCTTGTGCAGAGGTTATCCAAGAAACGATTAAAGAAAGCTTGGTAGAGGAAGGCATAGAGCCGGTGACGTTACCGAGTGGGGCGGGGCATGACGGTATGCAATTTACGGGGAAATGGCCAATGGGCATGATCTTTGCCCGCTCTAAAGCTGGAATTAGCCATAATCCAAAGGAATGGACAAGCAAGGAAGATGTGCAAACGTCAACGTCTGTCTTGTATCAAACAGTATGTACGTTAGATAAAAAAGAAGCATTATAATGGTAAAAAGGGCGATACCGCTGTGGGTAACGCCCTTTTTTAATCCTATATTTCTTTCCCTCTTCTTCTCCAAATCCGGTAAAAGCTATAAACCACAAGCAAAAACCCACCATAGTACAACCCAACGAACAATAAGTCACCTGGATTAGTAAGCAATGCATTGCCGACAGTGGCGAAAAGAATCATCGATGGAATTTTCCCTAATGTGGAAGCCAGCGCATAGACCCGGAGTGAGACATTGCTTAAAGCGAAATAAGCATTCGCCACAATCGATGGAATGACGGGAACCAATCTGCTTATAAAGATCGTCATAAATGCGTTTCGTTCGAAGATCTCAGTGAGTTTCTCTACCGATTTATAGCGCGAGAGCATACGTCTGCCCCAGTCTTTAAATCCGAACCGGATAGCGATAAACATCAGGATGGACGCAATAGAAGAGCCTACCCATGTCACAAAGCTCCCTAGTGCTGGTCCGAATATAACCCCGAGAATACCTCCAATAATAGGGTAAGGAATGACGGGGAATAGAGCAAATAAAGTTGCGGCCATAGTCGTGAGTATTAACGAACGCTGACCATAATCCTGCAACCAGTCAAGTAAGTTCAAGCGATATACGTACACAAGTACACCAATTAAAACAAAAAAACAAAGAACTGCGATTTTACGTTTCATAATTCACCTCATACATTTACATCCTTCTAGTGTAGCAGATCTTCCGTAGACTATTTATCTGTCTATGTGACATTCCCATGACGCAAGCGTGTTATAGGCGGGTGGAGAAGAGTATGGTATCCTTTATGGGTGAAAACTGAAAAAGCAGGTGACTTAAAGTGAAGACAAATCAGCCTAAGATCGTTGTCATAGGTAGTATAAATATGGATATGGTTACGCGAGCCGACCGTTTTCCCAAGAAGGGAGAAACGATTTCCGGAGGGAGCTTTGATCAGCTTCCGGGAGGAAAGGGAGCCAATCAGGCAGTGGCTTGTGCAAGACTTGGAGCATCCGTCAGCATGATTGGAGCAGTTGGGGATGATCCGACAGGAAGCGTGCTTCTCCAGCAGCTTCAAGACGAACAAATTAATACAGATTGGGTTCATGTGATGAACAATGAAACAACTGGAATCGCTCAAATTACAGTAGCTGAAGAGGATAATCAAATTATTATTGTTCCAGGGGCGAATTTTGCGATAACAAAAGCGCAAATAGATGCAGCCAAAAGTGTGATTGAAGCTGCGGATCTGGTTCTTATTCAGCTTGAGATTCCAATGGATATCGTTGAATATGCAGCAGAGGTTGCTTCAGGTCTTGGTGTGAACGTAATTCTAAACCCCGCACCAGCACAGGCGCTAAATGATACGTTACTTTCACATGTTGACTATTTGACACCAAATGAAACAGAGCTTATGCACCTAACAAATCAAACAAGTCTCAAAGAAGGAATGGAGACACTCTTAAAGGAAGGCTTGCAAGGTGTGATTGTGACTCTAGGCGGTGAGGGTGTTCAATATATGGTACAAGGGAACTCAGATTCTAAAGTGGTTAAAGGTCGTTTGGTGGAGGTTGTTGATACAACGGGTGCAGGAGATACGTTTAATGGGGCATTAGCGTATAAACTAGCAGGCGGGGCAAACATAACCGATGCAATTGTGTTCGCTAATGCAGCCGCGGGATTATCCGTCATGCGATTTGGTGCGCAAACGGGTATGCCTACACTTGATGAGGTTCGTGGAGTTCTATAGCGCATATGATAGGTAAAAGAGACCGAAATCGACTTGATTTCGGTCTCTTTTCTGTTCATTTTCTAAGACTTTTCGGCTAGGAAAGCAAGATTGTCTGCTCATTTTCCCAACTACAAAGTCATAGGTCGCTCGTCCATTTGACTTAAATCCACGTTATAATCAATGTATAAAGATTCATCGACAAATGATAACTTGGAGGTGCTTGAATGTATCAGATAACCCAACCTGAGACTCCTTTTGCGGAATTCTTGTCTCAACATGAGATTACTCAACAAAGAATGGCCAATATGTGTGGAGTGAGTCGCGAGACGGTGCGTAGACTTTGCAAGGAAGACAGGGAGCCAAGTGTAAGAAGTGCAAGAAGAATCATCATTACGCTTCAAGACATGAATTATAAAGTAGACTTTGATACCTTCTGGGACTTATAGGCATTCTTTAAGGTATGCAGAAACAGATTCCTTGAAGTGATCAAGCTGCTCTTGCCATTTAGGATTTGAATCATTATAGAGCGATTCAACAATACTCTGAATTAAAAAAGTACGAGGTTCGGTTTTTTGGACAAGCTCATCACTGAGAAAGTCCAATCGTTCCTTGTGCTTTTTTTGTGCGTCTTCATTCGACCATTTCATAATGGATTGCTTTAATTGGAATAAGTCGTTTTCTACGGTTTCCTTTAAAGTATCCATCTTCTTTGTTGCTTCGGGTGCCCAATGATCAAGTAATACAGGATCCAACAGCTGTTCTTTGCTTTTGGTTACCTGAGTGACTAGCTCCACTAAGCGGTTCATGCAATAATAAACGACCGATTCTCTATCTCGCCCCGTTTGCCCCTGTGAATGATTGTGATATCTAAAATGCATATACAGCATACCTGTAACCATAACCGCACAATCGAGTAAGTATGGAGCGGATTCCTCCTCAAATATATCCTTTAGCCGGTGATGCATCCATTTTAACTCATATAACTGATGCTGACGGATGTATTGCTTTAGCTCTACATCATCAGAAAAGAAAATCTCCTGAAATAATGCAAACATCTTATATTCTTCTAACAGCTTAATTTGAAGAATGACTTGCTCTTTCAGGGTTTCAAGATCTTTGGGATCACGATAGAGCAACACTTCATTTCTTGCTTCTTCAATCTTATGGTTAAGCCATTGAAACACAGCTAGAATAATATCACTTTTAGATGAGAAATATTTATATAGAGTTCCTTTTGAAATTGAGCTTCGATCCAGAATGTGTTGAATGGAGGCTGCACGAAATCCTTTCTCAGCAAATACTTGATGAGCGCTTTCAATGACGTCTTGTCTGCGGTTGTTCATTTGATCACCTCTTCCATTATTAAGAGTCCAATATATAGTTAAAAAAATCAAGAATCTATTGTTGCTTTTTAGAAAAGACAGGAGTAATATATGTTCAGTATAACACTGGTATAAAAAAATGAACAGTCGTTATGGAGGGGTATAAATGACAACAACATTAGAAGAAACTAAGCGTCCTCCTTATGGCATTATTGCGATATTGCTATTAGGAGCATTTATTTCGCTTTTAAATGAAACATTACTAAATGTAGCATTACCATCAATCATGAGGGATTTTGATGTAACAGCTTCAACCGTTCAATGGTTAGCTACAGGATATATGCTTGTAAACGGGATTTTGATTCCTATTACAGCCTTTTTGATTCAAAAATTCTCGGTGCGTAGTTTGTTCCTTACAGCGATTAGCTTGTTTACACTTGGGAGTTTAATGGCTGTTCTTTCATGGAATTTCCCGGTGCTATTATCTGCTCGCGTCGTTCAAGCTTCGGGTTCGGCCATTATGATGCCTTTACTAATGAACGTACTATTAAATGGGTTTCCAATTGAAAAGCGAGGAGCAGCCATGGGGATCTTTGGTCTTGTCATGATTTTTGCTCCAGCGATTGGTCCTACATTATCTGGATTCTTAATCGAACACTATTCATGGAAAATGCTTTTCTATGTAACGTTTCCGATTGCACTGATTATTTTAGTTGTAGCAATCTTCCTATTACATGATAAGAAGGAATCAATGCCTATTAAGCTGGATGCATTATCTGTGGTTCTTTCAAGTATCGGATTTGGTGGAATACTGTACGGATTTGGATCGGCTGGAGACAAAGGATGGAGTGCAACAGAGGTGTATCTAACACTGATTGTTGGTGGGATTGCTTTAATCGTATTCATTCTTCGTCAATTGAAGCTTGATGTACCTATGCTTGAGTTCCGAATTTATCGTTACCCAATGTTTGCATTATCGTCCATCATTTCAATTACCTTAACAATGGCGATGTTTGGAGCCATGCTGCTATTACCTTTGTATGTGCAAACCATCCGTGGGATATCTCCACTAGATTCAGGCCTGCTTTTATTACCAGGTGCTTTACTTATGGGGATTATGTCACCTATTACTGGTAAGTTGTTTGATAAGTATGGAGCCAGAGTACTTGCAGTAACAGGTCTTACAATCACAATCTTAACATCTTATATGTTTAGCCGTTTAACGATGGATACAACATATACAACGTTGATGCTTCTTTATACAGCTAGAATGTTCGGGATGTCGATGGTGATGATGCCGGTTATGACAAATGGACTTAACCAGCTACCTGCTAGATACAATCCACATGGCACGGCGATGAACAATACATTGCAACAAGTGTCTGGAGCGATTGGTTCAGCATTACTAGTAACGATTATGTCGACGCGTACGACTACTCATATCGGAGAACTCGCAGGTTCCGGTTTAGCGGGTCAAGATTTGGTTAATCAAGCAACGGTTGAAGGGATTAATGATGCCTTTCTATTAACTGTGTTTGTTGCGCTTATTGCCCTTGTGCTTTCATTCTTTATGAAACGCAGCAAGCCTGGAGAAGATTTCCGTGATCAGAAAGTCGCTCCAAATAAAAAAGAAGAAGATCAATCAGACATGGAACCAGCTTCACAGGTTTAATGTAAAATAACACCTCATTTTATGGAGAAATCCAATAAGATGAGGTGTTTTTTGATTTATTTGCTATCTGATTGCTTTGCTTGATACGTGTTCCACCATTCGGATAGCTCGGGATAATCCTGCCATTCAAAACGGGTGGCCTCATTCGTTCGATCTCGGTCGATCTTCATAAGGTGTGTATTCGCTGAGGTTGTTGCCGCATACCAATCACTCTGAGGCAGAGCTGTAATGGTATGTACCTTTTCTCCCAACTTATCAATCGTATCACTGATCCAGTGCGAATCTGAATCCGCTGTGTACCAGTCTACGTTCTGAAATCGTTTTGTACCGATTGTATGATGTAATGGGGGTGCGGTTGAATTAGGAAAGTGAAAGCCCTCTGCTGAGTCTTCAAGTTTTAGTTTTGCTTGCTGCTTGCTAATTAACTCGGCATGAAAATGTGAGAGATCAATAGTTGAGTTTTTCGCCAGAAGTTGATTTGTTAAGGTCTGCTGTTCAACCATTTCACTTAACCCAAATAATATAAATCCAATAATAACAAAGATGAATGCAATGGAAAGGAGTGTGAATAAAAATGAACCGAAGAATTCAAACATGCTTCCAATAAGAGACGAATGGTACATAAAGAGTAGAATATTCACTCCACCTATACATAATGACATGACACCTAAGATAAAGAGAAGACGAGCGATTAGGTTAATTTTCTTCATTCTGAAGCTCCTTTTTATGATTTATCATATTTTATCATATAAAGTAAATTTTTGGTGTGAATTAATTGTGATTTCGTTTGAATCTATGTCCTTTCGTTCTTGATGAAGAACGAATTGTTCGTTATAATATTTTATACATACTTTTATAATTGATCGTAAACGCTACGAGGAAATGTAGATAAGGGGGATAAAGAGTTTTATGATAGATTACTTAGTGAATATTTTGCCGGATCTTAACGAGCATTCACCTAGTCAAACAGAGGCGATTAAGCTCCTTCAGAAGTCTGAAGAAAGTGGAGTGAAAACCTTAATTGCTGCACCTACATTTCGTTTGCATCAAGACACCATCACGCCCTCAGAGATAAGAGAGCGAACCATTCAATTAAATCATGTAGCAAAAGAACAGAAATTAGCCATTCGTGTGGTCTCTGGTCAAAGCATACAGCTTGATGATGATCTCTCAATTGCCTACGAGGAAGGTAGCATTCTTACGTTAAATGATACTCAGTATATGCTTATAACATTAGGGGGAGAAAGACTTCACCCTCGCATCTCGGACATTTTATATAATTTGCAATTAAAAGGGGTTAAACCCATCCTGGCACACCCGGAACGTCATAAGGAGATTATTGAACAACCTGATTTACTCTATAAGTTAGTTAAAGGTGGAGCGCTTGCACAGATGAATGCATCTAGCTTCACTGGAAGAGTGAGTGGGTATACACGAAAGTTCTCAGAACAATTAATTGCCAATCGCCTAGTTCACTTTCTGATGTCGTCCTCATTACAATCAAAAACAAGGAGTAGTGACTTTACAAAAGCATTTGATACCTTGTATAGACAAGGAGATGGCTCTAATATGACGTACTTTGAACAGAACGCCGAACGACTTATTAATGACTACAGCATCTATGCAGAAGAGCCCTTACGAGTAAAAAAGAAAAAGTATATGGGTTTGTTTTAAAGCATGACTAGGACTCAGCTGAGGCTGGGTTTTTATTATGGAGAAAAGGACGCACCAATAAAAAATAGTAGGTAGGTGTTTCCAACACCTAACCTACTTACATGTGTTCTTAATAGTTTTCGATAAAGTCTCTTAACGTATTGGAAAGCTCTAAATCGCTAAATAGATAATCAAAACCTAATATGGTGAAAATGGCCATGCCCGCACACCATAAAGTTAGAGATATACACATCCATAGAGCTGTTCTGGCCTTGCTTCCGCTCAAAGACATTGCAATAAGTGCGGTAAGGTGACTTCCAACTGTTGGACCAATTAAACATAGACCAGGAAGTCCATATTTAGAAAATACACGTTGTGCTCGTTCGCTTTTCTTTGTTTTCTCTGGTTTGCCTTTTTTGATTCGTCTTCGTTCTCTCCAGGCTTGGATGGATTCAACAAAAACAATAACAAGCAATACCGTGGCCACATTACCTAGTAGTGCAAGTAACGCCGTCAAGTATATATTGAGCCCTGCGACACCACCGACTGGAATGATGGCAATCGCTTCGAAAAAAGGTGTGGCAGCTAATAAGAAAACAACTATGTACGCAATAAGGTAACCCATTTAATTTTAAACCCTCCAACTAACGAATGATGATTTAATTGTATGTGAAGCATCCTACCCTCCTTTTTCGATTCTCATTTAACTGTAAAGGATTTATAGGAGTTTGCATAGAAAATTTGTAAAATTTGTACGGTTTTCTTTTTCCTGTATGGTATATGAATACGAATGGATGTATATGTCATTCAATTTCCGTCTTTTGCGTATAAAAAGTCGTAAAAACTCTTGTTTTGACTTTAAATTAAGAATAAATCCGAACATTATCTTGCCGAACGATCGGATCTTATGTATAATATGACTTGTAAGTGATTTTCATTATCCTCATAGTAGGTGATGGTGTGATATTGCAATCGAATGAAACAAAGAAGTTACTAGCGCATCTTTATAATGAGGTATCAAAGGAAATGTTCGGCGTGGGGACCACCTTACTCAAGGTAACCATGGAGAACGACCTTATTACCTTTCAAGCAAAGCATCGGCGCTCACCGCGTTCAACTGCACTTGAAGGAGAGGTACCGAGTTTAAAACAAGAAGTGGATTTTCAATTATCCCTTCTATATAAAAAGAAGCTCTTACAAAAATTAAATGAACAGACTGATTTATCGATTGATGTTGTACTGCGTGATTTTGATGCAAGAACACAGTGGGCATTTACGAATATCATTCTAAAATAAGGATTTCTTGTTCGGATCTATCTGAAGAAGAAACCGCCATATGTTAGACAAGCGTAACCGAATCTTTGTACACAAGGAAAAGGGACTCTTGTAGAATGCACAATTATTCTGCGAGAGTGTCTTTTTCTTTTTTTTATGGGAACTTTTAGCTTAAGCTGGGAACCCTATTCTTAATAAACTAAAATAGATCATTCGGAGGGTACAAAAATGAAAAAATTGCTTGGTGCATCAACAATTGTTGCTTTATCTACTATTGCTCTTACTGCTTGTGGAAGTTCAGATGATTCACAAGGATCAACCGGCTCCCCAACCAAATTAGTTGTTTCAACATGGGGATTTTCTGAAGACTTCTTTAGAGAAGAAGTTTACGCACCCTTTGAAAAAGAACATAACGTAGAAATTGTCTTAGATATAGGAAATAACGCAGAGCGTTTAAATAAAATCCGTCAAGGAACAGCTGATATTGATGTTGTTTATCTGTCTGACTTTTATGCTCAGCAAGCCATTAACGACGGATTGTTTGAAACGATTGACCGTAGTAACATTCCAAATTTAGAAGAAATTTATGATATTGCAAAAGCGCCACTTGGTGAAGAGTACGGTCCAGCTTATACAATTGGCCAATTCGGGATTGCGTATAACAGCGATGAAGTAGATGGAGAGATCACATCTTGGGCAGATCTTTGGGATGCAAATCTTGCGAACAACCTGACAATCCCAGGTATCACAACCACAACTGGACCAATGTTTTTAGATGCTGCTTCGAAAGTAGCTGGAGAAGAATCATTTAATGAAGATGCCGCATTTGCGAAGCTTGAAGAGCTAACGCCAAACATTGTAAAAGAATACGATAAAACGTCTGATTTCGTGAATATGTTCTCTCAAGGTGAAATTGCAGCAGGACCATTTATGGAAATGTACTTTAATGATCTTAAAGAAGCGATTCCAGCTGCTGAGTTTGTTGCACCTAGTGAAGGTGGTTATGCTGTAATGAATACAGTGAACATCGTAAAGGATAGTAAAAACAAAGAATTAGCTGAAGAATTCATTAACTTCCAACTTAGCCGTGATATCCAAGAAACAACGGCTAAAGCAAAAATTGATTCTCCTGTTAATACAACGGTTGAGTTAACGGACGAAGAAGCAGAAGGCATTACGTATGGACAAGACGTCATTGATGGATTAAATCAACTAGACATGGCTGAAGTAAATGAAAACTCCGCAGGCTGGATTGAACGCTGGAATCAAGAGATTGCGAAGTAATTAAAAAAGACATAGGGCGCCGGATATGATTTGTCGGGCGCCCTCTTGTTTGTAGAGGTGAGAATAATGACTCGGAATGTACTGATTGATGTGGATACAGGTGTAGATGATGCGCTTGGTTTATTACTGGCCGTTCATTCAGATGAGGTTAACGTTTCTGCAATCACTACGGTTAACGGGAATGTAGCACTTGAGACGGCAACATTAAACACTTGCAAAATTGTTGAGATGACAGGTTCGATGCATATTCCAGTCGTTCCTGGTGCAAATCAACCTTTAAAGAGAGAGACCCATTTTGAACACCGGATTCATGGAGCAGACGGAATTGGTGGGGCACTTTCAGGCATGATTCCTACAAAAAAGCCTGAGCTTGCCTATGCCCCGAATTATATGATTGAGCTTGCAAAGTCATCAGAAAAACCTCTGACCTTTATCATGACGGGCCCGCTAACCAATTTGGCAGAAGCTCTTCAAATATGTCCAGAGCTTCCAACCTATATAAATGAAGTTGTTTTTATGGGTGGGGTTGTGAGTGACATGGGAAACATTACGCCAGTTGCTGAGTACAACATGTTTGTTGATCCTGAAGCCGCTAAAATTGTACTGGACGCTGGCTTTAAAAAGCTCACTCAAGTGGGGCTTGATGTGACTCGAAAAGCACTGTTAACAGAAGCTCACTTAAAGCAGCTTGATGGAACAAAGTACGGAGAGTATATCAGACAAAGTACATCCGATTATATGAAACGCTACATTGAACGCAACGGGGTAAAAGCGTGTGCGATGCACGATCCACTTGCTGTAGCTGTAGCGATTCAACCAAATCTAGTGAAAAAGAAAAACCTGTATGTAGATGTAGAAACAGCAAGTCAAATCTGTGATGGCCAGACGGTATGTGACTTTCAAAACCGACTTGGACAACCAGCCAATGTTGAAGTCAGTCTTGAAGTTGACGCAGATGCTTTTCTGGATCTGTTTGTTCAAACAATCCGCATACCGATGGAGGAGGGAACAGCGTGAAGAAAAAATATATTTACTTATTATTGCTACCAGGTGTGTTGTTCTTAACTCTGTTTATGATCGTTCCATTAGCACTAACGTTTGCAGGAACGTTTTCTGATGCTGGAAGCTTTTCCTTTCAAGGGTATCTGAACTTCTTTCAAAATGCATACTTTATGGAGATTCTTTGGACAACGATTCGCGTCAGTCTATTAACGACCCTTTTCTGTATTGTTCTTGGGTTCCCGGCAGCTTATTATATCTCAGGACTACGCGCACGTACGAAAGCACTTATGCTATTGCTTGCTGTCTTTCCATTACTAGTTAGTCCGGTTGTTCGCTCGTTCAGCTGGATGATCATTCTCGGGAGAAATGGATTGCTGAATCAATTTCTGCTCGGAGTTGGCATTCGTTCAGAGCCGCTCGAGATTATGTATACACCAATCGCTGTGAATATTGGATTGGTGCATCTGTTTCTTCCATTAATGATTGTGACACTTGTTGGGATCTTAGAGAATGTTGATCGTAATTTACTTGAGGCTGCAGAAAGCTTAGGGGCTTCAAAGGTAACGATCTTCCGGAAGATTCTTCTGCCACTTTGTGTGCCGGGATTGATGATTGGCTGCACACTTGTATTTGTAGGGAGCTTTACGGCATATACAACGCCTGCCTTACTTGGTGGGAACCAACGTGTCATTTCAACGTTCCTTTATCAAAATGCTGTGACCTTAAATGACTGGCATGTTGCATCGATTGTAAGTGTCATTATGATTGCTGTTACAGTGCTGTTTATCTTAATTATTAACAAAATTGCACTGAAATTAAATCCGAGGGGGTAGAGGTTGATGAAAAAAAACTGGGTTTTAGCCCTTGTCACATGGTTGGTTTTTGCCTTTTTAATTGGACCGCTGGTGATCATCTCTATCACTTCCTTTGAACCAGGCAGTGTTTTGAAGTTTCCACCAGAGGGCTTCTCACTTAATTGGTATGAAAACATCTTCAAAGTCTCGATGTTTTTAGAAACCTTTAAAATATCTATTCTTGTTTCACTCGCTGGAAACTTGATGGCATTGCTTATAGGGATACCGGCGGCTTACGCATTAAGTCGATATGATTTTAAAGGGAAACAGCTGTTAAATGCGATTTTTATCTCGCCTGTCTTAATACCAGGAATTGTTCTTGGTTTCACCTTTTTACGTTACATTATCGTTTCTTATGGACTTCCAGTTTATGCTGGACTATTCATCGGACACACGATTATTATGTTGCCATTTATAATCCGCGTTATTTCCTCCAGTTTGTCAAACTTCGACTTCTCGATTGAAGAAGCGGCGTTAAGTTTGGGTGCTGGTCATGTGGAAACGTTCTTTAAGATCGTTCTCCCAAATATTCGTTCTGGGATTATTGCAGCAGTGTTGATCGCATTTCTTGAATCGTTTAACAACGTAGACATCTCAGTCTTTATGACTGGACCTGGCTTTAGTACATTGCCAATCCAAATGCTGACGTACGTTGAAAATTACTTTGATCCAACGATTGCCGCTGTATCCGTTCTATTGATGATTTTAACGGCTGGCTTAATGTTCTTCATTGAACGATTAATGGGTGTCGCATACTTTACAAAACGATAATGGAGGAATCATCGAATGGCTTTACTTACATTAGATCAAATTTCAGTTGCCTATCAAAAACAAGACATTTTGAAGGACTTTCATTTAGACATTGAAGAAGGAAAACTTATTTCATTACTTGGACCGAGTGGATGTGGGAAAACCACAACTCTTCGTTTGATTGCGGGATTTTTAGAGGCAAAAGAAGGTCGATTTACATTTAAGAACAAAGACTTTACTCGTGTACCTGTGAGTAAACGAAACTTTGGTTTCGTTTTTCAAAACTATGCGTTGTTTCCGCATATGACGGTGTTTGATAATGTAGCATTTGGATTAAGACTTCGTAAAAAAACAAGTGCAGAAACTAAAAAGCTTGTCCAGGAAATGCTTGAGATCGTGAATCTTTCAGGCTTTGAGCAACGTTTTCCACAAGAGCTATCTGGTGGACAAAAACAGCGTGTTGCCATAGCAAGAGCCTTAGTCATTAAGCCAGACCTTCTGTTGTTTGATGAGCCGTTAAGTAACCTTGATGCAAACTTGCGTGAAAGCATGCGAGTAGAAATTCGCCGTATTCAGCAAGAGCTAGGTATTACAACTGTTTATGTGTCACATGACCAGGAAGAGTGCTTCTCCATTTCTGACCAAGTAGCGATTATGAACAAAGGTGTCATTGAACAGCTTGATCAACCGTCTACCATTTATTCGTATCCGAAAACAAAGTTCATCGCTGATTTTATTGGGTTTAAGAACTTTATTTCATTTTCAGATAAGAAGGAAGCTGAGGGTGGGTTTGTCATGAATGCTCAAGGGTTTGAATTTCATGTGGCAGAGGCGAAGCAGGCAGCCAGTCCGCAAAGTATGATAGGAGCGATTCGCCCAGATTATCTTAGCATTCTTCCTTTTAAAGGGGAGTCGCCTACGCCAAACCAAGTGAATGGGCGTATCAAAGTGAGTACGTTCCTTGGACGTAGTCACCAGTATGTTGTCCAAACAGATCTTGGCGACTTCACGATTAATCAAGAAAGCGCACAGGCCTATACTTCTGGTGAACAGGTAACGGTTCATTTTCCAAAAGAGAAGCTTGTCTTAGTTGATTAATGGAGGGGAGGAATAACATCATGCAGATTGATACACTCATTGAACACGTAAAGGTTTTTAACAGCTATGAAAAGAGCTTTAAAACAGCCAATGTGGCAATTAAAGATGGTAGATTTATGTACATTGGTGAGAAGGATACGAGTTATTTTCATGCAGAGCAGCGCGTATTTGGACACGACTATTATATGGTGCCTGGTTTGATTGATATTCACCTGCACATCGAAAGCACCATGGTCACACCAGCTACATTTTCGCATGCGTTAATTCAAAATGGCGTCACAACGATTGTTCCTGAGCCACATGAAATGGCCAACGTCTTTGGCGTAGACGGTGTTACAGAGATGATTAAAGCGAGTGAACAATGTGAAGTAGATATGTTTTACTCTATTCCGAGCTCTGTACCTGCGACTTCAATGGAAACAACCGGCGGATCGATTGAAATTGAAGATATTGATCATTTAATGACATTAGATCAGATCATTTGCCTAGGGGAAATCATGAACTATGTAGATGTAATTTCCGAGGGAGACAATAAAACCAAACAGCTTCTCAACCATATGAGAACTCATTACCCGGAGACCATTATAGAAGGGCATGTACCGAAACTTCTTGATACAGACTTGCACAGGATGATTTTTGCAGGTGTTGATTCTGATCATACACATCAAACCATAGAAGGTATGAAAGCTCGCATTGAAGCAGGTATGTTTATTGAAATTCAAGAGAAGTCTATGACACCTGAGGTGATTGAATACTTATGCGAGCATGATGTAAGTGAGCATTTTTGTTTTATCACAGACGACGTGATGGCTGATGCTCTTGAAGAGACAGGCCACCTAAATCATATTGTTAAAAAAGCGATGAGTATGGGTATGAAAGCAGAAGATGTGATTTATGCCAGTACGTACACACCTGCCAAACGAATGAAATTGCAAGACCGTGGAGTAATCGCACCAGGGAAAATAGCTGACTTTTGTTTGCTTTCCAACTTAGAGGAATTTGAACTTGCCGCGGTTTACAAATCTGGCGTCTTAACCAATCAAAACGCAGATGAAAAAGTCGGTGAAAAGCAGTTTCCCGAAGCCTTCTACAAAAGTGTTCAGCTTGAAACATTAACATCAGAGGACTTCAATGTACATGTAAACAAAGCGGATGGATCCTACACGGCCCGAATCATGAAGGTGCAAGATGGGTCAACATTTACAGCTGAGGTACATGAGGCGATTGATGTTCAAAATGGTCTTCTCCAATGGCAGGATACCGAGCATCTATTAATTGCTACATTTGAACGGTATGGAAAAGGTGCAACCAGAGCACACGGCTTAATCACAGGTGATATCATCAAGCACGGTGCGGTTGCCACGACCTACTCTCATGACAATCACAATTTACTTGTCGTTGGGGAAAACATTGAAGATATGAAACAGGCAGCAAATGAAGTGATCGCGATGCAAGGTGGAATTTGTGTTGTGTGGGAAGGGAAAGTTCAGGCGAGAGTCCCTCTTCCTGTTGGAGGAATTCTCACTGAAGAGCCTCTTGAGCAACTAGCTGCACAAGTTAGAGAGCTATGTGTCGCTTTACGAGAGCTTGGATACAAACACTATAATCCGATCATGTCCATGAGCACCCTTTCCTTACCGGTGAGCCCGGCATTAAAGATTACGGATCACGGATTAATTGATGTGAATGCTGGAAAAGTAGTCCCGTTAATTGTTGAAAAAGCATAAACCACTATGAACAAGTCTTGAACGAAAAGACTTGTTCTTTTTTTAGTGTGAGATCTTCTGACGGGTAGGAGAAGGCAGGAATAAGCGGAGTTCCCTGTTACTTTAACCCTTTTAGACAAATGTACTAAAGAAGCACGTGCCCTTTGTGCGAACCATCCAATGCACCATAAAACCCTCTACGCTAAAATGAGTGATAATTCGAACTAAGGGAGTGGGAGGATGGAGCCACAGAAAGTTTCAACAACAACAATAAAAAAGAAAAATGGTTGGAGTATGCCGCATATCTACGTTTTATTATTTGTCATAAGTGGTGTGGCTGCCATTTTAACGTATATTGTTCCAGCTGGTTCATTTGAGCGCGTAGCTGGTCCAAATGGAAGAGAATCAATCAATCCTGATTCATTTACTGAGGTGGAAGCCACGCCTCTAACTTTCATGGATTTTATGTTAGCCATTCCTCGAGGAATGCAGGATGCAAGTGAAATTATCTTTTTTACCTTTATCATCGGTGGAATGTTCATGGTGCTCCGCCGAACGGAAATCATTGAGATTGGAGTGGACCGATTAGCGCGCACCTTTAAGAATCAGAGTATTCTTGTTATTCCTGTATTAATTACCGTGTTTGCTACAATATCTACGATGATTGGAACACCAGAGCTTTCATTAGTATACATACCTGTTTTAATTCCATTATGTATTTCCTTAGGATATGATTCTATGACAGCCACTGCCATTGCGCTAATCTCTACAGCCCTTGGCTTTACGGCTGCCGTGATGAACCCTGGAACTGTTGGAATTTCTCAGCAAATTGCGGGATTAGAAATCTATTCTGGTTTTGAACTGCGTGCGATTATATTAGTCGTCATTATCATCATAGGGAGCTTATATGTGATGAGGTATGCTCGTAAGGTAAAAAAGGATGGAGCCAAAAGTTTAACGTACGATGAGGACGAATCAAATCGACATATATATAAGGACGCCTTAGATGAACCTTTAAGACAAATCAATAAAAGGCAGCTGCTGGCTATATTGTCGCTACCACTATTCGCCGCGCTTGTCTTTTATGGAGTTACTCAGTTAGGCTGGTTTATGCTTGAAATGTCTGGACTATTTATTTTTATGGGAATTATTGTTGGTTTAATTGCAGGACTTTCATTAACGAAGATCTGTGAGGCTTTTACAGAAGGCTTTCGTGAAGTGTTAATGGGTGCTATCATCATCGGAATCGCTCGGTCGGTAGCGATCGTGCTTGAAGATGGACAAATCATGGATACACTTGTTTATGCATTAGGTTCTGTAGTGGGACACCTCCCTAGCACTCTTAGTGCCATTGGAATGATGGCTGTGCAGTTAGTCATTAATTTCTTTATTCCATCAGGAAGTGGACAGGCACTGGTCACCATGCCGATCATGGCGCCCTTAGCCGATATTCTTGGTGTAACAAGACAGACAGCCATCTTGGCTTATCAGTTTGGAGATGGATTTGCTCACATTCTTTTTCCTACGTCAGGGTACTTTATGGCTGCATTGGTTATTGCGGGAATCAGCTGGGCAAAATGGGTTCGCTTTTTCCTTCCTCTGTTCCTCATTTATATGGCTGTGGGGGCAATGTTTCTAATCTATGCGCAAATGACAGGCTGGACAGGATAATGTAGTGAATGAACGTTAGGCATATGTGCCTAACGTTATTTTTTTGCAGGGATTATCTTTTCTTTATGGAATTAGTAGTATTTAAGTTACTGTTTTTAGATAACGGGTATATAAGGAAGTATTCATACATAACAAGATCAACTACTAAAAAATGAGGTGGCTCGTACAATGACATCCCTACAAACAACCATTCCATTATCCGATGGTCACTCGATCCCAATCTTTGGCCTTGGCGTATATAAAATGACCGACGCTGAAACGTCACTAGCGGTACATAAAGCACTAAGATATGGGTACCGCTTGATCGATACAGCTGCGATGTATGAGAACGAACAGGCAGTTGGAGAAGCCATTCGTGAAGCGGTTGTTCAAGGCATACCAGAGGATGAGATCTTCATTACGACAAAGGTATGGAAAACAGAATTAGGCTATGAAAAAACAAGGCAGGCTGTTCTTGCAAGCTATGAGAAATTAGGGTTACACACCATTGATCTAGTACTCATTCATTGGCCAGGGACGGAAGAGGAGAATGCAGAAAGCTGGCGGGCTCTTGAAGAGCTTGTGAACGAAGGAAAGGTCAAATCCATTGGAGTAAGTAACTTCTCTGAAGAGAATCTGACAGAGCTATTTAAAACGGCCAAAATGAAGCCTGTTTTAAATCAAGTGGAGCTACATCCCTTACTTTCGCAAGAAAACCTACAAGCATTTTGTCTAGAGCATGAGATTGTCATGGAGTCTTGGTCCCCTTTAATGAGAGGTAGATTACTAGAACATCCATTGCTTATGGAGCTAGCAGAGAAGTACAGCAAAGAAACCGCTCAAATCATTCTCAGATGGAATATACAGCGAGGCATTATTCCAATTCCAAAATCAAGTAAAGAAGAGCGGATTGAATCCAACGCAAATATTTTTGATTTTAATCTGACAGATGAAGAGATGGAAAACATCTCGGCAATCAATGAAGACAGAGGATTTCATGGATAACTGAAAATGAGACGAATATCCAAAAAGGATATTCGTCTCGTCATCAACCAATATGTACCCTATAAAGGTCCATTCATTTCTTTTACGCTTGCTGAATCACGTTTCGCCGCGTTAACCAACAGTAGAATAGCGGTAATCGTGTGCATGATAAACCCAACAATCGGTATCCAAGCAATACACGAGGTGACGATCCCTAAAATACTCGGGTACGTATCGCCTCCATCTTTATTGGATAGAATTAATGTAGTGATGTGCAGGGCAAGCATTAAAGGTAAGACAGAATAATAGCTGGAAATAACTAAAGCCCCACCGAGTAACGGAATGGCTAAGATTGCCTCACCACCACCAGTGATCCATTTAAGTATACGTGAAGTAGACAAAGATATCATCCTCCTTTTCAAGATATTTGAGCCTATTTATCATACACAATTACACAATGAATTGGAACCATTTAACAACAGGAAGTAACATTATAAAATCAGAATCCTTGTTACTAGAACAAGAAGGGAGCAACACCAACAATGAAAGATCAAACCAACGAACAATTTATTAACAAACTAGATGCATTACTACACTCTACTTACGATACACATATAACAGATGACAATGTAGCCATCTTTGTCGATTACGACAATGTGTACTGGACATTAATGAACCGCTATAACCATAACCCGAATCACGAGGAAAAAAGTAAGAACCTGTTCCAGTGTCTTTGGGAACGCTACGGTCAGGATCGCGTCCGCACATTCCGAGCATACGCCGACTTTCAACGAATTCGGTCAAGTTTAACAGACCTACAAAAACAACGTATTCAAATTAAACATGTATATTCCAACGATAAAGATGGTGATTCAAGAAAAAATTCATCTGACATTGAGCTTTGTATTGATGCAATTGAAAGTACGTTTAAAGATGAAAGCATCTCTTGCTATGTATTTGTCACCGCAGACAGTGATATGGTTCCTATTATGAGTAGACTTATGTATAAAGGAAAACGAGTAGAACTCTTTTATTTATCTGAGGCAGCGCCTAAACATACGGATATTACAAATTACTCGCATCATAGTGAGGATTTAGGGACATTTCTTAAATTAGAAGAGCAAGAATATGAACTAGAAGCATACGTAGAACAGTCGCTCCAGTTTATTGATGAATGGGAGAAAAAATACGGGGATAGTGATTTATATTTAGGTGCACCGTGGCTTCGAAATCAATATTCGCTTAAGTTCTCGATTCCAGCAAATTCCGCCAGTGAGCTGATTGATTTATTAAAGGTCCGTAAATTAATTGGAACAATAAATAAGGACTTAACAACCGGAGAAGTCAAGCCTAGCTTAGCTCTAACAGAAAAAGGCCGTAACATGGTTACGCCCTTCGTAGAATCTGTTTCTGTCAGAAAATGATAGAACTACACGAATAAATAGTTGACTTCGGCCCTATATTTTCATATTATAGGGGTACAGGTAAATGATTCGTTACAACGCATTCGTTAACATTTAGTACGTTAAACTCATACGTTACAAAGACAGGGACATACCTTGTCTTTTTTTATTTGCTTTAACCAAGTCGGGGATTAGTTCCCACGATTGATCTTATTAGTATAGTTCCCAAGTTACGATTGGTTTAAACCAATTTTTTTTAATGAATACAATGTAAATATTCTGAAAAATAAGTCTTTACAAACAGGACAAGCATTAGTATACTTAAATCAATCGAAAGGAGGTGGTTCAGTGAACGTTGATTGTACGAGGTTTACCTGTGCTGCGAGACGTCGCAGCACGCAGAACCACCTGCACATGTGCGGCCTGACAAAGTGATGTCAGTAGGTTCATCGGAGAGTCCCTATGGGGCTCTCCTTTTTAGTGTTTCTAGCTTAGGGAAAAGGAATGGTATACTATTAAATAATGATTTAGTCATTGAAAGAGGTTTTATTTATGCGCTTTCAAACGAAATTAATGCTATTAATCTTTACATTTATTCTTTTTATAATCTGTATATTAGGGGTTTCCTCCCAAAAAATGATTGAAGAAGCACTTGAGAAGGAAATAGGACAGCGGGCGCTAGATATGGCTGAAACCGTAGCCATTAATGAAACCGTTTTGGATGCGTTTCAATCGGCTCATCCGGCGGAAGCAATGTATCAGACAGTTAATGATGTGTTTGAAGTAAGTGAAGCAGAATTTATAACAATTGCTAATGAAGAGGGCATACGCTATTACCATCCTGAGCCCTCTAGAATAGGAAAACCAGCTGTTGGAGGAGACAATGAGCCTGTTCTACAAGAAGGACGTTCCATTATCTCAAAGGCAGAAGGCTCTTTAGGGCTCTCCATTCGCGGGAAGGCACCGGTTGTCATTGAGGATGAAATCGTTGGTTTTGTATCTGTTGGATTTTTAGCTGAAAGCATTAACGCAACCGCACTAGCCTACGAGAGAGTTATTTTATTTGTAGGACTTGGTACACTCGGGCTAGGTGCAATAGGTACATTTGCGATTACAAAAGGATTAAAACGCGCCACGCTCGGATTGGAACCAAAGGAAATTGGTCGCCTCTACGAAGAAAAACAAGCGATTGTTGAATCCGTAGGTGAAGGCTTATTAGCCATGAATGAGAAGAATGAGATTACGTTAATGAATGGTCGAGCAAAGAAGTTGTTGCGTCTTGATTCAACACAAACCTACCTGGGACGCGCTTTATCTGAGCTTATTCATTCTCATGTCTTATCGGAGCTGCTTGTTCAAGGTGACGAAACAATGAGAGATCGTGAAGCGATCTCTATGGCAAGAGGCATTGTTGTACAGAAGGTGCCAATTAAAAATCAGGCAAACGAATGGATTGGCACAGTCTTTGGCTTGAGAGATACATCAGATTTTCTAGAATTAACTGAAAAACTAAGTCAAACGGAGGCATATGCTGATGCATTGAGGGCACAAACGCATGAGTTTTCAAACAAGCTTCACGTTTTATCTGGGCTCCTGCAGCTTGAATCATACCAAGAGGCCATTGAGTATATAAACGCGGAAGCACATTCACATAATAAAAAAATGAATGAATTAGAGGCGAATCAAAGTGATGCATGGCTTCAAGCTTTACTAATCGGCAAACAGCATCAGGCTGAAGAAAAAGGGATTGAGTGGATACTTGAGCTTCCACCTAAACCGATTCAATTGAGCCAAAAACAACGACAACCATTACTGACAGTGCTCGGAAACATCATTGATAATGCCATAGATTCTGTTTTAAAGCCAGAGGCTGTTCATAAAAAGATTCATGTAACTTTTTCATATAAAGAAAGCTCCATGGTTGTATCTGTGGACGACTGGGGAATAGGCTTTGGAGGGCACTCACTTGAGTCCATTATTCAAACGGGTTACTCATCTAAGACAGAAGGCAACCATGGATACGGAATGCGGATCGTTCAATCAATGGTGCGTGAATTAAATGGAACGTTCACTGCTCACTCAAAGGGCCATGCTGTAACAACGATTGAAATAATCATCCCTCTAGAAGAGAATGAAGGGTGAAAGGAGTCATACCTGTGGAACATACTCAAGAAATTGATGTGCTAATCATTGAAGATGATCTGAAGGTAGCAGAAATAAATAAACGATTTGTTGAAAAGGTAGAAGGCTTTCGTGTAGTTGGAGTGGCTACTTCAAAAGATGAAGCTGAAACGCTATTAGATGTCTATGAACCACAGCTTGTTATCTTAGATATTTACCTTCCTGATTTAAATGGGGTAGAGTTCTTACCAACACTGAAAGTAGAGTACCCGGAAGTAGATGTGATTATGATTAGCGCTGAACAAGACGCTCAAATGGTTGTGGAGACATTAAGATATGGTGTGTTTGATTATTTGACAAAGCCTGTTATGTTTAAGCGCTTTAAAGAGATGCTCACTCGGTACAAACGGTTCAGATCTACCTTAACACACTGGGCAAGTGAGCAGAAAAAATTGGACCAAAAAAATATTGATCAGCTTTTTCTAGGTGGTGAACATGAAGAATCAACCCAAGTCCCATTTGCAAAAGGAATTGACCATATAACCTACCAGAAAATATTGGCCTTCATCCAATCAAAGGGAGAAGCGACAACGGAGCTAGTAGTAGAAGCGTTTGGTGTAAGTCGATCAACGGCACGGCGCTACTTAGCCTCATTGGTTGAACGTGGTGATGCAAAAAGTGATGTCACATACGGCGTGGTAGGAAGACCAGAGAAATTATACAAACCTACGTAATCTTTAATACTAATATGAATAGAGCTGCATATAATTGTCTAAACTCCTTATAAAAGGGGGAGTCATGATGGAGCATGAAGGGAATTTTTTTGAGGGAGTTTTCTGGGGGACTTTACTTAGCTTACCATTATGGGTTGCCATTGTCGGTTGGATTAAGATTACACTCAGCTTATTCTAAGCAATGAAGCTGTCTTACGAGTGATGAGTCTGCGTAGACTGGTCGATCGTAAGGCAGCTTTTTTCTATTCTTCTTATTATGTTAGAATGATAGAAGAATAGATAGGAGTGGTAACAATGAAAGAGTATCTACAATCTGAAGAAACGGCCATGCTGGAGCTGTTAGAAAAGCTAGTCAATGTTGACAGTGGCTCCTATAATAAACAAGGTGTCGATCAAATTGTCCAAATCTTACAACAAGAGTTTAACCAATTAAATTTCGATACTCATATAAATGAAGAAAAAGAGTTCGGAAATCAATTAATTGTTACTCATAAAGAAGCAACAAACCCTACGACGCTACTTGTTTTACATATGGATACCGTGTTTGGAAAAGGCACAGCGGAAGAAAGACCATTTACAATAAAAGAGAATATGGCCTATGGTCCTGGCGTTATTGATATGAAAGGAAGCCACGTCACTACTCTATTTGCGGTAAAAGCTTTGCTACAAGATCACGCAGACGCTTTGAAATCAGTGAAAATTCTATTTACAAGTGATGAAGAGATTGGCGCACCAGCGGGAAAAGCAGTCATCGAAAAGCATGCAAGCGGAATGAAATACGCTCTTGTGATGGAACCTGCAAGAACAGACGGTTCACTTGTATCCTCGCGACGTGGAGGGGGACTTTATAAAATGGAAGTCAGCGGTCGAGCTGCACATTCAGGGATCGAACCCGAGAAAGGCCGCAGTGCGATAGAAGAGCTTTCCCACAAGGTTATTAAGCTTCACGCTCTATCAGATCATGAAAATGGTATCAGTGTGAATGTAGGTCTTATAAATGGCGGCTCCTCCGTTAACACCGTTGCACCGAAAGCAACGGCTGAAATTGATATACGTATCACAAAAATGGATCAAGCAGAACCGCTTGCAAAGAAGATTGAAGAGATCTGCGCCACGCCAGATATTGATGGGACATCCATTCACTTAGAAGGCGGGATTACACGTCCACCAATGGAGAAAAACAGTCAGACCATCGAGCTACTTCATACGATAAAAGAAGTAGGAGCAGACATCGGCCTAGAGATTACGGACATCTCAACCGGCGGCGGCTCAGACGCCTCCTTCACATCAGCCATGGGGATTGCTACCATTGATGGTTTAGGACCAAAAGGCGGGAACCAACATAATGAAGGGGAATACCTAGAGATTGAAACGTTGGTGGAGAGGGCTGAGCTTTTAGCAGAAGTTTTGAAGAAGTTAGCGAACTTAAAATAGATTAATAGATATTATTTGTTAGAAGCGAACTATCAATACTGGTAGTTTGCTTTTTTATATTATTAATCCTATTTTCGCTATAAATATAGAAATATATAAGAGCTTTTGTCGAAACTATATTCATTCTTGAGCCTAAACTCTATGATGAATATATGTTTGTTAGATAATATTACATAGAGATGAGGAAGCATTTACAATGAACGAATCTAGAGTGTTATTAAAGTGGAAATCTGTACTAGCCGCAATCATATTAGTTATGGTGCTAAGTGGGTGTGGGGAAGTTCAAAGTGTGTCAGCTGGGCCAGATTTAGAGGAATTGCAAACGGTAACAGATGAGCAGAAAGAACAAATATCAGAATTAAGTGAAGAGAATGATGAACTAAAAGAAAAAATACTTGAAACAGAAAAGAGAAACAAAGAGCTTGAAGAGGAGATTGCCAGTCAAACATCAATTGAAGAATTAGAAAACAAAATTCAGGAGTACGAAGGTGAGATTGATACTTTAGTACTCAAAAACGAGGAAATAGAAAGTGAGAAAGAGAAACTAGTAGAAGAGATGGAAAAGCTAGATTCTCAAGTTTCAACACTTGAAAAAGATAAGGAAACATTAAGCAAAGAGATCCAATCGAAGGAATCAGAGATTAAAGAAGTAAAGGCAAATGCCCAAGAAAATAGTAACACCGATAAAAGTGAGACGAGTCAAAGTTCTTCAGAAGAAGCTGCAAGTTGTGACATAAAAGGAAGTGAAAGTGGCATCTATCATGTACCTGGTAGCACTTATTATGATCGAACGACAAATGTTGTGAAATACTTTTGTTCAGAATCAGAAGCTGAGAATGCAGGATACAGAGCGCCTAAAAGATAATAATCAGTTAGACAAAAAGATCAGACCCTGAGTATAGGTTCTGATCTTTTTGCCTTTTATTTATTTAACAAATCAACCACAAACTGAGACCATGTCTCCATGCGATCATATTGGTCTTGATCCGCTAACTGCTCAAGCTTCATCCAGTGCCCTGCAATTTGATCGGTTTCTTTTACACTGACTTGTGCCGAATCTTTTACATCGAGTACTGAAAGGATACCAATATGCACACGACCAACCTCGGATTCATCATCGTTAATTAATCCTATGGTTTTAATCGATACCTTATCATCCTCAGCCAGTTCCAGCTCTTCATCCAATTCGCGGTCGGTGTTGATCCGCAGAACCTCATCAAAGCTATCTGCTTCAATATGGTTCATGTGACCACCAAAGCCAAGTGAAAGCTTATTGTGTAAGCGAGATTCCCCACCACCAGCTAAGCGTTCATACGCAAAGAATTCGTCTCCACGGCGAATGACTACATAAGGGATCGGCTGCTTAAAGCTAGGATCTTCCTCCGCGTCACCACGACGCATTTCTTTATAGGTTTCTTTGATTTGCTTCATGATGGCGTCTGTAGTTGTTTTCTCACCAGTTAACCCTTGGAACGTTAACGTCTCAGACTCGAAGACGGACTCTCGGGGGGCAACTAGGATTTGCTCGTCCATTTTTCCCATTTGTACTCTTCCTTCCTGAATCAACAAAAGTAAGACGCAAAAGAGGCGTAACGCCTACTCTTGCGTATCAAAAATAAAATCGTCATCTCGTACAGGTTCAACGGTTGCTTTCTTATATCCGTTCCCTTTCATCGAAAAGAAGTCATGTGACTTTGTTTTTGTATCTAAACCATTTAAGATAATCGGGTTAATTTCTTCTTCTTCGAAATACGCATCAAAGCCCAAGTTCATTAGCGCTTTGTTTGCATTATAGCGAATGAATTTCTTCACATCATAGGAAAGGCCAACTTGGTCATAAATATCTTCTGTGTAAGCTAGCTCATTATCATATAAGGATTTAAGGAGCTCATGTGCGTATCCTTGTAATTCAAGCTGTACTTCAGGCGTTTGCTTATTGTAGATCTCTTGAGCAAGTAGACCAATATAAACGCCGTGAATCGCTTCATCACGTAAGATGAGGTTGATGATCTCGCCACTCTGCATTAATTTCCCTTGTCCATAGAAGTAGAGAGGATAGTAGAATCCGCTGTAGAAAAGGAAACTTTCAAGATATACAGATGCAACCATCCCTTTATAAAGGGAGATGTCATCATTCGCTTGAATGTTTTCATAGATTCCAACAATCGTGTTTGCTTTTTTCTGAAGGAAACGATTTTCTTTCACCCAATCAAATACTTCATTTATCGTCTCAGTTGGAGCCAACGTCATAAAGATATTACTGTATGACTTTGCGTGCACGGCATTCTCCATCATTGCCATAAAGTTAAGCACAGCTTTACGCTGGTGGCCTTCAACGTGATCGGCAATAATCGGCATGCCTGTGTTCCCTTGCTCCGTATCAAGCAGGGTTAATCCTGCTAGAACCTTCATGTACGCATCTTTTTCAGTTTCCTCAAGATACTTCCATGTTAAAAGGTCTCCGTTTAACGCGACTTCCTCAGGAAGCCAGAACTGCTTTACGTTCTGGTTATAGAACATTTGTGTAAAGTCGTCCTCGTGCTTTGACCAGTTTGCTGCATCAAATACTCTGCTCATGATTGTGTATCTCCTTTATTTCTATTTACATAACAAAAGAGGTGACAGGGCCACCTCTTTGATGGATATTTGCTTCTATTTTATACGACACAAGATAGGCAGCCTTCTTGGCCGGTGTCTTTTGTTCTAGCATAATAAATCGTTTTGATGCCCTTATGGTGAGCATACAGATCAATACGATTCAAATCACGAGTCGTCATCGTATCTTTTAGGAATAACGTAAAGCTAATTCCTTGGTCAACGTGCGCTTGAATGGTTGAAATCATGTCAACTACCTTGAACATGTCCATATCATAAGCTTCTTTATAGAAGAACCAGTTAGACGGTGCAAGTCCTGGCATAGGGTAGTACGTTTTACTGTTACCGTACGTACGCTCCTCCATACGCTCCATAATTGGCATAACGGATGCCGTACTAGATTGGACGTATGAAATCGAACCAGTTGGAGCGATACATAGGCGATAGCTGTGATACAGACCATCTGTCTTCACGCGCTCAGCAAGCTGTGCCCAATCTTCTTTTGTTGGAACATGCATCCCTTCAAATAATGTTGCAATCTTCTCGAATTGTGGAGAATAATCATTCTCAAGATATTTAGTGAAGTAGCTTCCATCTGCATACGTTGAACCTTCAAACTGATGATACGTTTGTCCAGTTACTTTTGCGATTTCATTTGAACGCTTGATCGAATAGAAGTTCATCATCATAAAGAACGTGTTTGCAAAATCACGCGCTTCTTCGCTTTCATAAGCAATTTGGTTTTGAGCAAGGTAACCATGAAGGTTCATCGCACCAAGTCCAATTGAACGCATCGCGTGGTTTGCACGCAGGACAGCTGGCGCATTTGGAATGTTTGTTGTTTCAGATACGTGCGTCAGAGAATCTGTAGCAATTGCAACAGTCTGCTCAAGAGATTTATTTTTCATCACATTCATGATGTTAATGGATCCAAGGTTACATGAGATATCTAAACCAATCTCATCTTCTTCATTATAATCACCATAGGTTGAAACTTGAGAGGCTTGAAGAACCTCAGAGCAAAGATTAGAGAATTTTACCTTACTAATATGATTGTTTGCGTGTGCGTTGTTCACATTGTCAGCAAACATAATATAAGGATAGCCTGACTCTGAACGAAGGATAGCAAGCTTCTGTAACAAACGACGTGGGTTCATCTTGTCCTTACGAACGCGCGGGTTGTCTACAAGCTGATCGTACATTTCATTCATATCCATCTCGTCCATGTGAATGCCATATTCCTTGTAGATCGTGTGTGGATAGAATACATACGCATCCTTGTCCTCACGTGCAAGCTCAACGAACTTATCAGGAATAACGACTCCGATCGATAACGTCTTTACGCGAACGTCCTCATCTGCTGAGATTTTACGAGTATCAAGGAAATCATTAATATCACTGTGGAACACATTTAAATAAGCCGCTCCTGATCCTTGACGCTGACCCATTTGATCCGCATAACGAAACGCATTATCAAGAAGCTTCATTACACCAACGACACCCTTTGTCGCATTCTCAACATCTTTAATCGCCTCACCCTTTGCACGAAGCTTAGAAAGATTAAGAGACACACCGCCACCTAACTTAGATAACTGCATGGAAATATCAATAGCCTTAGAAATATCATTTAACGAATCATTTACTTCCAGAAGGAAACAACTAACAAGCTCTCCACGACGCTTACGACCCGCATTTAAGAATGAAGGGGTACTTGGCTGGTACTCTTGATTAATCATTGTCTCAACATATTGCTTCGCTTTGGCCACATCACCCTTAGCAAAAAACAAAGCTACGATCGAAATGCGGTCTTCGTAGCGCTCAAGAATCTTCTTCTTATCATTTGTTTTTAGAGCATAGTCATTGTAGAACTTAAATGCACTCATAAAAGAAGGGAAACGGAATTTCTTATCATAAGCAAGTTGATACACTTCCTTAATCTCTTCCATTGTGTACATCTCAATGATGTGTGCCTCGTAGTAGTCGTTCTCAACAAGATACTTAATCTTTTCCTCAAGATCATGGAAAAAGACTGTATTTTGGTTGATATAATCAACAAAATAGCTATGTACAGCCTCTAAATCCTTATCAAACTGAAATTGACCTTCCTTGCGAATCATAATTTGGTTGTTTAACTCAACCCAACGTGGAATGCTGTTTTGTTTTTGTAGTAGCATCATTGACCTCCTGTGTAAATCCTTCTACGTCTGATGACGTGCCGCTTAACTCAAACTTCCTGAACACAGGAATATTGTAACGTGCAGAAATGGTATCCGCACTTTTTGCAAAGTTTGCCCCCCATATCCGATTCCCGCTTGCTGCCACACCTACAATGTAGTCAGCATTCTTTGCTAGAAACGCCTCCGTACTCGCTGGCACATTACCAAAGCCAGTTGTATACGTAATGAGGATAAAGGGCTGATCTATGTGTGTATCTTGATGTAGTGGTTGCTTGTCCCCAAAAGGAAGCTTATCCGCAAACCGTTTCACATTACCAGTCTTTGAATCGTATATGATTTGCATCTCATATCACGTTCCTTTTCCAATCAATCTTTAAAGAACTATACCACATATAGTATAAGATAAACACTAAAAAAACAATATATAGATATTACCCACAGGTTGTGTATAAATAAACGAAAAAGCCGTCGCAGTCGGATGTTGTCATGTGGACAAGTCTTTTTGTCGAAAAATATAAACTTTTAGGAGGTAAATATTGTTGCTTGAAAAGAGAGATTTTTGTCACAAAAAACCATGAATCATTTCGATTCATGGTTAAGGTTAATCCAGTTTATTTATTCAGTAAGGAACTTCTCCATAAAGGTCGCTAACTCCTCATGACCTCTTTCTGAGAGGATACCACTTTTCGAGTATTCTTCTATTTGCGGATCTGTAACGTCAGGCCACTGTTGCCAATGGTTAGCATATAAAAGTGAGTTATTATCTGCAAATTCCTCTAGTGATTGTATTTGAGTTAAGTAAAAACTAGGATCTAGTAGTGGATTAGATGGGAAAATGATAACTTTTGCATTAGGTAGTTGATCATTCAACTGTTCTAAAAGAGCAGTTAGGTTTTCCTCAGACTGTTCAGTGGAAAGGACTGCGGAATTATCATTTAATGTTAGAGATTCAAAAAATATAATATCGGGGTTCGAATCAATGACTACTTCAATATCTGTTGAATTTAGTATTTCAGAAGTCGTTTGCTTCCCAATATTAACAATGTCATAAGTGATAGACAGGTTATTGTTTTCTAAAGTATGTACTAATAAACTGGGCCAATTTTCGGAATTATCTTCTTCATCTAAACTCGATTGAATAGCTTCTGAGCCCAAGAATGTAATTTTAAGTTCATTAGATTCTAGATTCTCATACGTATCACCAAGTATCCCACCGAATGATTGACTTTCTTCCGTCTCTATTATTTCATTTGATGAATTTGTGTTATTATTAGTAACGTCTGTTTGGGCGTTAGTTGCTAAATCATTGAGTTTGTTTTGATAAGATATGTATCCAAAAGCGATGATTCCAATTGACAAAATAATTGTTAAAACAAATGCTAAGTTTTTCAGGATGAACATTCCTTTCTGAGTATAAAGATCTAGTTTATTATATATCTAACGTTTCATTAAAGAAAGGGTTTTAAATAACACTCCATAAGAATACCGAGCACGGAATGTTTTAGAAAAGAAGGTGTAGGATTTTGTCTAATGTTACGATCTCTGTACTAGTTGTTACTAGAAACGAAGAAAATTATATTGCGGAGTTACTAAAAAAGCTGATTAATCAGACCTTAAACAGGGGGCAATATGAAATTATTATTGTTGATGGAGAATCAGATGATAAAACGCTAGAAGTAATAGAACCCATCTTGAAAGAGAACAAAGACTTTATTAGAGTCATATCCAATCCCCAGAAAACATTACCGCCTGGATGGAATTTGGGCATTAAAGCGTCTAGAGGGGACTACATCCTGAGAGTAGATGGTCACACATCAGTACCTAACGATTTTCTTGAGAGTTATATAAATCTAATTAATAGAAAACCGGAAGTGGATTGTGTAGGTGGGATCATCGTATCAAAAGGAGAAGGGTTTCAAGGCAAAATTAATGAATACGTGTATTCCCATCGATTTGGTGTTGGTAATTCCAAATTCCGGACGACAAAAGATGTATGGGAAGGCTTTGTTGATACTGTGCCTTATGGAGCCTACAAAAAAGAAGTGTTCGAAACAGTTGGTTATTTTAATGAACATCTAAAAAGAAATGAAGATATTGAATTCCATAAACGTATGAAGGACAAAGGCGGACAATTCTATCTATCAACGTCCATCCAATCCACTTATTATGTAAGACCTTCACTTAGAGGCTTGATTAAAAAGTCGCTAGGTGATGGTGTATGGAACATTATGGCCAACCGAGTCAGTTCAGGGAGTTTAAGGCGTCGTCATAAAGCCCCATTATACGCCTTTTCACTAGGAGTTCTAGTTACAATCGCAGCAATACTCAACCCTGTAGCAAGGTGGTTTTTTCTAAGTATGATTATACTTTATCTATTTGCAGCTGCTGTATCTACGGTTGAGTTAGCCAAGAAAAATGGAGTAAAGTATTTTATACCAGGTATTTTCACATTTTTTTGTCTACACTTTTTTAGAGGTTTCGGGAGCTTTTCGGCACACTTTAGAAAAGAATATTGGGTAATTAAACTGAAAAGCGTGCGGGAAAGTGACAAAAAGTTTAATTGATGATATAACATTGTAAGTAAAAACTCCAAACTAAGTTAGGTTGAGATTTAATGAGAGAAATTTTTCGATATAAAGAACTCCTTTATTTTCTTGTGCATAAGGAATTACGTGTAAGGTATCGTAATACATTCTTCGGCTATTTCTGGACATTACTAGAACCATTAGGTCTGATGTTAATATTTACGTTAGTATTCATGGTGATTGCTAGAGTTTCAATTGAGAATTATACGCTTTTTCTAGTCTCAGGTTTAATCCCATTTATGTACACTCAGCATTCTGTATCAAGAGGTACGAAAAGCCTTACAGGGAATGGATCATTAATTAAGAAAATTTATTTTCCTAGAGAACTGTTCCCGTTAACGATAACATTTTCTAGCTTAGTAAATCTGTTAATATCTTTAGTTTTAGTTGCTGCATATTCACTCTATATTAATGGTTCAATACCGCTAGTTGGATTAGCGGTTTTACCATTGGTGATTGTTTTACAAACCGTACTTTTATTGGGTATTGTATTTATATTCTCATGTGTAAATGTTTACTTTAGAGATGTCGAGTTTATAGTTGGTTTATTAATGAGAGGATGGATGTATTTATCTGCTGTGATGTATCCACTTATTCAAGTTAAAGAACAATTAGGTGGTTATTTTATCCTATTTCAGCTTAATCCTATGGTAACCATTTTAACAATTTATCGCTGGATTTTTCATGGTGGGGAACTTACACCATCATGGGGAATGATTACTTATACAGTCATTTTTTCATTATTCATTTTCTTTGCAGGCTGGAAATTCTTTAAGATAATGAGTAAAAAGATTGGAGAAGTTATTTAATGACAAGTGCATTAGTGGTTAAGAATGTTAAAAAAGCTTTTAGAAAACCAACTGAAAAAACGTTAAAAGGACAATTAATCTCTTTATTTAAAAAAGAAAAAACAATAGATAAATTCCAAGCTTTAGAAGATGTATCGTTCGAAGTAAAAAAAGGTGAAGGATACGCAATAATAGGAAAAAATGGTGCTGGGAAGAGTACTTTGTTTAAAGTGATTTCTGGTGTAATTGTTCCAGACCAAGGCACGATCGAGTTACATGGGACTTTGATGCCTTTAATTGAACTAAGTGCAGGGTTGAGTGGTGACCTATCGGGTTTAGAAAATATTAGATTGAATTGTGCAATATATGGTTTGAAAAAAGAAAAAATACAAGAAATTCTTCCCCAGATTGTGGAGTTTGCAGAACTAGACGAATTCATAAACACACCCGTTAAATTCTATTCTTCTGGTATGAAAGCAAGGTTAGGATTTTCAATAGCTGTCCATATTGACACTGATATTGTGTTAATTGATGAAGTGTTAGCTGTGGGTGATAAAGATTTTCGAGAAAAGTGTAATAAAAAGATGATCGAAATGAAAAAAAGTGGAAAGACAATTGTTATTGTTTCACACAGCATGGGGCCATTAAAAAAGATTTGTGACCGTGCTATTGTATTAAAAAAAGGGAAGGTTGAAGCAGAAGGAGATATAATCGATATGATTAAATTGTACGAAGCAAAATAGATGAGATAAATAACCTTTAGATAAATAATCTAAAGGTTATTTATCTTCAAAAACTATCTTTTATATTTTAATTACTAATGTTAAAGGACTAAAGCTAGAGATAATATTAGTAAATTACTAATATTACCATAGTTGCTACGGAGTAGGTATGATAGCATACTTATTAATGTAACGTTCAAAGGAGAGAAGGTAGTATGTTAAGCGTCCAAGAAATAAATTGGGATGGGGAATACTTACGAGTACGATTACAAATTTCATCTCAAATAAAAAATATTAATCTAATCGCAAAAGATGTTAATAGCATTAATCTTAACTGTGATATAACAAAAACAAATGATTTTTTGGAAATTATGGTGTCTAATATTGAATTAAAGAAATTAAAAATAGGAGAATGGAAGCTATATATAAGCTATAGAAAAAGGTTCAAAAACCAAATTATACCATTATCTTATTTAAATGCACCACTAGCTTCACAATTTACAAGGCATCTAAAGCCGATCATCAATAAAAAGAATACAAGTGCAGTCTTATTTATTAACAATAATCACCAGTTAGAGATTCATGTTGCGGATTATTTAACGATTCTTTCTACTAGTTTCCAGAGAGTGCACTTTTCATATTCAATATCAGAAGTGGAATACATCGATAATAAGATTTGCTTCTACACTCCCGAGACTTTATGTGATTACTATGATGAAGCACTTTTAGTTTTTGAGGGAGAAGAAACGAATAAACACGTTAAAGTTGAGCTTGATGAAACACAAAAAGGCTTTGTAGTCAAAAAAAAGGACTTTAGTAAATTAAAATCAGAGCAATCTTTTAAGGGTTACTTAATTATAAAAATGGGTTCATTAATTAAGATTATTAATTTGAATGCTATAGCGTTAGAACGAGAAATCGATCTTAACCATAAGTATAAACTTGATCTTTTTAATCCAAGTGAATTTGTTTTTAAAGTTAAGTTAAAAGAGGAAGCTTATAAAAATCAAACGTTACGCGGTGAGTTATCAGTTGAAGACTTTAAAATTGAAGGACAAGAGATAAGCTTCGTTTTTAATAAAGAGGCAATTCATTTTTCTCAAGACTATTCATTCTATTTAAAGAAAAGAAGGACACCAGATAAAGTAGAACTTAAGACAGAATCGACTTACCTCGATAATAATCATGTAAGATTAACTCTTAGAATTGACCAATTTCAAGATCCATTAAATTTAAAAGGCAGATGGGATTTGTTTGTAGACATTCAGCATTCAGAACTATTTAGTGAAAGAATGAGGGTAGGATCCTACAATTTGAATGGATTAAGTCACTTCGAGAGTATGTTTGATAAGATTCACCTAACAGACGAGGTTGTCGTAGCGCCATATCTAACCACTGATAACGAATACTCATTTGTTTTTGCTCAACAAGTAGATTACTACAAGGAGAAGTACAGAATCTTCTCATCTTTAAAAAATGTGAAGCTTTCAAAAAAAGGAATATTAAATTTAACAGTTGAAGTAAAATCAAGTGAATCTTTCACTTATGATGTAACAAAACTAATAGTGAAATTAAGAAAAAGTGATGAAGTACGTGAAATTCCAGTACAGCATGTAAAGTATGAAGGGAATAAAAAGATTGTTTCTATAACAACCTCAATCGATGAGTTAAATCTAGAACAGTTCTATTGGGATTTTTATATGGAATATAAGGTTGAAGAGTCAGCATTGTTCTCAAAACGACTTAAGAATACAAATAAACTTATCGCCAAAAAGTTAAAACATGGTGCATTTACTAGTACGTATACAACAAAAGAAGGCTATTTGGTTTATCCGTATATTACAAGGGACCAATCAGTAAGTTTAACGTATAGGTTAAAAGGAGAATTTGAATCAAATAAGCATAAGATTATTGAGTACTTAGCCTTTTTATCGTTTAAGTTAAAGCTAACTAAAAACAAAAAGAATCAAGTTTGGTTAATCCATGAAAAGTTATCAGAAACAGCACAAGATAATAGCTTTTACTTCTTTAAGTATTGCTATGAGAATAGACCAGAAAAAGATGTATACTATGTTATTAAAGAGGGATCTGAGGATGTAAATAACTTAGCGCCATACATGGATAGAGTTGTGTATTTTATGTCTTATAAACACATCAAACTGATTCTTGAGTCTAAATTAATGATATCATCTGAAGCTAAGGGACACGGCTACGCTTGGCGAGTATCACAGGGTCCTATCAGAAACTATGTAGATAAAAAGAAATATGTATTCCTTCAACATGGAGTCTTGGGTTTGAAAAAAGTAGATTCTACATTTAACTATAGAGGAGCGAACTCTGCTGAACTCTTTGTAGTCTCTTCAGAATTTGAAAAAAAAATCGTTCAAGAACATTTCGGTTATCCTGAAAAAAGACTTATTGTCACTGGTTTAGCAAGATGGGATGTATTGAAAAATAAAGTAAATGAGCGTAAGGAAATTATTTTTATGCCGACGTGGAGAAATTGGTTAGAGGAAGTTGATGAGGGTCAGTTCTTAAATTCGCAATACTATCGTTCTTATAATGATCTGCTAAACTCAAAAGAACTGGTACAAACATTAACAACCAATAATTTAACTTTAAATTTCTACGTACATCCAAAGTTTATGCCTTATGTAAAAAATTTTTCCTCGGAGGACTCCAAAATAAAAGTACTTCAATTCGGGCAGGATCGTATCAATGAATTAATAATGCGATCACACATGCTGATTACTGATTACTCAAGCGTAGCTTGGGAAATGTACTATCTAAAAAAACCTGTTCTTTTTTACTACTTTGATCTTCCGAAGTACATGAAGTATCAAGGAGCGTACATGGATATTGAAAATGAACGATTTGGAGATATGGCTAAAACACCTAATGAATTAATACACCTCATTAATTCATATGTAAAAAATGGTTTTAAAGAGAATCCTACCTATGCTGAGAAACGTGAAGAATACTTTAAGTATGTAGATAACTTAAATAGTGAGAGAATCTTCAGTGAAATAGTAAGTCGAGAAAAATAGAAGTGTACGAAAAAAGAAGTAGACAGAGAGCTGTCCACTTCTTTTTTTATTTTTTTGATAGAATAGAGTTATACAAGTTAGACCAATTGTTAACAAAAGTATCTTCATTGAATTCAGTAAGCATAGACTCATTCGCGTTTAGTCGTAGCTTTGTTAACAAATTATTGTCACGGAGTAATTCAATCATTCTGTCGGCTAATTGCTCAATGTTTTTATTCTCAACTAGAAGTCCATTCATTCCATCTTTAATAATATCACTTGGACCATACTTTAAGTCGTAACTAACAACAGGGCAGCCATTAACAAGACTTTCTAATAGGACTAATCCAAAACCTTCGTAATCACTAGTTAAGATAGAAAAAGCAGCCTCTTGATAGTAGGTAGAAGGATTATGAGAGAAACCAACCATTTCAACATTATCTTCTACTCCTAATTCCACTATCAGATTCTTAATATTGTCTTTGTTTTCTCCATCCCCTACTAAAACAAGTTTAATGTCTGGAATCTCCTGTTTAGCTTTAGCTAAGGCTTTAATTGCATGATCATGAGATTTTTGCGCATTGAGCCTTGCTACCATAACAATTTTTTTTGGATCGTACAATTGTACTTTAGGGATTTCTGAACTAATACTTTGAAACGCATGTGGAATAACAGCTATATGGTCTTTTTTTCCTATTATTTTTTCTACATCTTGACGTTGTTTGTGTGTAAGAATAACCATTCCATCCATTTTGTCAACAGAGTTCAGCATTACTTTATGATTATTGTTGTATGGGGAGTCGGCATTGTTAGGATCTTCTAAATGCATTGTGTGCAGCACAAAAATTTTGTAGAGATTTTCTTGTGAGTAATTCAGTACCAATTTATCTATAGAACGGGCTTCAGCTATCATGAAGATAGGACTTTTGCTTTTCTCAAGCACGCAATCAAAGAAGTGGTGCTTTAATTCATCTTCTGAATGCAAAATTTTTAATGTTTCTCCGTTCTCATTAAAACGTATGATTCTTAATAATTTATTCTTTTTTTGTTCGTCATTCCACTCAAACCATTTAGAAAGATAACATGTTCCATCTGGTCGATAGTAAAGTTCTTGACGAGGTTTCCGATTTAAGTAATCGTTATAAACAACTCTGGATAGGTAGCCTTTATTATCAAATTCTTCAGTTTTATAACAATATCTATTTTCATTAAAGTAGTCAACTTTAACTAACTCATTGTTATCAGAATACTTCATATACTTAATGTAAAGCCCATTCGTATATAGCCTGTATGCATTTTTGCTTTTTTCAACGTTATAATTATCCATATCTGTAGAGTGTTCTACTTTAGGCAATTCTGTATTGGCTTGGTTTTTAAAAAATTCATAGAGATTTAAAATTTGTATTCCTTCATTTATCTTCTTTTTTGAATATAGTTCCTCTTCAAGGCTAATGTAATGAGATGGATCAAATCTTAATGTAAGTATCTTAGTTTTTTGTCCCTTATGTTCGTAAAACAATCTTGCTCTTTGCAACATTGCCTGATTTAAACCCGTTATATTTTCAACAATTCTATTCACTACAAAAATGTTTGTACATTCTGGGAAATTAGTATTCATTGGATTTTCCTTTCAAGATGCTGAGTTTTCAACCATCATTTTTCATTAGTGGTTATTACAATATTACCATATTAAAATGAATACGTTAATCATGGAGAGGCTTTACCACATTGTTTCTAAATAATAGAGATAAAGGTTGATTTTTTCATATGAGTATTTGTTTAGCCCCGTTTTTTATTCAACTGTGAAGTTTTAATGGAAATTGTAAAAAAGAAGATGTTTTCTGTAAAGACTGTGTTAAAATAACCCTTAGACTATGAATCTAGGGGTTATTTATATGCTAAATATCTTTCCCAATAAGTTTGCTCGAGGTTTCACGATTTGTGTAGATCTTTTCATTATTATTATGGCATATGTTTTAGCTTTTACTGTGAGATATGAAAGCACAGCGCCACGCAATATTGAAGCCTTTATGTCCGTTATACCATGGATCTTGCTAATTAGTGTTGTTTTTATTTGTATATATGAGGTAGACCGACTCGTTCAATATGATGTTTGGGACATTATACGTAAATTAGCTGTGTCTTTAACTTTTATTATGTTGTTAACGATGACTGCTTCTTTCTTGTTTCGAGAATTTGCACTACCGCGACTTGTTATTATACTGGCACATGTGTTTGCATTTGGGTTGATGCTGATCTGGAAAGTATTGTACACAAAATATAACCAGCTCTCAAAAAAAGGTAAGCTAATGTTTATTGGAGCAGAATCTGAGTTTCATGAGATGGAAGACAATCTTTCTCAATTCCTTTCAAACAATGGGAGAGCTAAATATTATGATATGAAGTCAAGTGTTCAGCAACTTAAAACACAACTTTTAAATTATGATTTTATCTTTTTAAGTTCCTCACTTGAAGATGAGAAAAAGAATCGAATTATTTTCCATGCAATGAAAAACAATAAGCTTGTTTATATTGTACCAACAGTCAATGAATTACTTGTGATGAATACATCAGTCACAACACTCGATGATACAATGGTAATGCAGGTGAAACCATTTACTCTTTCTGTGGCACAGTTGGCCATGAAACGTCTCATGGATATTGTATTATCATTAGCGATCCTAGTGGCAACTTTACCTGTTTCATTAATAGCTGCAGTTGTTATAAAAATTGAAGATGGAGGATCGATCTTCTTTAAGCAAGAGCGAATTGGTAAGGATCATAAGCAATTTCACATTTTGAAATTCCGCTCAATGGTAGAAAATGCTGAAGAAAAAACCGGTCCTACGCTTGCTCAATCTGGAGATAACCGAATTACTAAAATTGGACGTTTTATGCGAAAAACACGAATCGACGAACTTCCTCAATTACTTAATGTATTAATTGGTGATATGTCCTTGGTAGGACCAAGACCGGAGAGGGATTTTTTCGCTGACCAATTTCAAAAGGATAACAAGTGGTTTAACTATCGAAACACTGTTAAGCCTGGGATTACCGGTTACGCTCAAGTTATGGGGAAATACACAACAAATGTAGACAAAAAGCTTAAATTTGATTTGCATTATATTCGAAATTACTCCATTTGGCTTGATTTTATTATTCTTCTTAGAACTATACTTGTTGTTATTAATAAGGCAAAGTCTGAAGGAGAAGTTAAAAAAACGAAAAAAGTGGGTATCTTTACCAAGAAGCAAGAAGATTTTTAAAGAGCCACAGACCTCTTGTTACTTTCAGTGACAGGGGTTTCTTTTTGAATAGGAGAGTAAAGGAGAACATCATGAGATCAATAATAGAACGATTAAAACAATTTCCCCTGGCTAGAAAGATCTCTACATCCATAATCGTATTCTTATCTCTTCTTCCAGCTCAAAAAAAAGTCGTTATGTTTGAGAGCTTTTCAGGGAAACAATACAGCTGTAATCCAAAAGCAATATATGAGTACATGGTTGAGCACGCTAAAAACTATGATTTATTTTGGAGTGTAAATAAACAAAATAAAGCTTTATTTGAGGAAGCAGGTATTCCTTATGTTGAACGATTTTCTTTTAAGTGGTTCGTTAAAATGGCTCGAGCTGGCTTTTGGGTGACAAATAGCCGTATGCCTTCATGGATACCTAAACCTGCACATACCACTTACATTCAAACCTGGCATGGAACCCCTTTAAAACGGTTAGTAGCTGATATGGAGGAAGTGCATATGCCAGGCACAGATCGAGAAACATATATTAAAGGATTTCATGAGGAAGCCATAAATTGGGATTTTCTTCTATCGCCTAATAAATACTCCACAGATATTTTTAAGCGAGCATTTCATTATCAAGGGGAAGTGCTTGAAATGGGCTACCCTCGAAATGATGACCTTGTAAACAGAAATAATGATAAGGATATTAGTGCTTTAAAACGGAAATACAATCTTCCAGAAGATAAAAAAGTAATTTTATATGCTCCGACCTGGAGAGATCATGAGTACTATAAACCCGGCAAATACAAATTTAAGCTACAGCTTGATTTAAATGTAATGAAGAAGGAGTTAGGTGATGAATATGTCATCATCTTACGAATGCATTCATTTGTATCTGAGAGTTTTGATATAAAAGCCCATAGTGACTTTGTTTTTGATTTTTCGTCTGGAGTAGATATTACTGATCTTTATTTAATGAGTGACGTCTTGATTACCGACTATTCATCTGTTTTCTTTGATTACGCAATCTTAAAGCGACCAATGATTTTCTATACGTATGATATCGAACTATATCGAGGGAAAATAAGAGGGTTTTATTTCGACTTGGAAGAGGAAGCTCCGGGCCCTATAGTTATGAATACGCAGCAGATTGTCAGCGAAATAAAAAAAAGTGATCAGATTCCTCACCCAAATCTTCAATCATTTACAGAACGATTTTGTTATTTAGACAAAGGTTATTCTGCTAAAGAGACAGTTGAACGCATATTTGAGTAATCAAACTGAGCATCAGAAAGAAGGAGTTGTCACCTTTGTCATCCGAAAAATTATCCACCTTTTTCTTTGATTCCAAAGAGATCATTGATCTAAGACGTCAAGTACAACCATATAGTCCGAAAGAAGACTTGTGGTCGTGGTATGTCTTAAGAAGAATGTCAATTTACATTACATTACTGTTCAATAAATTGAAATTTTCTCCAAATACAGTTAGTTGGTTAAGTTTGTTTTTTGTTTTGTTGTCAGGGTTATGTATGGTATTAGCGACTCCGACAAGTTTTGTGTTAGCTTTCTTCTCATATAACATTGGGTATCTGCTTGATTGCGTGGATGGAGAACTAGCTAGGATGACAAATAGAACTTCGAAACTTGGCTACTTCATCGATATGTTAATTAGAGCCGCGACGTTGCCTGTATTTATTTCATTTATTATTGCGTATTTGGTTCTAACAGATTATTTAACTGTACCGAATTGGGGTCTGATTCTTTTATATCTTACGGTTATTAGCATTGTAATGTCTCTCCTGTTGCCCTTATCATACGATCTTACTCATGCAAAGATGGAACAGGAAGATCCAGTACAAAACATTAGAAATAAGTCTATTCTTTTTGAATTTACAGGGTTTATTTTAGGTTTACCTGGTTTTTTTGTAACTGTTATACTAATGCTTTTACTGAGTTATTATACAGTCTATTCCTTTGTAGAATATTATCTGCTTTTCTTTATTGCTATACTCATCTTAAAAGTCTTTTTAAGGTTCGTTATTACAGTGAAAACTTTTTCTAAATAGGTGAAGCCTCTATGAATACCATTGATCCAAAAGAAGGATTAAATATAAAATCTGCTAAGGTCTCTATTCATAAAATAAATATGTCTAACGGAATTCTGCATTTAGATTTTTCGGTTCGTTCGATAAATAAAGATCAAGATTTCACATTTCTTAGTCTGAAATTAATTAAAAGAGATAACAAGGAAACAATGATTACACTTCCTGTTACAGTAAAGTCTTCAGGTCAACAAAAGTGCCGATTGAGTAGTCATATCCTGTTATCTGAGTTGCCGCTTGATTCTTTTTACTGGGACTTTTATGTGAGCATTCAAACGTCATCTATAAACGTGGAAGACATTCGTGTGATATGTGATCACTATCTTATCCTTAAAAAGTTAAGACACCTTATGACTACATTTACTGCGATAACGGATCAGAATTATATGATCTATCCTTATGTTACTGTAAACGGTGGGCTGAGTATTACCTATCGAAAAAAGGGTGAATATGAAGAACCAAAGCATAAGATAATGGAGTATACGGCTTATTTCTACTACCATATTATCTATAAATTTATCCCTAAACCTTCAGTGTGGCTAATTCATGAGAAATTCTCTGAGACTGCGCAAGATAATAGTTTTTACTTTTTTAAGTATTGTTATGATAAGCATCCCGAGAAAAAGGTTTACTATGTCATAAAAGAAGGCACTAAGGATGAAAAACAACTCACACCTTACAAAGACAAGGTTATTTATTTTATGTCATTCAAACATCTTTTGCTTTTAATATCATCAAAGCTCATTATTTCCTCAGAAGCAAAGGGGCACGGATATGCATGGAGAGTATCGCGTGGCGTATTTAAAAAAGTAATCACAGCTAAGAAGTTTGTTTTTTTACAACATGGTGTTCTTGGATTAAAAAAAGTCGACTCCACATTTAATTACAATACTCAAAACTCAGCAGAGTTGTTTGTGGCTTCGTCAGATTATGAAAAAGAAATTATTAAATCTAACTTTGGCTATAAAACAAATCAGATCATGGTCACCGGACTTGCAAGATGGGATGTTCTTGTAGATAAATCTCAACTAAAGGGTGAAAATGAGCAAAAAGAAATATTACTTATGCCTACGTGGCGGAATTGGTTAGAAGAAGTGGAAGAAGAACAATTCATACGTTCGGATTATTATCAAGAGTATAATCAACTACTACAATCACCCATTCTTCTTGATTACTTGAAAAAAGAAAACCTATTATTGAATTTTTATGTTCATCCGAAATTCATGCCATATGTTTCCGCGTTTGTTCAATCAAATGGACATATACGAGTTATGGAATTTGGTGATGAAAGTGTAAATGAGCTGATAATGCGCGCGAGTCTATTAATTACTGATTACTCAAGTGTTGCTTGGGAGATGTACTATCAATCAAAACCAGTCATTTTTTATCACTTTGATTTGGAGAAATACAATCAATACCAAGGCAGTTATATGGATTTTAACAAGGAACTGTTTGGTGACGTGGCATATACGAATATGGAATTAATTGATAAACTTAAACATTCTTCAAAACTCGGATTTAAGGAAAAAGAATCTGATCTCAAAATGAAAAAGAACTATTTTAAATTCATTGATCATCAAAATAGTCAACGCATCTATAATGAAATTATTTCGTTAGAAAAGAGGCTTTCGAAAAGAAAGCTAAATGTATCGGGACTCATTTTGAATTCTGATATTCTTAGAATTTCTTGGAGAAGGTACAAGCATAATACATGTGTTAAATGGCTAATTCATAAGTTAAGACGTGTACGAGCCAGAGGATGATTGGAGGAGATGTGTCATGAAGAAGGTTTTAACTTATGGGACCTTTGATTTGTTGCATAAAGGACATATTAATCTTTTAAAGAGAGCTAAAGACTTAGGTGATTATCTAATTGTAGCCATCTCAACGGATCAGTTTAATGCGTTAAAAAATAAAGAAGCTTACCATGATTTTGAGAGCCGCAAGTTAATTGTCGAGGCTATTCGATATGTCGATAAAGTTATTCCTGAAGAAAACTGGGACCAAAAACTATTGGATGTAAGTAAATATAACATCGATATATTTGTAATGGGTGATGATTGGGAGGGGGAATTTGACTTTCTAAAAGAACGATGTGAAGTTGTTTATTTGCCTCGTACATCAGGAATTTCCACTTCTAAAATTAAGAGTGAATTGTATAAACATGAAAGTAGTTAAACTTGCGTAAATTTAAAGATTTTGTCATTTAATGAAGTATGATATGATAAACAATATTGGAAATGTAACCTAGGAGGCAAACCATGAAAAAAGTAAGAAAAGCTATTATTCCTGCTGCGGGACTTGGTACTCGTTTTCTTCCTGCAACAAAAGCTATGCCAAAAGAAATGCTACCAATTGTCGATAAGCCGACAATTCAATATATTATTGAAGAAGCGATTCAATCTGGCATTGAAGACATCATTATCGTAACAGGTAAAGGAAAGCGTGCAATTGAGGATCATTTTGATCATGCGTTTGAATTGGAACAGAACTTGATTGAGAAGGAAAAGTTTGAGCTTTTGGAAAAGGTTCAGGAAGCTTCTAAGGTTGATATTCATTACATTCGTCAGAAGGAAGCAAAGGGCCTTGGGCACGCGGTTTGGTGTGCACGTAAGTTTATCGGGGATGAGCCGTTTGCTGTACTTTTAGGTGATGATATTGTTCAGAATCAAAAGCCGTGCTTACAGCAGCTGATTGAGCAATATGATGAGACTGGTTCTTCGATTATTGGAGTTCAGCAGGTGGCTGAAGATGTGACGGATCGTTATGGTATTATTGATCCAATTAGCCAGGACGGGCGCTTATACAAGGTAAACCAGTTTGTAGAGAAGCCAAAGCTTGGAACGGCTCCATCGAACCTTGCTATTTTAGGTCGTTATTTGCTTACGCCTGAGATCTTTACATACCTTGAAGATCAACAAACAGGTGCTGGTGGTGAGATTCAATTAACGGATGCCATTCAACGACTAAATGAAGCTCAACCGGTGTTCGCCTATGATTTTGAAGGGAAACGTTATGATGTGGGCGAAAAGCTTGGTTTTGTCATGACCACTCTTGAGTTTGCGATGCAACGTGACGAGTTAAAGCCTGAGCTTATTAAGAAAATGAAGGAATATCTTCAACTAGAAGATATTTTAAAGCCTTAATATAAAGTGGATATGAGGATTGTTAATTCTCTGTAAACACTGTAAAGATACCGCGCCTCCCTCAACTGGGAGGTGCTTTTTTTTCGTTAGGAGATTCTGCTACAATCAGTTTGTGACCATACTGGGTGATATAGGTTGTTTGTTAGAGGAGGAAGTCGGTTGTTAGCTAGACACGCGTTTGCTTATTTACTTTCCCACGGAATTCCGGCATTGGTCGGATTTGCAGCGATTGCTGTGTATACGAGACTGTTAACGGACGTTGAATACGGTCGATATGCGTTGGTTTTTGCCATCGCTGCCATGATAAATGCTGTGGTCTTTGAATGGCTGAAGGTGAGCTTGCTTCGCTATTATCCGCAGTACCAGGGGAAGCGATCTTTTTTAGATACGGTGAAACTCTGTTTTCTGGCACTGGCCTTCTTTAGTGCTGTGGCAGGGTTACCCCTTTATTTTCTATTTGAAGGGCTTGGATGGATCCATATTGTGTTAGCTCTTGTTCTTTCATGGTGTCAGTCCTGGTATCAGATGAATTTGAATTTACTTCGCTCGGAGTTTAATCCTAAGCTTTACGGGTATCTTTCGTTCCTGCGTTCTGTATTGGCCTTGGCCTTTGGGGTGCTTCTAATTGTGGCTGGTTATGATGAACTCGGACTGCTGTGGGGGTTAATTATTGCATTTGTTGTGACGCTCGCTTGGCCAACCTATAAAAAATGGGGATTAGGTCTGCGTCTGACGTCCTATGACCCTCTTATTGTTAAAGGGTTTGCGGGGTATGGTGTACCTCTTGCCTTAACTTTGTTGCTTGGAGTGGTTATTCATAACTCGGATCGCTTTATCATTAGCGCGATGCTTGGTGTCGGGCCAAATGGAACGTATTCGGCCACGTATGATTTAACGGAGCAAACGATTTTTACATTAATGCTTGTCATCAACTTAGCGGCGTTTCCTCTGGCTGTTCGAACGATGGAACAGAAGGGTGAGAAAGAAGCGTTAGTTCAGGTTAAAGAGAATACAGGCTTGCTTTTATTGATTGCCTTACCAGCGATGGTTGGGTTGCTGGTTCTCACTCCTAATGTAGTTGGTTTGATGTTAGGAGAGAGCTTTAGAGAAGAAGCCTTGCTGATTATGCCAATTATTGCTGTCGGAGCTTTCTTAAAAGGGATTAAATTATACGCAGTAGATATTATCTTTCATTTACATAAACGAACGTCTATTCAAGTGATTCCTGTGTTTCTTGCAGCTGTATTAAATGTTGTATTCACTATTTTGCTTATTCCTGAATTCGGATTACAAGGCGCTGCCATAGCAACGGTGATTGCGTATGTAGTAGCGATTGTGCTAAGTCTTGTTTTTATGAATCTTTCCATTCGAGAATTTCCATTCCCAGGTAAAGATTTTGTTAAGATTTTGTGTGCGTCATTTATAATGGGTGTCGCACTCTGGTTCATGCGGGAGCAGACAGGAATCGTCTGGTTGTTCATACAAGTTGTACTTGGATTACTGATCTATGCAGTATTCGTCTTGGCATTTGATGTATTAGGTGTAAGAGCTGTCGTTCAAAAGCGATTAGTCACCCGGAAAAGAGGATAGAGATATGAAGAAGATTGCGTTTATTTTATATTCCCTTGAAGGGGGAGGAGTCGAGCGTTTGACTCTTCACTTGATTAATGGATTGCTTGATAAAGGGTATAAAGTCGATTTGCTTGTTGTGCAGTTAAAGGGTGAGTATGTGGAGGAGATTCCTGAAGGTGTGAACCTCATTCATCTAGATAAGGCTAACTTACGTTCAAGTTTGCTTGCAATACGTAGTTATTTAAAAGAACACCAACCAGATGCTCTTATTTCTGCGAAGGACTACATTAATTTAATTGTGTTAGCTGCCAAGAAATTAACACGTGTGAAAACGAAGATCATCGTAAGCAGCCATGTCAATATAACGGAGCAGGCGCGAAGGCTTCCACAATTTAATCATGTAAAGCGCGGCATATCGCTGATGTATCGTTTTGCTGATGACATCGTCTGTGTGTCAAAAGGGGTAGCCGAAGACATTCGAGAGGTTTCTCGTGTATCAAGTGAAAAAGTACATGTGATCTATAATCCCATTGTGACACCTGAATTACTTGAAAATGGGGAAGAATCGGTTCATCATCCTTGGTTTGATGAGGGGAAACAGGTTCTTGTTTCAGTTGGCAGACTTCATGTTCAAAAGGATTACCCGACTTTGCTTCATGCCTTTAAAAGAGTGTGTGAGGAAAAGGAAGTCAGGCTTCTTTTGGTAGGAGATGGTCCGGAGATGGGATCACTGCAAGAGCTTGCCAAAACGCTTGAACTTAACGATGTAGTTGATTTTGTTGGGTTTAAAAACAATCCTTATCCATATATGAAGCAAGCGGATCTATTTGTCCTTTCATCTGCATGGGAAGGGTTTGGCAATGTGTTAATTGAAGCGTTTGCGATGGGTACAACGGTCGTTGCGACTGATTGTCCAAGTGGACCTGCTGAGATTCTTGAGCACGGAAGACTCGGAACGCTTGTACCTGTTGGAGAGGTAGAGAAGATGGCAGATGCGATCATATATGCTTTGGAGCATCCTCAGCAAGAGGAGCTATTAAAGGAAAGAGCCTCTACCTTTTCCATTGAGAATTGTGTCACGGCCTATGAACGTTTATTTTAAAAGATAGATGGGGGATACGATATGTTAAGTATTATTGTTCCAACACTTGGTACAAGGGTAACTGAATTAAATCGGTTATTTGATAGTCTAGAAAATCAAACGAGCCTTGAATTTGAAGTTATTGTTGTATCACAGGATCATCATGAGGACGTCGCAGAACTGCTTTCTAAACGTTCATTTTTACATAATCAGGTAAAGTTATCCAAACGAGGCTTGTCCTATGCGCGGAATGAGGGATTACAAGTTATAAAAGGGCGATACGTGACCTTTTCGGATGATGATTGCTGGTATCCTGCTCATGCGGTTGAAAAAGTGGAGCGTTTTTTCTCTCAACATCAGGCGCAAGTTGTTTGTTTTCAAATTTTTGATCCAACGTCAAATCAAACGTATAAGTCTTATCCATCAGAGGAAGCGAATCAGGTGCGTTCAAGGGATCTGTTTCGAAAGTCGTCTATTGAAATCTTTGTTGATACGCAAACTATCGATCATGAATATTTAGCTTTTAATGAAAACTTTGGTCTTGGCGCACAACACCCTAGTGGAGAAGAGAACATCTTTCTTTTTGCCTTGCACAGAGCTGGTTACACCATTAGTTATGTGCCTGCAGTGAATGTGTATCACTTAAAGCCAACTCAAGCATCACGATTAGATGAGAGAACGATGATTAGTAAAGGAGCATTGTTTGCAGCCTTGTACCGAAAGCCCATTGATATTATTCTACTCACCGCCTTGTTTGCTAAAAAGATTCGTCATGTTAAACGCCCCCTTCAAACCTATGCAAAAGCAGTAGCACTAAGCTTTTCTGAAAAAACAGCGAAATGAAGAAAAGACAGAGTCAGAATATAAAAACACGAATATAGCAATCCATCCGCTCCAGGAGAATCCCTCCCTTTCCGTGGGTACGGCCTCAGCCCCTTCCGCGGAAAAAACACCGCTACAGTGTCTTCACCACGTACTTATCCACAGGAGTGTCGGGTTCTCCTTCCGCTCGTTTTGTTAAAAATACGAATGGCGAATGATTCAATCGTAGAATCATTCGCCATTTTTTATGTGATTTGCATTATGTCTTTCATTCTATTTCTTTATGTATGTTACTCAGGAAACTCAAGAGCAGCTAGCTTGAACTCTCCATTTTCTTCCGTCCATTTTGTGTAATAAAGCAACTCTCCAGTAGGATCATAGCGGTAAAGTTCATCGTCGTAGCGTGTATATCGCGTTTGCTCGTTCTCACTAATGATGTCTCGTAACTGATTAATAGCTGTTTCATCGATCGGTTGATCAGATAGCATAAGCTGATTAAAGGTATCGGTCGTAAATGACTCGATGTTATTACGGACGTACTGATCGCCTTCCATTGTGCTTCTAATGACTAAAGGCTCTTGTCCACATGCACTTAAGAAAAGTAGAGAAGATAGGATTGTGATACCTATTCTATATTTCAACAGACTTGCTCCCTTCATATAGGTTCGAATTTAAGTATACTCACTTTTTACATGCATGCAAGCTGGCCTCATTTCGTTTGTAAAGAAGGTAAACAAGCACAAGGTAGCGGTTAAATCCTTTTGTTTCGGCAAAGCTATAGATAGTTCATGTGAACAAGGTTTGATAGGAATCTATATTTTATACCTATCGAGACGAGATCTTTATGTAATCTTTACGGTCGCTTAACAAAAGTGGTAATTGTAGCGTGCTATGATGATGACAGCCTAAAAAGACAAGGAAACCCAGACTATGATGACACAACTAAAAAACAGCATACAACCTTATCATTCAAAAATCCAAACTGTCGCCTTGCTGATTCTGGCTTTCTTTGCACCGTTTGCAGTTGTTAGTCAGTATCAAAAAGCGTTGCCAGTCGCTACATCCGTTCTTACGAGTTTTATTGTATTATGTTTATTACTTCTCGTTTGGTTCTCAGAGTGGAAACCAACGAAAAAAGGATCGAACGCATTAACAGAACCAAATAGTTGGGTTATTTGGGCCCTGTTAGTACCTGCTTTAGTTGCTGTAGGTGCAGCCACATACAATCTGACTTATATCTTATCGCAAGAGTTTGTCCAATACTATCAGCAAGCAATGCCGCGAAGGATTGTGAATGGTAGTATTTATATCGGAATCATGATGATGTTTCTACTGCTAGTAAAAAGAATGACTAAAAGTGAGCTTGATTTGATTGGAAAAGCTTATTTATCTGGTGTTGGGGTGTTAGTCCTCTTTGGTATTTGGCAGTTCCTTCATTTAGCGATTGGGTATCCAATGCCCGATCTCCAAACAAGATCAGCGGTACATAGTGTACAGTCCGAGGTGCTCGTTAACTTTAGGTTAACGTCTTTGACCGAGGAGCCAAGCTTTCTTGTTCCTTTTCTGATGGATGGTTTAATTATTGGTTTTATGCTTTTTAAACGGAAACGTTCCTATGTATGGCAGTGGATGCTGCCCGTGGTGTTTGTTCTATTTTTTTCCTTCTCCATCAGTGGATATGCAAACTTATTAATGGTTGCACTATTTGCTTTATGGATCATGATCACGTCACGAAAGATTCAGTGGAAAAACATCGTGCCAATTGCAGGCGCATCACTTATACCTTTAGGTCTATTGATTTGGTGGAAGTGGAGCCTTGTATTGGAGCTTATGATGCCAATTATCGGGCGCTTTGATGTTCTATTTGACGTAACGAATCATAGCCGCCTTTATATGCTGGTGTATCCCTTTGTCTGGATGTTTGACTATTCGTGGGTGAATGCACTCTTTGGTTTTGGGCCAGGAAGCTATGGGTTTTTAGCCGAAACGAAATTTCTAGCCTACGGTTCTAAATTGAGTGCAACATCCAATAATGTGTTTGTAGACTTATTATTTGAACATGGAATTATTGGAGGCGGTGCGTTTCTTCTTGCATTTATCCTCTTTTTTGCTCACTTATATAAAAGGCGTAATCAACATGTGTACTATCAATACGCAGTGGTTCTATGGTTTCACTTAGGCATCACTTCACTTTATCGCTCCGACTTTGTCTCACCACGATTTTGGGTAATTGTTATGATTACAATTCTGTGTGCAGAGCTTGGAAAACGTAGGGTGCTTGAGAAAAATGAGTTCACACATGAATCATTGAGATAAAGAAAGGTTGGGGTGAAACAATGAAAATTTGTATCGTTGGAACGGGATATGTAGGGCTTGTTTCAGGCGTCTGCTATAGTGAAGTTGGTCATGATGTGACGTGTGTAGATAAGGACACTAAGAAAATTGAACAGCTTAAACTGGGCCGCTCTCCTATTTACGAGCCTGGAATTGAAGAATTACTCCTATCGAATCAACAAAAGGGGCGTCTGCTTTTTACGAATAATCTCGCTGATGCGATGCGGGAAGCAGAGCTCATTGTCATTGCCGTAGGAACACCAGCTAATGAAGATGGATCAGCGAACCTTTCTTTTATAGAAGCTGTGGCGAGGGAAGTAGGGACTCATCTTACATCATATAAAGTGATCGTAACGAAAAGCACGGTACCAGTTGGAACAGGGGAAAAGATTAAAAGCTGGATCCGGGAGTATTGTGGTAAAATGGCATTTGATGTTGCGTCAAATCCTGAGTTTTTACGTGAAGGATCGGCTATCTATGATACGATGAATATGGAACGAGCAGTCCTTGGGGTTGAATCAAAACGAGCGGAAGAGTTATTAGTAGAGCTCCATCGCCCCTTTGATACAAACATAGTCATTACAGATCTTGCAACATCTGAAATGAGTAAATATGCAGCAAACGCCTTTTTAGCGACCAAAATCAGCTTTATAAATGAAGTGGCAAATGTATGTGAGCAATTAGATGCCGATGTCACAAAGGTCGCGGAAGTGATGGGACTTGATCCGAGAATTGGTTCGGCCTTTCTTGGAGCAGGCATAGGGTACGGTGGATCGTGCTTCCCTAAAGATACTCAAGCGTTTATCCAAATGGGAGAACGGGCGGGGTATTCACTTAAAATTGTTCCTGCTGTTGAGAAAGTGAATTTTGAACAACGGGAACGACTGGTTCGGAAAATGAAGCGTGCCTTTGGTGGTGCTGGATTAAAAGAGAAACAAATTGCCGTACTAGGATTGGCATTTAAACCAAATACAGACGACATGCGTGCTGCACCGGCTCGTGATATTATTCCAATGCTTATGGCTGAGGGAGCAAATGTAGTTGCTTATGATCCAATTGCTATGAAAGAGGCAGCTAGTTATTTGCCTCATGTGACATTTGCAGAGTCATGGCGCGAAGCTGTTTGTGGTGCCGATGCTGTGATGTTTATAACAGACTGGAAAGAATTCAAAGATCTTAATTTAAACGAATTAAAAAATGAATTAGCATCGCCTATTGTAGTAGATGGGAGAAATCTGTTTGAGCCACAAGTAATGAAAGATCTTGGCTTTTATTATGATTCTATTGGGCGAATGAAAATTGAATTAGAGGGAGAGAGTTATGAAGGTACTTCTAACAGGGGGAGCAGGCTTCATCGGCAGAAACTTAGTTGAAGCGTATCTCAAACGTGGTGATCAAGTGGTTGTGGTAGATCGCAAAGCCGCGGACACAGAATTCGAATGGTTAAATGAATGTACAGTGTATGGTGTAGACATACGCGCGGAAGAATTTATAGAGATTGTAAAAAAAGAAAAACCAGATCTCATTAATCATCATGCCGCACAGATTGACGTACAATCGGCTATTAAAGACCCGTTAAATGATGCATCCATTAATATTTTGGGTACGATTAACGTGCTTGAAGCATGTCGTGCGGTACCTGGATGTCGATTAATCTATCCGTCATCTGCAGCAATATACGGGACACCGGAATATTTGGGAGTAGATGAAGAACACCCGATTCGTCCATTATCCATGTATGGGATCTCAAAATATAATCCTGAGGAATATATCCGTATCTATGCCACATTATACGGGGTACCATATACGATCTTCCGTTATGCAAATGTGTATGGAAGATACCAGGATCCTAAAGGAGAGGGCGGCGTGATCTGTGTCTTGATGAATAGCGCGCTGAAAAAGCAGTTGTTCACCATATTTGGAGATGGTGAGCAAACAAGGGACTTTGTCCATGTATCTGATATTGTTCAGGCAAATCTTCTAGCAAGTGATGAATCGTACAATGATGTATTTAATATTAGTACAGGAAAAGCAACATCTTTACTTGAAACCATCGATTTAATGGAGCAGGTAGCAGGGTTCCAACTTGAGAAACAAATAAAAGATGAGCGTAAGGGAGATATTAAACATAGTTATTTAACCAATCATAAAGCAAAAGCTCAAATGGGCTGGACACCACTTATGGATATTAAGAAGGGCTTGGGGGAGACCTACTCTTTTTATCAATAAGCGAGTGTGGGGATAGATTACACGTAGAATTCGTGTAATCTATCCCTTTTTTTACGACCTGAGGAGGGAACATCAGAGATGAGGAAATGGTACACGATACTTTGGATACCACTTGTTCTTTTATTTATTAGTGGATTCTTTTTTTTAGATAAAGATACAGAGATTGGACATTCAGTTCCAGGTGAACAACCTACTGTGACAGTGAATGAGGAAGACATCATGGCTATTCGATTAAGTCATGAAGCAACGCGATTTAAAGTAAAGCAACTTGAACAAGTTAACCTAACCGAAACCCAAATGGAACAAGAGTTACAACCTTATATGGAAGAAAAAATGATCAAGCAATTGAAACAATGGGTTCAAGGATTAGAAGTTGCAGCAGTTGATGCACTGATAACGACTGATACATCAAAGTCTCCAATCATTGAAGATGAATACCAAGAAGGTGAAGTAACCGTTACATGGGAGCCTAATAAAACCTCTCGTTATGACTTTACTTATTCTAAGCCTGGAGATCAGTGGCTGTTAGAGAATATCTCAAAGGGAGTAAGATAATGGAAGCCTTAGTATCTGTTGTAACACCTGTTTATAATTCAGAGAAGTTTCTAGAACACACCATCCAATCAGTTCAGAAGCAAACATATCCGTATTGGGAGCTTTTCTTAATTGATGATGGATCTACGGACAGCAGTGTAGAAATTGCGCGTAGCTATGCTAATAAGGACTCTAGAATTCAAGTCGTTCAATTAAATAGTAATCAAGGAGCAGCAGGGGCAAGGAATGAAGGAATTAATCGTGCAAATGGTAAGTATGTAGCTTTTTTAGATAGTGATGATCTTTGGATGCCCGAAAAGATTGAAAAGCAGCTTATGTTTATGGAGGCTAATCAGTATGTTTTTAGCTTCACCAGTTACCGAATTATGAAGGAAAACGGAGAACTACGAGACAAGGTTGTACCAGCTCCTGAAGTCATTACGTATGATCAATTATTAAAAAACACGATTATTGGATGTTTAACGGTTATGTTAAATATTGACGTGTTAGGAAAGGTACAAATGCCAACAATAAAAACAAGGCAGGACTTTGTTTTGTGGTTAACCATTTTGAAAAGTGGTTATCAGGCGTACGGACTTGACATGGAGCTTGCGTGCTACAGGAAAGTATCAACCTCTATTTCAAGTAACAAGCTTAAGACCGCTAAGCGGAATTGGAGTATTTACAGAGAAAATGAGGGTCTCCCTTTTTGGAGGGCATGTTATGTTTTTGCGAGTTATGCTTGGCACGGTTTTAAGAAATTGTAAACGAAATGCTTGTTATTCTAAACCCTTAGTTAAACGTTTGTAAATCTGCGCACAGTGCCCATTTGCTTTGCTATTGTGTGGGTATAGAGTAGCATCACAAAAAAGAATCATCAGATAAGGTACGAAAATTGGGTTGAGGTGAATCAGAATGCAGATGTATATAATAGGGTTAATAACAGCATTTATTGTGACAATCGCAACCGTTCCGATCGTCATTGTACTCGCAAAAAAATGGGGATTTGTTGATAAACCAGATCATAGGAAAGTACATAAAGGAAATATGCCGAGAATTGGCGGCATAGCGATGATGATTGGTGTAGCTGCTGGCGTAGCTGTTCTTTGGCCCGAGCTTGGAGAAGCCCAAAATGACATGTTATTTTTAGTCGGTGGTGCGTTGATTCTTGCCACTGTTGGCCTTGTAGACGATAAGTTTGCATTAGGGGCAAAGACTAAATTTGCTGGTCAAACACTCGCGGCCGTTTGCGCAGCTTCTTCTGGAATCAGAATTGAATTTATTCAGATTCCGTTTGTCGGCAATCTTGAGTTTGGATTTTTGAGTTTTCTTGTTACTGTTTTATGGATTGTGGCCATTATCAACTCTGTGAATTTGATTGATGGGTTAGATGGATTAGCAGCTGGTGTAACGACAATCGCCGTATTAACGATGTTAGTCATGGCTCTTGGTCATCCAATTGCTTATGCCAGTGTTATTGTGCTTTCATTATCCTTACTCGGAAGTACAACTGGATTCTTGTTCTATAACTCCTATCCAGCTAAGATTTTTATGGGAGATACAGGTTCCATGTTTTTAGGGTATGCAATGGCCGTCATCTCGATGATGGGATTATTTAAGAGTGTCACCATGTTTAGCTTGATTGTTCCGTTGCTCATCTTAGCAGTACCATTAATTGATACAACCTTTGCAGTTATTCGTCGCACGCTCAATCATCAAAGCATCGGAACACCAGATAAAGGCCATCTACATCATTGCTTGCTTGCGATGGGATTTGGTCACCGTAAAACCGTTTTTATCATTTATGGAATTTCGTTCTTATTTGGAGGAGTTGCGGTGCTGTTTTCTCAAACAGCAAACTGGGTTTCCCTCGTATTCCTTGTCGTCATCCTTTTTGGCATCTTAATGTTTGCTGAAGGAATTGGTCTCATTGGAAAGCAACGAAAACCATTACGAAAAGCATTGGGGAAAATGCAACTTGTTAAGAAGTATGAGTGAAAAAAAAGGCTGGGTGCTTTGCATCTCAGCCTTTTTTTGTGCCTGTAATCAACAAAGAGTGTCAATCAAAAAACACGCATCTCATCGGATGTGTGTTTTTGATTTTCAATTAAGTTTCTTTAATAAATTCAGCGGATACCCAACCCTTTTTACCATCAGCCTTTACTTGGTACCAATCGCCTTTCTTTTCAAGAATTTCTACTTTTGTATCTTTAGCCAACGTAATAATAAAATTGTCTGCAGCGACATTAGCAGAAGAACGAAGATTTAAGCGATCTGTTGTTGTTCCCGAATTATTAGTCGTTGCTTTTGTTTCTTGTTTTGTCTCTTGTTTTGGAGTAGACGGTACAGATGGTGCAGACCCAGTCTTCACATATTGAGCAGAAACCCAACCCGTTTTACCAGATGCGCTCACTTTTAACCAAGTACCACTCTTCTCTAAAATATCGACTTTTTGATTACTGTTAAGTGTTGTAACTAAGTTGTTCGGTGCAACCTTAGCAGAAGAGCGAAGGTTTAAACGAGCAGTAGTCGTTCCAGAACCTGTAGCTTTTTCAACAGAAGGAGAAGCAGGCTTACTTGGTGTAGCTGTAGGAGTTGAAGATCCAGTCTTCACATATTGAGCAGAAACCCAACCTGTTTTGCCAGATGCGTTCACTTTTAACCAGCTACCACTCTTTTCTAAAATATCAACCTTCTGATTATTGTTAAGTGTTGTAACTAGGTTATTCGGTGCAACCTTTGCGGAAGAGCGAAGGTTTAAACGAGCAGTAGTCGTACCAGTTCCTGTAGCCTTCTCGACAGAAGGAGAAGAAGGCATACTTGGTGTAGATGAAGAAGAATTAGTCTTCACATACTGAGCAGAAACCCAACCTGTTTTGCCAGCGGCCTTTACTTTTAACCAACTGCCACTCTTTTCTAAAATATCAACCTTCTGATTGTTATTAAGTGTTGTAACTAAATTGTTTGGAGCAACCTTAGCAGAAGAGCGAAGGTTTAAGCGAGCAGTAGTCGTTCCGGTACCTGTAGCCTTATCAACAGAAGGAGAAGCAGGCTTACTTGGTGTAGATGAAGAAGAATTAGTCTTCACATACTGAGCAGAAACCCAACCTGTTTTGCCAGATGCGTTCACTTTCAACCAGCTGCCGCTTTTCTCTAAAATATCGACTTTTTGATTATTGTTAAGTGTTGTAACAATATTTTTTGAGTCAATTTTATTAGATGAGCGGAGATTTAAACGAGCAGTAGTTGTTCCAGTTGAAATGACTTTATCACCTGGTTTTGAAACTTGATCAGGTGTAGACGGTTTAGCTGTACCAGTCTCAGTTGTTTTTACATATTGAGCGGAAACCCAACCTGTTTTACCTGCAGCAGTAACCTTTAGCCAGCTACCATTTTTCTCAAGCACATCAACCTTTTGATTTTGATCCAGTGTTGAGATAATATTTGTCGCCTCAATCTTATTTGAAGAGCGAAGGTTTAAGCGAGCGGTTGTTGTCCCAGATCCAATAACTGGTTGTTTAACCGGATCCGCTTGATCGTTACCTGGTTTTGGTGTATTTGTTGGTGCTTCCGCATTCACTTTTACAAACTCAGCAGAAACCCATCCATCGATGCCATTTGCATGAACTTGATACCAACCATCTTTTTTACTAATAATCGTTAGTTTTGTGCCACTTGGTAGTAACGTTAATCGATTACTACTTGTACTTGGCTCAGAACGAACATTTAAATTCGCCGTTGTTGTACCAGGTGTTCCATCTTTCTTTTGGTCGTCATCAATCTTCGTGTAATCAGGGGTTGTACCTGGTTGATTTTTGTATTGAGGGATATCGTAATGAAGGGTGTAATCATCAACCAAGTTATACATGCTAGCCATTCTAGATGTTTGCTTTTCGGCCCATCCTATATCTGTTGCATATTGGTGAGTGGCCGGTGCATCAGGATTCCAACGCATTTTATAAAGCGTATTCTGTCCCTTAGATATGTAGTTGTTCCCAACAAACTTAGCTCCACCAATGATTGCGGATTCTTTAGTGAACCAACCTTGATTATAGGCATACGCCGCACCTGCTTGTTCAGCATTACCGTCATATGCACCGATACCGTACATATTATAAACGGTTTTTCCATTATGACTGATTCCTTTTGCAAGTGGTGAAGTTCCGTTTCCGGTTTCAAGTAGCGCGTGGGATACAAGATAAATTTCATTGACACCGTTCGTTCTTGCAGCATCAATAAAGGCTTGTCCTTGACCAGATAACGATCCTTTTCCATTTAAAAGCTGATTATTAATAGATTGTGCACTTAAGTTTGCCGTTTCGCTCAAATTTAAAAATTGATAAAAGCTACTCGTGCCAGGTTTAACGTTGTTCGGGTTTAGATAATGAGCTACATCCTCAGGACTAGCATTCTTCCATGTGCGATCATACTTGATTTGGTACCAAGTTGATCCATCGCTTGCTTTCTTGCTACCCAGAATCGTTAGTTTCTGGCCATTACTTGTTTGACCAACTTTCCATGACTGTGAACTTGCTCCACCACGTACATTCCAAGCTCCCTTAGATGTTCCAGACTTACCACCAGCATTGAGGTTTACGCCATCTGAATGGATATAAACATCATAGTTTTTATCCGTTTGGGCGTTTGCCTTCACTTGTTTTTCGACGACATTGTTAAAGTCCAGATCGTATTGAGTGACTTTATACGTTGAATTAGCTAAGGCAGATTGAAATGGCACTGAAGACATCATAAAAGCTAAGACAATGGGTGAAGTACCTGTGACAACATGACGAATGTTAATGAATCTCACCTCTTCATAAATTATAGTAATTAGGGAATCTATATAACTAGTCCCCTACGACTATTATCGGTTTTTACAGACAAAAAGTTAAGAGATTCCCCTTCGAAATAAGTCGAATCTAGTAAAACGGTTCTTTTTAACTAGTTTTAAATAACCATTATTAAAAGCATTCATTTAAATGGGGGATTTATTTTTCTCGTTATAATGAAGAAACGCGTTAAACTACGGAAACCTAAGGTGTTACAACCGTATGAAACGTAACTCAAGCACTGTTATTATTCTTGTATAATATATTGTATTAATCCATCTGGATTCTAAGTTTTGAATTCGTAGCATAACTTAATTAAATCCTTCCAATTCGAAAGGATATTCAGTAAATCCTAGAAAGCAATACGATTTTCTAGAATTTTGTATACATGGTTAGAAAATCTTCCAATAAAAAATACTATTTTAAAAAGATTGAATATTGCATTCCTTGTGTGAACCTTTTATAATAAAAAAATACCAATTACGAAATTTGCAAAAAATTCTCGTATAAATCTATTAAACGTAGTTTTTAAAGTAATAAGCTACTAAATATATTAGTACAAAGTGAGTGGTCGTATGGTGAAATTGGATGATGTGGACTTTGCCATCCTTAAGTTGCTTCAAGAAAACGGGAAAAGGCCGTATACAGAAATTGCTAAGCAAATCGAAGTAAGTGAAGGGACGATTCGGACAAGGATCAGCCGAATGCTTCAGGAAAAGGTATTTGAATTTATCATTCATATCGAGCCTGATGCAATTGGATTGCAAGTACAAGCAATCATTGGCATTACCACAAAGCTGGGTCAGCAGGAAGCTGTAGCTAAACACTTGAACCAGTACCCAGAAGTTCGTTTTGTTGCTGCATTCTCAGGAAGACATGACTTAATTCTACAAGCGTACTTTAAAAGCAACGAAGACCTTGTTCATTTTGTGAATAAGGAACTTGCTAAATTAGATGGAATTGTTTCAGCAGATGTAAGTATTGAATTAAAGAAATACAAGGATACGTTCTCTTATATGGCTTAATACAAGCTGAATTATTTGAAAATAATCACATTTACAAATATCGGGGTGGATTACTTGGATAAAGGATTATTAAACATTAAGAATCTATCAACCTCTTTCCGGATTAATGATGAATACTATGCGGCGGTTGATAATGTTTCGCTTAGTGTAAACAAGAACGAGATCTTAGGAATTGTAGGGGAGTCTGGTTCGGGTAAGAGTGCACTGGCTTTCTCGATTATGGGGCTTCATGATAAGTTGAACTCTAAAATTGAAGGTGAAATTAATTATAAAGATCAGAATATTGCTTCGTTTTCCGAAAAGAAAATGAACAAGCTACGCGGTGAAGAGATTGGAATGATCTTCCAAGATCCGTTAACGGCTTTAAACCCTTTAAAGGTAGTGGGTGAGCAAATTAGTGAGATGCTCTATTTGCATACCAAACTTGGGAAAAAAGAAAGAAAAGATAAAGTTCTTGATTTAATTAACCAGGTAGGGATCCCTAGACCGGAATATGTGTATAATCAGTTCCCACATGAGTTATCCGGAGGAATGAGACAGCGTATTGTGATCGCGATCGCAATTGCATGTGACCCAGAGTTTTTAATAGCAGACGAGCCGACTACGGCATTGGATGTGACAATCCAAGCTCAAATTCTTTTTTTAATTAAGAGACTGAAAAATGAAACAAATAGTGGCGTGATTTTAATTACACACGATTTAGGCGTGGTAGCTGAAATGGCAGATCGAGTGGCTGTAATGTATGCTGGACAAATTGTTGAAATAGCTACAGTTAGTGAGTTATTCAAAAATGCAAAGCATCCATATACTCGCTCTTTACTAAACTCAGTTCCACACGGGCATGAAGCAAAAGCAAAATTACATGTGATTCAAGGAATGGTACCTTCACTACAAAAACTTCCTCGTACAGGTTGTCGCTTTGCACCAAGGATTCCATGGATTGCTGAAAAAGCACACGAAGAGAATCCGGAACTGCATGAAATCTCACCAGGGCATTTTGTGAGATGTTCATGTTACAAGCATTTTGAATTTCCTGATAAAGTTGAGGAGGCAGCTGGTCATGGCGTTACTGGAAGTTAATGATTTAAAGGTACATTTTCCAATTAAGGCTGGAATACTTAAGCGGACAGTTGGACATGTCAAAGCAGTAAATGGTGTTTCTTTCAATTTAGAGCCAGGACAAACATATGGTTTGGTAGGCGAATCTGGTTCAGGAAAAACTACTTCAGGTAGAGCCGTTATCGGTCTAAATGAAATTACGGGTGGAAACGTGTTATTTGATGGAAAGGATATCACAAAGGGATTAAAGAGCGGATTCGATTACCGAAAAGATATTCAAATGATCTTTCAAGATCCCTACTCTTCATTAAATCCAAAAAAACGAGTCATTGATATCATTGCTGAGCCTCTACGCAATTTTGAAAAGCTAACAAAAGTTCAAGAAAAAGAACGCGTAAAAGAACTGCTTGAAAAGGTAGGCTTAAACCCTGAAAGCATCTTCAAGTATCCTCACGAATTCTCAGGGGGCCAAAGACAGCGAATTGGGATTGCTCGTGCTATTGCTTTGAAACCGAAGTTAATCATAGCTGATGAACCTGTTTCCGCATTAGACGTATCGGTACAGGCTCAAGTACTAAATTTCTTGCAGGAAATTCAAGAAGAATTAAACTTGACGTATTTGTTTATTAGTCATGACTTAGGGATTATTCGTCATATCTGCGATCGAATTGGGATTATGTATAAAGGACGTTTTGTGGAAGAAGGGACAAGCGATGACATCTTTAACAACCCTCAACATATTTATACAAAACGATTATTATCGGCCATCCCAGATATTGATCCAGATAGTCGAGATGAACGTGATGCAATGCGTAAAGAGGTATCTAGAGAATACGATGAATCGTTTAATGATTATTTCGATGAAGAAGGACAGGTTCTTGACTTGCAGCGAATCTCTGATACGCACTTAGCTGCTTTACCTGGAAAGGGTAATTAATATGTGGAAATTTATAGTTAGAAGGTTACTTGTAGCAATCCCACAAATTTTTCTCTTGTCTTTGTTAGTATTTATAATGGCTAAAGCAATGCCAGGGGATGCACTTACTGGATTGATTAATGATCCAGATCTATCTGCAGAGGCTGTTCAGGAATTAAGAGAAAGAATGGGAATTGATAACCCTTGGTATATACAATATAAAGATTGGATTATCGGAGCATTTCAAGGTGATTTCGGAAATTCATTCACTCAAAAAGTACCTGTTACAGATTTAATTAGTTCTAGAATTTGGAATACAGTTTGGTTATCTTTATTATCTACAATTCTAATCTATTTAATGGGTATCCCTTTAGGTATTTGGAGTGGAAAATATCATGACACATTAAAGGATCGTATTATTACAGGTTATACGTACATTGGTTTTGCGACTCCTTTGTTTATTTTCGCATTAATTATGTTATTAGTATTTGGATTTATGCTTAGATGGTTTCCGACGGGCGGAAGTGTTGCACCGGGACTTACGCCAGGTACATGGGAATACATTCTGAGCAAAATCTATCATTTAATTCTACCATCCTTTTCGATAGCATTAATAGGTCTTACTGGTACAGTTCAATATTTACGTAGTGAAATTATTGACACTAAACAAAAAGATTTTATTAAATTAGCGAGATCTAAGGGTGTTACTGAAAAAAGATTATATAATAACCACATTTTTAGAAACTCATTAATGCCAATTGCAGCTCTTTTTGGCTACGAGATTACATTGCTTATATCTGGATCGATATTTGTTGAATCTATTTTCACCTATCCTGGAATGGGGCAACTTTTTGTACAGTCAATTACCACGAGAGACTTTAGTGTGGTAACGGCAATTGTACTATTGTTTGGATTTGCATTTATCATTGGCGGATTATTATCAGACATCATTATGAGCATTGTAGATCCAAGAATTCGAATTAAATAATAGTGAGCTGGGGTGAAATGTTTTGGCTAAGAGTGTTGCCACGGTTACGGAAGAGAAAACACCTTCTGGTTTCCGTATAATTTGGCGGGAAATTATCCGCGATAAAATAGCTTTAGTTTCGTTTTTGATTGTTGCATTGCTTGCACTAGCTGTATATGGAGTATCTATCATCTTGGACAAAGATCAGATTGTTACAGTAGATTTGTTTGCTATGTACGAGCCGCCTTCATCTCAGTTTTGGTTAGGGACTGATTATGGGGGGCGTGATATTTTTGGTCAGTTGATTATTGGCACACGTAACTCTCTTTCTGTGGGTATACTCGTTACACTCATAAGTGGAGTTACAGGTATTCTTGTTGGTTTATCAGCAGGCTACTTTGGTGGATGGGTAGATAACATATTAATGAGAATACTTGATTTCTTTCAATCACTACCAACAATTATGATTATTATTGTTTTTGTAACAATTGTACCAAAGTATGATGTTCCAACATTTTCTTTGATACTGTCTATCTTCCTTTGGATGGGAATCGCAAGAATTATAAGGGCAAAAGCCATGCAGGAATCTTCTCTTGAATATGTTCATGCTGCAAGAACACTAGGTTCTTCACATCTAAAAATCCTTTTTGGACACGTTTTACCAAACGTTATGTCTATTATTATTGTTACCATGACACTGAATTTAGCTGCAAATATAGGTATTGAGGTTAGTTTATCGTTTTTAGGCTTTGGTTTTCCAGAATCTACGCCGAGTTTAGGGACATTAGTAGGCTATGCAAGAAATCCCCAGGTATTAGAGTTAAGACCTTGGATATGGTTACCTGCATCATTATTAATTTTCATTCTGATGCTGTGTATAAATAATGTCGGGCAAGCGCTAAAGCGGGCGACTGACGCAAAACAAAGAAGAGGATAAAAAGGAGGAGTCAGAGTATGAAAAAGTTTGATCGTACGAAGAAAAAAACAGCTTTGCTAGCTTCAACAACTGCAGTTATCTTAGCTTTAGCCGCGTGTAGTGGTGATTCAGATTCAGAAGGAGGTAATACTTCTGATGGTGGTGGAACATCTGACGCAGGTGATTCCGAAGAAACAGAAGATGCTTTGTTTTCTATTGATGACTTTGAAACAGTTAAGGGAGAGAATGGAGAAGAGATCATAGATGGTGGAACACTAAATGTAGCATTAGTTACAGACACACCATTCGAGGGAACATTACATCCTAACTTTTATCAAGGCACGTTCGATGCACAAATTCTAGATTGGTTTGAAGAAAGTCTAGTTAGTGTTGACGAGAACTTTTCGTATACACAGGATGGTGCTGCAACTTTTGAAGTGAACGATGATGGAGATGTATTTACATTCACTATTGGTGATAACGTCAATTGGTCTGATGGAGAACCTGTTACTGCTGAAGATTGGGCATTCTCTTTTGAAGTATTAGGGGATGAAGACTATGAAGGTGTTCGTTTTACAGAAGCTTCAAACGTTCAGGGTTTTAACGAGTACCGCGCAGGGGAAGCAGAAGATATTTCTGGATTAAATATTATTGATGATAAAACATTAGAAATTACATTTACTGAAGCAAATCCATCCCTACTTGCAAGTGGAATCTGGACATTTGCAATGCCTAAGCATATTTTTGAAGATGTTCCAGTAGCAGATATGGAGTCTTCACCGGAAGTAAGACAAAACCCAATTGGCTTTGGTCCATTTGTTGTTGATTCTATCACACCGGGAGAAGCAGTCGTGCTTAAGAAAAATGCAGATTACTGGCGTGGAGAACCAAATGTAGATGAAGTCGTACTATCAGTAGTGAATCCTCAAGTTATTACTCAATCAGTTGAAAACGGGGATGTAGATATTGCAATCTATCCAGGTGATCAATATGCTGACAACTATGAAAGCTTAACAAATGTTGAAATGCTAGGGATTATTGAGCCTGCTTACACATACATTGGGTTCCAAATGGGAACAATGGAAGATAATAAAAACGTGACGGATCCTGATAAAGCAGTGTCGGATATTAACCTTCGTAAAGCGATGGCTTATGCTGTAGATAATACAACTGTAGCTAATCAATTTTATGATGGCTTAAGATGGGCTGGTACTACATTAATTCCACCATCCCACCCTGCTTATCATGATGAAACAGTTGAAGGTTATACGTATGATCCTGAAAAGGCAGAGCAACTTCTAGACGAAGCTGGATATGAAGATATTGATGGTGATGGCCTTCGTGAAGATCCAAATGGAGAAAAGTTAACATTGAATTTTGCCTCTATGAGCGGAGGGGACACAGCTGAACCACTAGCTAACTATTATGTTCAAGCTTGGAAAGCGGTTGGTATCAATGTTGAATTATTAGATGGTCGCTTACAAGAATTTAATACCTTCTATGATCGTCTTAAAGCTTCGGATCAAGCAATTGATGTCTATCAAGGAGCTTGGGGTGTAGGTGCAGATGTTGACCCAACAGGTCTTTGGGGAGAAGAAGCTGCATACAACTATACTCGTTGGACTGATGAAAAGAACAATGAATTATTAGCACAAGGTACTTCTACAGAAGCACTTGATTCAGAAAAAAGACAAGAAATCTATAGTGAGTGGCAGGAATATATGGTTGAACAAGTTCCAGCATTCCCTACTCTATATCGTTCTCAATTGACAGCTGTTAATAATCGTGTTGTTAATTTTGCTCCGGCAGATGCAGAGGGCACAGGTGTTTACCTTAACGAATTAGGTTTAACGGCTGACACAGCTGAAACGGCTAATTAATATCTCGGAAGAAGAGTTTGGATCTAATCCAAGCTCTTTTTTTATTTCAGAAAAACATTACACAAAACTAGTGTATTTCAATTTTGAAAGATTCGTAACTCTAATTAATTTCTAGGCAGTTATCGTATTAAGCTAAGTGCTTTGATACGAAAAAATGAGCAATTAAATAACATTGTCAGAAAATTTACTAAAGAAATACTATTTAAATAAAAAGAATATTGCGTACTGTGTGAAAATCTATTATAATTTAAAAAACAATTCAAGAATTTGTTAAAAAGAGTAAGGGTTTAACTGAAAGGAGGGTTTATGGAAAAAATTGATGCGGTGGATCGAGCCATATTAATGCACTTACAAACAAACGGAAAGTCTGCCTTCACACGTATTGCATCCAGTTTGCAGGTAAGCGAAGGAACTGTTCGTATGCGTGTAAAAAAAATGCTAGAAAAAAAATACTTTCAATTTATGATTCATATGGATCCAGCTAGTGTTGGTCTGGAGGTTCAAGTCATTATTTGGGTGAAAACTCAGCTTGGTCAACAGGACCTGGTAGCTGAGGAATTAAGTCATCTCCCAGAAGTACGTTTTACAGCAGCTTTCTCGGGTCAGTATGATCTCATCGTTCAGGCTTATTTTAGGAATAAAGAGGAGCTCATTCAGTTTGTGAATAAGAAGTTAGCATCAATTAATGGAATTATTACATCCGATTTAAGTATTGAATTAAAACAATATAAAGATTCGTTTTCATATATTACAGATTAATAGAATATATGTGAGGTGTGAGGGGGGACAGGATGTCAGAGCCACTTCTTCAGGTTAGTCATTTAAAGACTTATTTTGAACCAAATAAAACAAGATTAGTGAAGGCTGTAGATGATATTAGCTTTCAAGTGAACAAAGGTGAGACATTAGCGGTTGTAGGAGAGTCAGGGAGTGGGAAAAGTGTTACGTCCTTAACCATCATGGGATTATTGTTCTCACCACCAGCAAAAATTGAGGGTTCTGTAAAACTAGAAGGGCAAGAGTTAATTGGGTTGTCTGATCGTAAACTTGATCAAATAAGAGGAAATGATATGTCAATGATTTTTCAAGAGCCCATGACCTCTCTTAACCCTGTATTTACAATTGGCAATCAAATTGCTGAGACCTTAATTAAGCACAAAAAGATTTCCAAGAAAGCTGCTAAGGACGAAACCATTCGTCTTCTAAAGCTAGTAGGGTTTGGTCGAGCTGAAGAGATGCTGAGGGAGTTTCCTCATCAATTATCAGGTGGGATGAGGCAAAGGGTAATGATTGCCATTGCTATGGCGTGTAACCCAAAACTTCTCATTGCAGATGAACCAACAACAGCATTAGATGTAACGATCCAACAGCAAATACTTGATCTCATGATTAAAGTAAAAGAAGAGTTTCAATCGTCTATCTTGTTAATTACTCATGATTTAGGTGTGGTTGCCGAGATGGCTGATCGTGTGTTGGTTATGTATGCGGGGCAGGTTGTTGAACAGGCAACTGCTTATGAGCTCTTCACAAATCCGAAGCATCCTTACACGGTAGGGCTTTTAAATAGCATGCCAAAGATAGATGATGAGCAAAAAGAGCGCTTAGATGCCATACCTGGAACGGTACCAGCGGCTCACAGGTTTCCAGAAGGATGTCGTTTTGCTCCGAGATGCCCGCACGCAAAAGAAGAATGCACAGCGAGTATGCCTCCACTTCTAGAGCTGGATCAACATCGATCAGTGCGTTGTGTTCTCTATAAAGAAGAGGCGGTGGGAGTATGACAGTAGAAAAGCAACCCTTAGTAGAGGTAAAGGGGTTAAAGAAATACTTCCCTATTAATAAAGGAATCTTACAACGTAAGGTAGGCGATGTAAAAGCCGTTGATGATGTAAGCTTTACTATTTATAAAGGAGAAACATTAGGAATTGTTGGAGAGTCTGGCTCCGGGAAGTCCACACTTGGTCGAATGGTACTAAAGCTTATTGATCCAACAGAGGGCGAAATCATTTTTAATGAACAGAATTTTGGTACTATTAAGAATTCTGAAACACGAAAGCTACGTAGAGATATGCAAATGGTGTTCCAAGATCCATATGCATCGCTAAACCCCAGGATGAGTGTTGGAGAGCTTTTAGAAGAGCCGTTGCTTGTACATAAGACCATTTCTAGCAAACAAGGCCGAAAGGAAAAGGCACTAGAGCTTTTAGAGAAGGTAGGGCTGCCTCGTGAAGCCTATTCAAAATATCCTCATGAATTCTCTGGTGGGCAACGTCAACGGATCGGAATTGCAAGAGCGCTGAGCACAAATCCTGAATTCATCATTGGTGATGAACCAGTATCAGCCTTGGACGTATCAGTTCAGTCACAGGTATTAAATTTAATGCAAGACCTGCAAAAAGAGTTCAACTTAACGTATATGTTCATTGCGCACGATTTAAGTGTAGTGAAACACATTAGTGATCGCGTGGCTGTTATGTATTTGGGTCGGATTGTTGAAATTGCTGATAAACATGCTCTTTACAAACAACCGCTTCATCCTTATACACAGGCTTTAATTGCAGCAGTTCCGTCTACTGACGTCACTGTAAAACGGGAGAAGGTGGCATTAACAGGCGAGCTACCTAGCCCTGCTAATCCTCCAAAGGGATGTGCTTTCCATACTCGGTGCCCACATGTTCATGAGCGGTGCAGGGAAGAAAGACCGTTACTTGTAGACCAAGGAAATGGACAACTGACAGCTTGTCATCTGTATTCAACAGACAACCATGAAGCAAAGGCTACGTAAGAAACTGTATATGCTTTAAGGAGGTGAGGGTTTAAAGGTTTTCTGTACGATGCATGCTCAAATATGGTAACGAAAAAGTGAGGGGGATTTGATGAAAAACAAACATTCTTGGTACGTCATAAGTGGTGCACTTTCTTTAGGGCTTATTCTTGGAGCCTGCTCTGGTGATACAGTAGATAGTCCATCTGATACAGGAGGCGGCACTTCTGATGGTGGCGGAGATAGTACAGAACAAGGTGGTCCGGTTGAAGGCGGAAACGTAAATCTGGCTATGTTCTCACCTCCTGAGAATCTATTTAACCCTATTTTTTATACGGCTTTATATGATGCACATATTTTAGACATTACACATGAAGGACTTGTGAGCCAGGACAACGAGTTCGGATTTATACCTAAGCTTGCTGAAGACTGGGAATTCAGTGAAGACAATACCGAGCTAACATACAACCTACGTCAGGATGTTAAGTGGCATGACGGCGAAGACTTTACTGCTGATGACGTTGTTTTCACATTTACGAGTCTAGCAGATCCGGATTACATCACAGCTGGTGGTGTACGTGTTGAGTATGTAGATAGCTTAGTAGGTTACGAGGAGTACAGCTCAGGTGAGGCTGATGAGTTTGAAGGCATTGAAAAGGTCGACGACTATACGGTCACTTTCAAATTCAAGGAAGCTAGTGTAAAAGCATTAGCTGATACGTCCCTTGCCATTATTCCTGAGCACGTGTTTGCAGAGATTCCTGTTGCAGAGATTCCGGAAGTAGCAGAATCTCGTGATGGTGGAGCTGTTATTGGAACAGGTGCCTTTAAATTAAAAGAATATATGGAAGGTGAACAATATATTCTTGAAGCGAACGAAGATTATTATGCTGGTGCACCTCATCTAGACACGATTACGTGGAAGATTGTTGGTCAATCGGTTGCAGCTGGAATGCTTGAAAATGGTGAATTAGATTACATCCCACGTGATCTTGCTCCACAAGATGCAGCGACAATTGAAGATATTGATGGTGTAGAAATCTTTGAACAAGCACAGTTAGGCTATCAGTACATGGGCTTCAAGCTTCATCATGGTCCTGATGATGCATTAACTGATAAGTCCACATGGGAAGTAAACGAAAAGCTTGATAGTAAAGAGTTAAGACAAGCGATTGCTTATGCCTTTAACCGTCAAGGAATTGTCGGAGATCCAGAAAAAGCAAACGGACTACTTGGTGGCCGTGGAAGTGTTCTAGATGCTCCATTCCCAGAAGCTTCGTGGGCGTATAATCCTGACGCGATCGAAGGGTACGAATATAGCCCTGAGAAAGCTGAAGAAGTTCTTGATGCAGCAGGGTATGTTGATACAAACGGTGATGGTTTCCGTGAAGATCCAGATGGAAATGAGCTTGTCCTAAACCTTGATTACCCAGTTGGAAATGAAACACGTGAGAAAATGGCACCAATCATTCAACAGGATCTTGAAGAAGTTGGCCTAAAAGTTGATCTTAAAACTCCACGTGAAGCACCGGCTCACTTTGAGCTAGTTGAAATGAATAACAATGAAGTTGACTTGTACTTAGCTGGTTGGTCGTTATCTTCAGGTGACCCGGATCCGGCATCACTTTACAAATCAACAGCTCCTTACAACTACCCAAGATGGGATAACGAAGCATCTGATCAACTATTGGATGATGCAGTTAACCCAGAGTTTGCCTTTGAACAAGAGTATCGTCAAGAGAAGTATGTTGAGTGGGCTCAGAACTTTGTAGACGAATTACCGGTTCTTCCAGTTTACTCGGAAAATGAAATTCATGCTTGGAACAGCAAACTGGATGGCATTACAATTAAACCGTTTACGTTTAAAGATGACACTCACTTATGGCAGTGGACTGAGTAGTACACCAACAGAGAGGCGTATGGCAATTACCATACGTCTTCTCACTATAAAAGAGGTGAACAACATTGACGAAGTATATCATTCGCAGAGTGCTTCAATTCATTCCAATGGTCATCTTAGCAAGTATCGTTGTGTTTTTTATGGCGTATCTCGCACCGGGTGATGCATTAAGTGGTGAAAATTTAGATCCGAACATTCCTCGTGAAGTGCTTGAGGAACGGAGAGAAGCGCTTGGCTTAAATGACCCCTTACATATTCAATATTTTAATTGGGCAAAACGTGCGGTTACAGGTGACTTAGGGATGTCTATGCACCATACGGGCAGATCGGTTTCTGATTTAATTGGAGGTAGACTTGAGAATACACTTAATCTATCTATCTTTTCTTTATTTATTACCATCATTATTTCTATTCCAATTGGAATTTATTCCAGTAGGAAACCTTATTCGATAGCAGATTATTCTGCAACAACGTTTGCTTTTATTGGTCTAGCAATACCCAATTTCTTTGCAGCCTTACTTGGAATCTATATCTTTTCATTTGGCTTAGGTTGGCTACCCTCTCAAGGTTCCATTTCCGCTCCGAATCTAGAAGGGTTAGATTACATTGCGAGCAAGTTAAAACATATGATTCTACCGGGCTTTACATTGGGATTGGCCAGTACTGCCATTTACATGCGCTATATGAGAACGGAAATGCTAGAGCTTCGTGGGAGCGACTTCATTCGAACAGCTCGAGCAAAAGGACTAGGAAATCGTTCCGTTTTGTATAAACATACGTTACGAAATGCTCTTATCCCAATCATTACATTACTCGGCTTAGAATTTGGTACGTTATTAAGTGGGGCTGTTCTAGTTGAAACGGTCTTTAACTATCCGGGATTAGGTACTTTGTTTGTAGGCTCCATCCAAAACCGTGATTATCCGGTAATTATGGGGATTAATCTAATCCTTGCTATGACAACTTTGATTGGGAACCTGCTTGCTGATGTGTTATATGCAGTGGCTGATCCGCGAATTCGTTATGATTGAGGTGAATCTTCATGGAGCCTGAACTTTCAAGACAACCGGATATTATTGTAGAACAAAAAGTACCTGATGAAGGAAAAAGCTTAAGTCCCTTTCAGCTAGCGCTAAGGCGCTTTTTGAAAAATAAGCTTGCGATTGTTGGAGTAATCATCATGATCTTAATGATCTGTGTAGCTGTTTTTGCAGATGTCATTGCGACACATGATCCGACTCGAGCTGACTTGCTTAATGTTGAACAACGAGCAAGTGCAGAGCATATCTTAGGCACGGATGGTTCTGGACGAGATAACTTTTCGAGACTTGTATATGGTGCGAGAATTTCATTGGTTATTGGATTTTTCTCGATGCTATCCACAGTTATTGTTGGAGGAACACTTGGGGCCATCGCTGGTTATTACGGGAAATGGATCGATGGGATCATCATGCGTCTAACCGATTTAATTCTTATTTTCCCTTTCCTACTCATGGTGTTAACTGTTGTTTCGATCTTGGAACGAATGAGTATTACAATTTTTATCCTAGTTATGGCCTTAACGAACTGGCCAAACATCGCTAGGGTTCTCAGAGGAACCTTTCTTTCAATCAGAGAGAAAGATTTCATTATGAGTGCTAGAAGTATTGGTTGTTCCGATTTTCGAATCATTCGTAAGCATTTTATTCCAAATGCAGTTGGACCTATTATCGTTAATGCCACGATTATGATGGCCATTATGATTATTATTGAATCTGGTTTAAGTTTTATTGGAGCAGGAATTCCGCAACCAACACCAACGTGGGGGAATATGCTTTCAGAGGCTCAAAGTATTCGGGTGTTACGGAATAATCCTGAAACATGGCTTCCTCCAGGTCTGAGTATCCTTTTAGTTGTTCTCGCCATCAACTTTATTGGTGATGGGTTACGAGATGCATTTGACAGTAAATCATAAACATGTAAAAACCGCGAGTGCTAATGCCTCGCGGTTTTTACATGTTCCTTCGTTTCCGAAAATATCTTGCTTTTTAGCTAAAAAGAGTCGTAGAATAGTGATACTCACAATCTTACATAAACATACATACAAAGAAAGATAGAAAGGACCATTCTTCTTATGAAAACTTTATTATTAACCGGGTTTGAACCATTTTTAGACCATCCATCAAATCCAACAGATTTTATAGCTCGTGCCTTAGATGGCGAACAACTTGGAAACTACGTTGTAAAGAGCAAGATTTTGCCGGTCGCATTTGATGAGTCAGCTAAAGTGCTGCTTGAAACTGAAGGGGAGTTATCTCCAGATGCAGTGATCATGCTAGGTTTAGCAGCAGGTCGCTCAAGCATCACACCAGAACGCATTGCAATCAATGTTCAAGGTGGGGCTGTTGATAACAAAGGTGTTAAATTGGAAGATGAAGAGATTGTGCCAGCGGGACCAGCCGGCTATTTTTCCACATTACCTATTCATGCCTTTGTACAAGCCTTGCATGAGCAAGACATTCCAGCTAGCATTTCAAATACGGCAGGAACGTACCTTTGTAATAAAGTGATGTATAGTATGCTGCATTCATTAGAAGAACGTGGCTTGCATTCTCAAGCGGGTTTTGTACACATTCCTTACTCACATGACATGCGTCTTAAAACAAAAAGCCCAAGTCTTTCAATGAGAGAAATGGAATCAGCCGTGAGAATTATGATTCAGCAGCTTACGTAGTATAGTCCTGGTTCAAATACGTCATGGTTCCTTCGTTAATTTGAACCTGGGCATTTGTTAAGTTAATGATCCACTCTTTAAAAGAAGAGAGATCAGATGGCTCAACAAAAAGAGTTACTTGTACATTTTCAGCATAGTCGAAGGTTTTAATTTGGAAGGAAGAGTTTCTAAGCTCATTCTCCATTTTGCCAAGCCAACCATAATCAAATGAAATAGATACTTCGTGGACAAGTAGACGTTGAATCATACCAACTGCATCTAATCCGTCACTAACAGACCGACTGTATGCTCGAATTAATCCACCTGCACCGAGCTTAATCCCGCCAAAATAACGAGTCACAACAACGGTTGTATTCCGTACATTGCGTTTTTTTAAGACTTCTAGCATAGGAACGCCGGCTGTACCAGAAGGTTCTCCATCATCATTTGCTTTTTGAAGGTCGTTATTTTCTCCAATCACATACGCAGAACAATTATGATTCGCGCCAGCATGTTCTTTTTTTATCTCTAAGATAAAGGCCTGAGCCTCTACTTCAGATGGAGTATGCTTAAAGTGTGAAATGAAACGGGACTTCTGAATGATGATTTCATGAGACCTATTATCATGTGTGGTCAGATAAGTAGGGTGCATCGGGTTTCTCCTCTTTGATTTTTTCATAGTTTTACAAATAGCCGAAATCAGCATGTAATAATGGTCTGTTACGATAACACTGTTAAATCGACTAGATAAAGACTAATATAATCGATTTTTGGTAAAAATTAAGAAAACAACTTATACTTTAGTGTTGTATGATAAGGATAGCTAATAAAGTAGAAGGGCGCAAGGAAACGGATCAGGTACTAGGTCCTAGATTTTCCTTTAAAGCGCTAAAGGTGAGTGAGACTACTGATTGCAAATAAGAATATGCTAGATGACATTATTACTCATACATTGGACTCTGTAGGGACAAGCCGTGAAAAAATATTTAATATTGGCGAAACATCTAGGCAAGAGTATGAGACGTTACAAAGTCAATTAAAAGATGTACGGATAAAAGTAGCTGACATTATAGAGAAGCATGATAAAACAGAAATGCATTCTAAGTTTGCCAGGAATCGATTAGCTGAAGTTAGTCGAGCATTTAACCGATATAGTAGTGAAGAAGTTCAAGCTGTTTATGAACAAGCAAATGAATATCAAGTAAAGTTAGCCGTGCTTCATCAAGAAGAAACGCAATTAAGAGAGAAAAGAGATGATATCGAACGAAGATTAATTAGCCTTAATGAAACCATTGAGCATGCTGAACAGCTTGCTGTGCAGATGACGGTTGTTTATAACTTTTTAACAAGTGACCTGCAACAGGTGGGAGAAGCGCTTAAGGATGCAAGAGAAAAACAGGCTTTTGGCTTGCAGATTATTGAAGCTCAAGAGGAAGAGAGAAGAAGACTGTCTCGTGAGATTCATGATGGACCCGCTCAGACGATGGCAAATGTACTATTGCGATCAGAGCTTGTAGAGCGAGTATATTTAGAGGATGGCATGGACGCTGCTTTACTCGAAATTCGTGACCTTAGAAAAATGGTGAAAGCATCATTAGCTGAGGTTAGGCGAATTATCTATGATCTACGTCCTATGGCATTAGATGATTTAGGGTTAGTTCCAACGTTATCAAAATATCTAACAACATTTGAAGAGCGACATAACATTCCTGTTGCCTTTCGTCATTTCGGCAAGGAGCATCGACTCTCTCAGCACTTTGAAGTAGCCATGTTCCGACTCGTTCAAGAGGCCGTTCAAAATGCCTACAAGCATGCAAATCCACGAGAAATTCAAGTGAAGATTGAAATCAAACCGACAATGGTGATAATCATTGTTCGTGATGATGGAACTGGATTTAATCCTGAACAGCAAAAAGAAGGTTCGTTTGGATTACTTGGAATGAAAGAACGAGTGAATATGTTGAAAGGTGAACTTAAGATTCATTCCAAATTAAAGATGGGTACGACTGTTTTTATTCATATTCCAATCAATTAAACAACATACATTACTTAAATTACAGATGAATCGATTACAAAGAGGGTTTCCAGAGAGGTGATACCAATGAATGAAGCAGAACAAAAAAACATACGAATCGTTATAATCGACGATCACCAGCTATTTCGAGAAGGTGTAAAGCGAATTCTTGCACTTGAAAATAATTTTGAGGTTGTAGCAGACGGAGAAGATGGAGAGGAAGCTGTATCTTTAGTGAGACAGCATAGCCCAGACGTCATTCTAATGGATATTAATATGCCAAAATTGAATGGTGTAGAGGCAACAAGAGATTTAGTAAAAGCCTTTCCTCATGTGAAAGTGCTAATCCTTTCCATTCATGATGATGAAACGTATGTGACGCATGTCTTAAAGACAGGAGCGTCCGGTTATCTTTTAAAAGAGATGGATGCAGAGGCGTTGATTGAGGCAGTGAAGGTCGTTGCTTCTGGAGGAGCGTATATTCACCCGAAGGTCACTCATAACCTCATTAAGGAATATCGTAGACTTGCAAAAGAAGACGAAGAGCATGAGGAATCCATTGGTTTTAGAGAAGTAGAATACCGCAAGCCTTTACACATCTTAACTCGACGTGAGTGTGAAGTGCTTCAGTTAATGACGGATGGTCAAAGTAACCGTGCCATTGGTGAAACATTGTATATTAGTGAGAAAACAGTCAAAAACCACGTAAGTAACATCTTACAAAAGATGAACGTGAACGACCGTACACAAGCTGTAGTAGAAGCAATTAAAAAAGGGTACGTTGTTGTTCGATAAGGGGAGTAGAGAGAGAATTCAAGCGTCATTGAATTCTCTCTTTTCTTGTCGATTGTCTTGAAACAAGTGAGAAATCAAGGTACATTAGGATAAGATTAGGATTGTCACAATAAAAGCGAGGAACTCTATGAAAAAAACAGCGATCGTTACAGATAGTACAGCATACATCACGAAAGAACATGTAAATGAATATGGCATTCACATTATTCCGTTAAATGTGGTGATTGGAAATGAAGCATATCAGGAGCTTGTTGACTTAAGTACAGATCAGTTTTATCAAGAAATGGCGGCGACGGATGTATTACCAACCACGTCACAGCCTGCAATTGGCCGGTTTGTTGAGTTATTTGAACAACTAAAGGCAGAAGGATTTGAAGACATTGTTACGATCCATTTGTCTTCTAAAATAAGTGGAACCTATCAAACGGCATTAAGTGCTGCGGATATGGTAGATGGAATTCAGATTGTTGGGTTTGACACAGAAATTAGCTGTTCGCCTCAAGGATACTTTGTGATCGAAGCTGCAAAGCTAGCGAATGAGGGGAAATCTGCTAACGAGATCATTGCTCATTTAAATCAGCTAAAGCAACAAGTGTCTGCTTATTTTATGGTAGATGATTTAAACCATCTGCATAGAGGCGGAAGATTAAGTGGAGCCCAACGAATTGTTGGTAATATGTTAAAGATCAAACCGATCCTTCACTTCATGAATGCAGAGATCGTTGCGTTTGAAAAAGTCCGTACGGAGAAAAAAGCGCTCTCTCGTATCCTTGATCTTTTAAAAGAATCAGCAGATCAGAAAGGAATTTCAGAAATCACAGTCATTCATGCGAATCGTCCAGATAAGGCTGCAGAAATTCGTGATCAGTTAAGTAATATACATCCAGAAGCTGATATAACCGTTAGTTTTTTTGGACCGGTTATTGGTACGCACCTTGGGGAAGGTAGTCTTGGAATTGGTTGGCGAAACGAAAACTAGGAGCGTGAAGCCTTTGCCCAATATGAACCATGAGGTCGTAGTACCTTGGGAGCCTTTGCGCCGGCACTTAGCCGGGCGAAGGCTAACTGAAAAAGAAATTCCCTTCACAGAAGACATACTTGAAGCCCACGTGCAAGCTGGTTATCTCAAACGTTCAAAAGGCATCATAGTGAATGGCGCCCACACTCAATGTCAACGTTGTGGCAACTATACATCCTCTCTGTTTGGATACTACCAATCTCCTTTATTCACCTCAACCATCTGCTATTGTAGACACTGTCTTGCATTAGGCAGAATCTCCTCAATAACCTCTTTATATAGCTGGAACGCTTCTCCTCCATCTTATGACATCCCAAAAACCCCTCTTACTTGGCAAGGAACCTTATCAAAAGGACAACTTCATGCATCTAATCAAGTGATCCAAGCCATTGAAAATCAATCCTCGCTTTTAGTTTGGGCGGTATGCGGATCAGGAAAAACGGAGGTTCTGTTTCGAGGTGTGGAGACGGCTTTATTAGCTGGAAAAAGAGTGTTAATTGCTACACCACGTACAGATGTCGTAAAAGAGTTAGCCCCGCGTTTTCAACATGTATTTCCAGATGTAACACAATCAGCACTATATGGTGGGCAAACAAAGGCTATTCCTACGGCTCCTTTAATCATTGCTACCACTCATCAGGTTCTCAGATTCTATCAGGCATTCGATGTGGTCATTGTTGACGAGGTTGATGCATTTCCGTATACCTACGACGAAAGCCTACAATACGGTGTGAAACAAGCGCAAAAAGAAGACGCAGCGATGATTCTACTAAGTGCTACCCCATCAAAAGCAATAAGAGAGACCCCTCACCTACAAGTCTCACGTATTGCTAGACGATATCACGGTTATGATCTCCCCGTCCCTAGATTAGTCTGGTGTGGACCATGGCATAAGAAGTTATTAAAAGACCTGCTGCCCTCTAAGATCTTAAAATGGATTTTGGACCATCACCATCGAAACGCACCCGCGCTTGTGTTTGTTCCCTCCATACGAGTTCTCCATCAAGCATCCGCTATCTTACAAAAACATCATATCTTGCACGCAGCCGTTCACTCGTCCTCATCAGATCGCCATCAGCAAGTTGAAGCGTTCCGGCAAGCCAAGATCCCAGTTGTTCTCACTACAACAATTCTTGAGCGAGGGATTACCATTCCTAAGGTTGATATTGCCGTTATCGGAGCAGAGGCAGATATATTTACAGAAGCCGCCCTTGTACAAATGGCCGGGAGAGTAGGGAGACATAAGGACTTTCCATCAGGAGATGTTGTGTTTTTTCACTATGGAAAAACCATGGCCATGCGAAGCGCAGTCCATCATATTAAGCAGATGAACGCAGAGGAGGCGGGCAGGTAATTGAATAGATGTTTAAAGTGTTTGTCCTCTTATTTTGAAAAACCAAGTTGGTCATTGTTATTTATGAAGAAGAACCTTAATCCATTGTGCTATGAGTGTTTCAATGAATTAAAATGGATTAGTGGAGTACGATGTCGATTATGCTCACGCTCGTTAGATAAGATAAGTGTACGCTTACAAAAGAACGGGACTTGCTTTGATTGTATAAGGTGGATCAAAGGGACTGAGACTAAAGATCTATTGGAGTCGAACATTTCTATCTTAGAATATAATGCATTCTTAAAAGAATGGTTTGCTCAGTTTAAGTTTAAAGGTGATGCGGTTGCTGCTTCTTACTTTGGAAATGTACTATACAAGACCTATAAAAGTAAGTATGCTGAGTACACTGTAGCTACTATTCCATTAAGTCAAAAGAGCTTAGAGGATCGGACCTTTAACCAGGTTGATTTAATGATTCAGAATTGGCGTTGTCGAAGGCTTATATTGGGAAGATTGGAACGTGACAAGCAGAGTAAGAAGTCAAGAGAGGAACGAATTGCTCTTGTTGGGCATAGTCCTTTTTATGTAAAAGAAATCGCTGAAAAAGACCTATTAAAAAAAGTTGTACTAATAGACGATATTTATACTACAGGCACAACAGTGCGACAGGCTGCCAAATCATTAAAAGAAGCAGGTGTCGAAACGGTCGCATCTTTAACCGTAGCAAGGTAACATGTAAGTAGGGAGTGTTTTCATGAATAACTTAGCGAATTGTACGGAGTGTGGAACGTTATTCGTTCAAAATCTTAGACCCATTTGTACCCCCTGTTATCGTAAACAGGAAGAAGATTATAAAAGTGTATCTTTATATATGAGAAAAAAGCAAAACCGTATGGCGACGTTAGTGGAGGTTTGTGAACATACAGGCGTAGCAGAGAAAAAAATTCGCCAATTTATTCGAGAAGGTCGTTTGATTGTTACTTCTTTTCCTAACTTAGGCTACCCTTGTGAATCGTGTGGGAAATTAATTCAAATGAATCGACTTTGCCAGCCTTGCAAACAAGAATTAGAGGGAGAAATTAACTCACTCAGTCAGAAAAACCAACAAGAAAAGAATGTGAACCATCAAGCACAACAAAGTAGATTAAATCAGTTTCTATAGGAAGAATAATTATTCAATAAGAGGGAGGTTTGACGATGAAAATTAATCCATATTCATCGATCCAGTCAACATCTGCATCACGTCAGTCAAAGGTTAGTGGACAAGATGAGTCAACGTCTTCTAAATCCCAAAAGAAAGACCAAATTGAAATTTCATCTGAAGCACTGGATCTTCAAGTGAGTAAACAAGAAGAAGCGAAGCGTACGGAACGGGTAGAGGCACTGAAAAAACAAATCGAATCCGGTGAATATAAAGTAGATGCCAAAAAAGTAGCTGAACGTTTTCATGACTACTGGAAGCAATAGAGGTGACTAAAAGGTGTTTATTCAAGAACTAGCTAATCGCCTTCAAGAGTTAATTGAACTTCATCAGCAACTGCTTCTCATTGCAGACAAGAAGAAAGAAAGTCTATTAAAACAAGATATCAAAACGTTACAAGCGACAGTACGAGATGAATCAAAAGTAATACGTGGGATTCAGCTTAGTGAAGCAAATCGTATCAAAGCGGTTCGATCTCTTCTATTGTCATTACAAGTACCACCAGTTAAGGATACGCTCTCATATGTACTTGAGCATGTAAGTGGGGAAGAAAAAATTCAATTAACGGATTTAACACATGAGTTAGCTGACGTTCTTTCCACTGTGAAAATGGTTAACGAACAAAATCAACAGCTTATCCAAGATGCTCTTCAATACGTTCACGTATCATTAGATGTATTGACGCCATCAGCAGAGGATTTTCAATATAATGCAAAGCATCAAGAGCTTGAAAAGAATTCATCCTACTCTTTATTTGATTCAAAAGCATAATATCAGGAGGCATGTATGTCATCTACTTTCTTTGGGTTAGAAACAGCAAAACGTGGAATGAATGCACAACGCTACGGCTTGCAAACAACCGCTCATAATATTGCTAATGCAAATACACCTGGATACTCAAGACAACGTGTAAACTTAAGTCCAACCAGTGCCTTTCCTACTGCAGGCATGAATCAGCCATCTATTCCCGGTCAAATTGGAACAGGGGTTGAAGGCGGTTCTGTTCAGAGAGTCCGCGATCAATTTTTAGATGTCCAGTTTAGAAGCAGAGCTAGTGATTCGGGATTTTGGCACGCATCGTATAAAAGTTTTGAGCGAATGGAAGATATATTTAATGAAACCTTTAAATCGCCTGAACTCGAAGCGCAATCAAGTAATATCTCAAAACAGCTTAATCAGTTTTGGAATGCTTGGAGTGACCTTGCCTCAGGGAAGGAAAATCAAAGTGTTCTTAAAGAAGAAGCGAATACGATTGTAGAGAGCTTTAACGGGGTGGCACGTGATCTTATTGAAACACGAGATCAGATAAAGGAAGAAATTAATGCTACTGGTAGAGAAGTGAATGCCCTCTTAGATGCAATCAATCAAATCAACATTCAAATTCGAAGCGTTGAACCTCACGGATTTATCCCCAACGATTTGTATGACAAGCAAGACGCACTAATCGATGAACTATCTAACCTTATGGAGATCTCTGTCACGCGCTCGCCAAGTGGAGGCCAAGCTAGCCCAGTGGCTGAAGGGGCCGCAACTATCAAGATGCTCGGTGCTGACGGAACGGAAGTGGATCTTGTTTCATTTAACAACCCTAGTGATTTGGCTGAGGTTACTATTCAATACGAAGCTGACTCCGCGTTTGGAGCTGTTTCTGGTATCACCATTACAAAAACGTCTGAAACAGTTGAACTGACAGGTGAAAGTCTTGCAAAGGGTGAATGGTCTGGTCTTATAAAGGCATTTGGTTATGTGAGTGAAGAGACCGATGGCGAATCCATTGAAGGTGACTATGTCTGGGCTCTAAATCAATTAACTGAAGTAGCTCAAGCGTTTGCCCAAGAAGTAAATGCGGTCCATTCCATTGGATACACATCACCTAGCGCCAATGGACAGATGGAGCTTGGAGGGAATTTCTTTGATTTTTCTGATGCGGGTATGCCATTTACATTTAGTGTGAATCAAGAAATCTTAGCTAATGCTAATAACATTGCATCGCTTGGAGTAAATCTTGCGTCACTTGAGAACCCATCTGCTTATCAAAGTCTTCTTAACGCGTCTCCGGTTGATCATGCAGCCGTTCAAGCGTTTTTACGTAATGAAGATAACTTCAAACCAGGTGTGCCAAAAGCGGTTACAGGAAACCATACAAACGCTCAGCTTATTTCTTCTATACGAGATATAAAAGTATCATTTGGCGAAGAGTCTAAACAAATCGGTACGTTTTATCGCGACTTTATTGGACAACTGGGTACAAAAGGAAAACAAGCAGCACAAAATTATGTGAATTCAGATTTGCTTCTCTACTCAATTGATAGCAGACGTCAAGAAGTTAGTAATGTATCAATGGATGAAGAATTAACGATGATGATTCAACTCCAGCATGCGTATAATGCTGCAGCAAAAATGATCACTGTCACAGATGAAATGCTTGATCGAATGATAAATGGAATGGGCGTAGTCGGCCGATAGAGAGGAGGAAGTGAAATGAGAGTCACTCAGCAAATGCTTTCTGCAAATACAATGAGGCATATAAACCAAGGGTATTCACAGTTAGGGAAGCTACAGGATCAATTAACAACTGGAAAACGGATCACGCGTGTATCTCAAGATCCGGTGATTGCCATGAAAGGTTTACAGCACCGTCAAGCTTCAGCAGAAATAAGTCAGTTCAAACGAAATATATCAGAGGCACAAAACTGGCTCGATCATTCAGAAGGCGTACTAGATCAAGGGGCACAAATTTTAAAAAGAATCTCAGATCTAACCATTCAAGCGTCTAATGATACGTACGATGAAGGACAACGCGATAACATCGCAAAAGAGATTGGTCAGCTTAAGCAATATATGCAGGATCTCGGAAATTCAAAAGTTGATAATCGCTATTTGTTTAACGGAGCGAATACGGATACAGCTCCTATTCAGAAGGATGCAAAGATCGAGATGGGGATCGGTCCTATATTAGAAGGTAACGATGCTGAAGAGTACACCATCGTTTACAACAATCAACGTTTTCAATACATAGAGGGCGGAGATGGGACGTATGTTTATCAAGATATCCGTCAAATCGGTCAAGAGTTGGATGAAGATGATCGCGTATTACTCACAATTAATATTCAAGACGAAGAAGACCCATCTATTATATACAGCAGCCCAGTTAATGGGGGAACGACAGAAAATGTTGAGATTAACCAGCTAGCGACCATTGAAAATCGAGCGATCTCCATGAACACACAGGATGTAACGATTGAAGTAAACAAAGGCATTCATATTCCAGTAAATGTTCAGGGAAGTGATCTTTTTTCTGCGGAATTATTCGGAGAGATTACACGCTTAGAAGCGGTCTTAAAGGATCCGAACACAACTGGGGAAGATTTAACGTCATTTATCACAACGATCGATCAGCATCACTCTACTTTTGTATCAGAAAGGTCTGAGGTGGGTGTACGATTAAATCGAATTGAAATGATGACCAATCGTCTTGAAGATCAAGATGCGAATCTAAAGAAAATGATGACAAACAATGAAGATGTGGATATTGAAGAAACGATAATGAATCTGATTATGGCTGAAAATGTTCATCGAATTGCTATGTCATCAGGCGCTCGGATCATTCAACCTTCCCTTATGGACTTCTTAAGGTAAACTACCATGATATCGAGTCAAATTCAGATTCAAACCAATGATGCTAAGCTACAAATGAAAACATCTCGACTAGCTATGAAGATAGAACAAGGTCCAGCTGATGTGAAGATTCATAGAAATGGTTCGGACACACTCAAGATTAGTCAAGAAGCAGCGACATTATTCATTGATCAGTCCAAAGCATTCGCAGAAGCTAATTTAAAGCCAACGACTCAGCTAGCCGCCGATTGGGCTGCAAAGGGTCAAGCGGTAGCGAATGAATATGTAGCTGCGAAATCTCAAGAAGGAAAGCAATTGACGAGAATTGAACGAGGTGTCACATTTGCTAGGCTTGCCCAGCAACAAAACGTGTCGCCTCCTCCTTCGAGCACGCTTGCATACATGCCACATTCCATTGATCGGGTGAAGATTCAAGTGCAGCCTGGAAAGCTTCAAATAAAAGCACCGCACTCAGAGCTTTCTTTCCAAGTAACCCCTAAACCGGTAAAAATCGATATACCTAAGTGGACAACAACTCAACAGCTTGTTCAGAAACCAGCGATCTCGTTTAAGGTAGACCAAGCATAAATAAGAAACAGCAGCCACAGGAGAGTAGGCTGCTGTTTCTTATCGAATCAAACCAATGTCCGATAATAACGAATATTAAAATAATTATTACCGGACCATCACCTACAGCCCGAGGATAGAACGATAAAAGTGTGATGCCATGACTAATGCTGATTCTGCTGTTACCTGTAAATCATCAAACAGATAAGGTTGTCGGGTATTCCCAATTACTCTCTCAAAAGATAATGTTAAATCTGGTGGCGGGGATGTAACAGGAATCGTTTTAAGAGGAAATAATGGGTACACCTTGAATTCACGGACGTGAGTAGAATCAAGATAATTGAAGGTCTTGATAGTAAGATGATGTGTTGGATCGTAGATGATAATACCACAAACATTCAAAGGCTGTGAGCTGACTCTGTCGAGTGAGGAAAAGGCTTCAGACAGGGACTGAATAAATTGTGGATTTTGATAAAATTCTTTTCTAACATGCGCAATAACGTGTAACGAATGAGATTGCTGCTCGCACTGAATAAACAGGCTTGCAGAGTGATTTGATTCTACTCTAAACGTTTCTTGCATTTCGCCCGTGAACATACAGTGATCCTCAAATGAATAGATTGAGCTTGGAATACGCCAGGAATCATAACAGAACAGTTGCGCAGAGTGCTGGTTTTGGTTTGAAAGTGAGGTAATAGTCACGGGGTGTACTCCTTTTGTAACGCGTAAATTACAGGGCTATAGTAATGGATTCTACATAAGACGCCAAAACCCTTCAACTTTTTTCAAAAAAATGAACTTTTTTGGATTTATATTATATATAAATCTTCTCTTGATTGTTATCGGCTTATTTCCCTATACTTTAGAGGATGACAAGAAAAAAAGGATGAGTGCATTGAATATACAATCAAAATATTTCGGTGAGGTAACGATTTCTGAAAACGAATTAATTAAAATACCTGCAGGAATACCTGCTTTTGAGGAACTGAAAACTTTTGTATTGCTTCCGTTTGATGAAGGTACACCCTTTTATGTGTTGCAGTCCATCCAAACCCCAGAAGTAGCCTTTATTACGGTTTCTCCTTTTCAATATATGCCAAATTATCAAGTAGAATTATCAGAATCGACGATTGCACAACTTGAAATTAAGCAAGAAGAAGACGTTGCCGTTTATGTTTTATTAACTGTACACAATCCATTTGAGCAAACAACTGCAAATCTTCAAGCGCCAGTTATTATTAATACGGTTTCAAAGATTGGAAAACAAGTGTTTACAAACGATTCAATTTATCATACAAAACACGCATTATTTGAACCTGTTAAAAAGGGGAGTGAGTAATATGTTAGTGCTCACACGAAAGAAAAATGAACATATTCAAATTGGTGAAGACATTTCCATCTCCATCTTGGCAATTGAAGGGGAACAAGTAAAGGTTGGAATTCATGCGCCAAGACACATTGATATACATAGAAAGGAAATTTATTTGGCGATCCAAAAAGAAAATGCAGAAGCAGTTAATAAACTGTCTCTTGACCAACTGAAAGAAGTCCTACCAAAGTTGCATCTTGACAAATAAGTCTTAAGCCAATTGTAGGGTTGTCCGATAAAACTAGTAGATGCACGTACATTCTACTAATAAGGAGTATGAGAAAATGGACATTCATTCAACTTCTGCTATTCCAGATGTCGGTCGCCCTCACCCCGTTGTGAAGCCGGACCTAGAGCAAAAGCCTTCAGATAAAAAGGGGATAGGCTTACCACTTGGTCAACGAGTTATAACTGAATCAAATGTAGAACATCAAATTGATAGTATGAATGATTTACTAAGTACTACACCAACCTCAATAAAATTCAACATGCACAAAGATTTGGACCGAATTTACGTTCAAGTGGTAGATCAGCAAACAAAAGAAGTCGTAAAAGAGATTCCACCAGAGGAATTTCTTGATATGGTTGCCTCCATGCTTAAAAATGCAGGACTAATCGTAGACGAGCGAGTATAGGAGAGAGCGCATATAAGGTGACTCTCTTTTTTTGTTTGGACTTAATCTCTTATCTAAGAAGCCGATATAAAAGATAACGAATAAAACATCCGAGGTGAATGAAAATTGATGCGTATGACCGGTATGGCCACAGGAATGGACATAGATCAGATCGTAAAGGATCTAATGAGAGCAGAGCGGATGCCTCTCAATAAAATTGTAAAAAAACAATCAACACTTGAATGGAAGATGGAAGATTATCGGGAAATCAACCTTAAGCTGCGTACATTCAGTGATTCGATTTTTGATACAATGATGAGAAGCTCTGTGATGAAAAAACGAACGGTGCAAAGCTCGAACTCAGACTTAATCACAGCGACAGCAAGCTCAAATATTGGGAATACGTCGTTCTCGATCTCGAAAGTGGAGCGGTTGGCGACGTCAGCGTCTAATAAAAGTGATGGATCTGTTTTTAAAGGTGACGCAGAACTAAAAACTTCTACATCTACATTAAAGGATCTTAACAATTCGTTTGCTGAAGGTCTCGAATGGAAGACAGGTGGGATTCGTAATGAAAAATTATCACTTAAAGCTGGTGAAAATGAAGTTGAGTTGGAAACTTCTCCTCTAGATAAAGAGAGTGTAGTTGTAAAAATTAACGGAAAGACTATGGATGTGGTCGGGGATGATGTTACTGAGCTTGGTGAAGGTCAAGTTCGAATCAGCGGAGAAAAACTTTCATTCCATAAAGATTTTAATGGTAACACTACAGTGGATGTTACATATGCAGCAAAAACAGCCGAAAAATCTTTCACTTACACAGCGCCTGCTGAGGGTGCAAAACCTAAATCAATTTTTAATGTTGGGATTAAAAATATTAGTGGTGTAGAAATTAAAGTTAAAGGTGAAACCATTAGTAATTCTAATTACGAAGTAAATGATAAGACCGGGCAAATTACCTTTAAAGAAGGATTTGAACCTAAAGATAATATAACAATAGAATATAAGCAAGACTATACAACTGCAGGAGTCGACACTGTAAATGCCAGCAATGAAACTGTTCGTGCGAGATTTTTATTCACAGATTCACAATCATTAGACTCTGTTATGAAGAGCTTTAATGATTCACCTGCTGGAGTTAATATGTTCTTTGATGACCATACTGGGCAGGTTTCTGTGACGCGTAAGGAGACTGGAGTTTATAACCAAACTAGAATTCCTTTTGTGGAAGGTATGGAAGTTGAGAAAGGTGCATGGATCGAAGAAGATAAGGATAAGAATAAATTCAAAGTAACATCAAATGAAATGACCTTCACAGGTTCACTCATGACAAAAACTCTTAAACTTGTTAATGACGAAGAAAAACCAGGCTCCAACGCTTCCTTCACAGTCAACGGTCTTGAAACCGAACGCCGCACAAACTCCTTCACCATCAGTGGCATGACAGTTACACTTAAAGATACGTTTACTGAAGGGAAAGCAGTTACTCTAAATGCTTCAACAGATGTAGACTCTGTGGTCGACACAGTTAAAGAGTTTGTTAAACAATACAATGAACTCCTTGAACATGTGAATGGAAAGTTAACGGAAACCCGCAACCGGGATTTTGATCCGTTAACGGAGGAAGAGCGTGATGGATTATCTGATAAGGAAGCGGAGCGTTGGGAAGAAAAGGCGCGGGCTGGTCATTTACGCAATGATCCAATGCTTAGAGGAAGCTTTGATCAAATGCGCCAAGTGATGTATCAGCCGATTACGACTGGAACAGATAGCGAGTTTACTCATTTATCTGCGATTGGCATTACGACGTCGAGTGATTATATGTCGAGAGGTAAATTGGAAATTAATGAGGACAAGCTTCGGGCAGCGATTGAGAAGGACCCTGATGGAGTGTTTGATCTTTTTAATGCGGACGGTGAAACATCCGGAGAGCAAGGAATTGCCAGAAGGCTTCGAAATTCCATTTCCACAACCGTTGATTCTATTTCTAAAACAGCAGGTGGTGCTGGTTATGCTCAGAATCATCAGTTTGCGATTGGGCGCGAGTTAAATGATATAGATAAACGAATTAAGACGTTTGAGATGAGATTAGAACAAAAGGAAAAACGATATTGGGCACAGTTCACAGCCATGGAAGCGGCGGTTCAACGAGCGAACAACCAAGGGGACATGCTCATGTCGCAGCTAATGGGTAATGGTTGATTTTAATTAGAAGAGGAGATGGAATGAGATGGCCGTATCAACGATGCAATCAGCTTATAAGCAAAATGCATTAAATACAGCAAGTCCTGGTGAGCTAACGTTAATGCTTTATAATGGGTGCTTAAAGTTCATTCATCAAGCCGACAAAGCAATGGTTGAGCAGGATGTTGAACGAAGAAATCTGTATTTAACAAAAGCACAAAATATTATTCGCGAGCTTATGGTTACGTTAAAAGCGGAGGATGAAGTAGGAAAGAATATGTACAGAATGTATGAATTTATTCTTTCAAAACTCATCGATGCGAATGTGAAAAACGACCAGCAGGCATTAAAAGATGCTGAAGGATTTGTTGTCGAATTTCGAGATACGTGGAAGCAAGTTATTCAAATTGATCGTCAAAAGCGACATGGTTCTGGTGGACGGGCCTAATGTCGATTTTAACTCAGCTCTTTAAACAGACAGCTGAGCTCCAAAAACATGTGGATTCAGGTCTGCCGCCTGGGGATGATGAACGAATGGCTTTTATTCAACAATTAGATGAGGGCTTAATTGAACGCGGTAAATTAATTGAGCAGTTAGCTGAAGCTAAAGAGGACCCATCAAAGGATGAATTAAGAGATAAGGTTATTAAGCAAAACACAACCTTTCAGGCCAATCTTCTACTTCTTCAACAGCACATTCGAAACGATCTGAATCAACTTCATCGGAAGAAAGAAACCGGTCGAAAGTATGAACAACCTTACGAAGGCATGACAGACGGAGCTTTCTTTGATAAAAGAGGCGTATAAAAAAGCGTAGAGATTAACATCTCTACGCTTTTTACATTATTCGCTGTCACTTTCTTCTTCAGTTGTATCCCATTCTCCGCCCATTGAGCCTAGGTCTTCTTCAGTCATTTCAACAGCATTATCGATCGCTTCGCTTGGTACCGTGATTTCATCAATCTCGTTAAACTTGCCAAACGTTCCGCTTGAAACTTGGCTAATGGTAATCGTATCACCGTCAGCGTCCATTTCCATATCAAGATTCATACTCATTTCTTCTTGAAAGTATGTTTCTTTATTAATGTAGAGAACATAATCAAGCTTAGTAATATTCATCCCTTCAAAAATCTGATCCATTTCCGCTTGCATCGTAGCATCTGATTCTGCATTTGCTAATTCTTGAGCAATTTCCTTTAACTCATTACCAGATCCGTTAATGGTTAAAGCATAGCGATCGCCGTCATCTTCAACTGTAATGTCATCAGCAAAATTCATTAATGTTTCAAGCTGCTCATCTGGTGACATTTCTAAATCTTCAATGTCGTTCATACCGATTAAGTCTCCAGACATCTTAATCCACATTTCTTGAGAAGGATCATATGTGTAGATCTCACCGTCCACAAAATACTGTTCTACTTCTGCTAGTTCGCCTGATAACGGATCAGGGGATTCAATGACTTGATAGAATGATAGTGGATCTTGAATTGCATCCATCTTTAGGTTCGTGGATATTTCAAGCGGCTCTTCGCCTTCCATTTCCATCGTTTGATTCATGGTCATGTCTATATTAAAGCTTTCAACATCACTCATGGCATTAATGGATTGTTCAAGAATGGACCGCGCATCCTCTGATGTTCCTTCATCTGTTGTGTTCTCTTCATCTGTTGCCTCTTCTGTACCTTCCTCACTTGCTGCAGCTTCTGTTTCGTTGTTCGTGTTATTCTCTTCAGTTGATGCGTCCTCGTTTCCGCATGCAACCAAGGCTACCGTACAAACTAAACCTGTTACTAGCCACTTGACCTTCTTCATGTTAACTCCCCCAAGTTGTTAAATAATCTCAGACATAAATACCTTTTTCAATTACCCTATATTATGAAAATCAAACCAACTTTCAACATGTTACATGGTAACAAACATACCCAATATAAACCAACAGGTAAAAGGTCTCAAATTTTAAAAATCTATTTTTCTAAAAATCTACGAAAACTTTTCGACATTTTTTGCTATTGTCTGAGAACGTGTAATTAAGATGGAAAAACGTGTGAAACCCTTGATACAAAAGAAAGCGTTATCAGAAATCATTTTAAAAATCGTCAGAAATCCTCAAACTTAGACGATTTTAGCTCTGCTCTAGCGTTTGACATTAACATAGTGCACTGATATATTAAAAACGTGGAAAGACCACATGAATTAAGTTACGAAGGGAATGTGAAGCATGCAAGGAAAAGTAAAATGGTTTAATGCAGAAAAAGGATTTGGTTTCATCGAACGTGAGGATGGGGATGACGTATTCGTACACTTCTCAGCTATCAATTCAGAAGGATTCAAATCTCTTGACGAAGGTCAAGAAGTTGAGTTCGAAATTGTTGAAGGTGCTCGTGGACCTCAAGCTTCTAACGTCGAAAAGCTTTAATTCACATTCCTGGGTTTAGGAAATGAATCATTGCTAAATAACTACAAAACCTGCCTCCGGGCAGGTTTTTTTTTTTTTTTTGTGACTTTTCTAAATTTTTCATAATGTTTATGTGAGCATTTGTTAAGGGTATATGTTACTGTATAGATATAAAGGAGGCGTTCTTAATGAATTATAATATTCGTGGCGAGAACATCGAAGTAACTCCAGCTCTTCGCGACTACGTAGAAAAAAAGGTAGGTAAGCTTGAGCGTTATTTTGACACAACTCCGGTTGCGGATGTCAATGTCAAGCTATCAGTGATTAACAGCCAGCAGGCAATTGAAGTAACCATTCCGATGCCACAGCTTTTATTACGTGGTGAAGAAAGTCATTCTGACATGTATGCAGCAATTGATAAGGTCATTGAAAAGCTCGAACGACAAATTCGCAAACATAAAACAAAGGTTAACCGTAAATTCAGACAGGAAGGCAGTCTGAAATATATGTTTAAGAATGAACTTGAGCCGTTAGAGGGCGAACAAGAAGAATTAGAATCTGAAGATGAGCTTGAAGTGGTTCGCACAAAACGTTTTAACTTAAAACCGATGGATGCCGAAGAGGCTATTTTACAAATGGACATGCTAGGGCACAACTTCTTCGTTTTCTCAAATGCTGAGGGTGGAGACACAAGTGTAGTCTACCGTCGCAAGGATGGAAAGTACGGGTTGATTGAGCCAGAAGCCTAAACATAGAACGTAGAGGACGCGAGGAAACTCGTGTCCTTTTTGAGGTTGGTATCCTACCATCTTGTAAGGCTTCATTTAAACTGATAAAATAGGCTTTAACTGTAGTGTGATTTGCCTTAGATGAAGAAGTAGGCAAAAGGAAGAGAGGACGAGTTCCATGATAGGTCTATTAAAAAAGGTCATTGGTGATCCGAGTCAGAAGCAATTGAAAAAAAACGAACGTTTTGTTGATAAAATAGAAGCTCTTGCTGACGACATGAAGAAACTGTCTGATGATGGACTCAAACAAAAGACTGTTGAATTTAAAAAGCGAGTTGAAGATGGAGAAACACTTGACGATTTATTAGTCGAGGCATTTGCTGTTGCTAGAGAAGCGGCAGGCCGTGTGATTAACGAGTTTCCGTATCGTGTGCAAGTACTTGGTGCCATTGGTCTTCATCAAGGGAACATCTCAGAAATGAAAACCGGAGAAGGGAAAACATTAGTTGGGACAATGGCCGTTTATCTAAATGCACTAGCTGGAAAAGGCGTTCATCTTGTCACAGTAAATAACTACCTTGCTCGTCGTGACATGGAAAAGTACGGTCAAATATTTAACTTCTTAGGACTCTCAGTAGGTCTAAATGAAACAGGTTTATCTAAGGAAGAGAAACAAGAAGCCTATGCTGCGGATGTAACGTATAGTACAAATAATGAACTAGGATTTGATTACTTAAGAGACAACATGGTCTTATTTAAAGAACAAATGGTACAAAGACCATTGTTCTTTGCTTTAGTGGATGAGGTGGATTCCATTTTAGTTGATGAAGCGAGAACACCACTTATTATCTCTGGATCGGTTGAAAAATCGACTCAGCTTTATGTACAAGCGAATTCATTTATTCGGATGTTGAAGGCTGATACAGACTATACATTTGACGAGAAAGCAAAAACCGTCCAATTAACTGAGGATGGAGTGAATAAGGCTGAACGAGCATTCCGGATTGAAAATCTGTATGATCAAAAGCATGTTCAACTAAACCATCATTTAAATCAATCCTTAAAAGCACATGTCGTGATGCAAAGTGATCAGGACTACGTCATTGAAGATGGCGAAGTGGTTATTGTTGACCAGTTTACAGGGCGATTAATGAAGGGTCGTCGTTACAGTGATGGACTTCACCAAGCGATTGAAGCAAAAGAAGGCATGCAGATTCAAAAGGAAAGCATGACACTTGCTTCTATTACATTCCAAAACTATTTTAGAATGTATCAAAAGCTTGCAGGTATGACAGGTACAGCGAAAACAGAGGAAGAGGAATTCCGCAACATCTACGGAATGGATGTTATGGTTGTGCCAACAAACCGTCCGATCTCAAGAGATGACAAAGCCGACTTGATTTACAAAACAATGGAAGCGAAATTCCGTGCCGTTGTCTTAAAGATTGAAGAGCTCCATCAAACAGGCCAGCCTGTACTAGTAGGTACGGTTAGTGTTGAAACGTCTGAGCTTGTTTCGAAACATCTAAAGCAACGTCGCATTCCGCATCATGTCTTAAATGCAAAGAATCATGAGCGTGAAGCTGAAATCATTGAGAATGCTGGTCAAAAGGGAGCGGTCACGATCGCAACCAATATGGCTGGACGTGGAACGGACATCAAGCTTGGAGCAGGTGTTCTTGATCTTGGTGGTCTGCATGTACTTGGAACAGAGCGCCACGAAAGTAGACGGATTGATAACCAATTACGTGGTCGTGCTGGACGTCAAGGAGATGCAGGTTCTTCTCAATTCTATCTTTCAATGGAAGATGAACTCATGCGTCGCTTTGGATCAGACAATATGAGATCAATGATGGAACGACTTGGGATGGAAGAAGACCAGCCGATTGAAAGTAAAATCGTTTCTAAAGCTGTAGAGACGGCTCAAAAACGTGTAGAAGGAAATAACTTCGACGCGCGTAAACAGATCCTCCAGTATGATGATGTCATGCGTGAACAGCGTGAAATTATCTACAAGCAGCGACTTGAGCTACTTGAATCTGATAACTTAAGTAAGATCGTAGAAGATATGATGAAATCCGTTGTTGAACGGGTTGTTACACTTCATACACCAGATGCTGAAGTACAAGAGGACTGGGATCTGACTGCGATTGTTACGTATATGAACACTCAGCTTTTAAGTGAAGATGAAATGACAGAGCAAGAGCTCAAAGGAAAAGATACACCAGAAATCATTGAAATTGTACAAGATAAAGTTCTCCAAGCTTATAAAGCGAAGGAAGAGCAATTCACACCTGAGAACATGCGTGAGTTTGAGAAAGTAATCTTACTTCGCACAGTCGATCGTAAATGGATGAACCATATTGATCAGATGGATCAGTTACGTCAAGGTATTCATTTACGTGCGTATGGTCAAAATGATCCTCTAAGAGAATATCGTTTTGAAGGCTTTGAGATGTTTGAAGCGATGATTTCTGCAATTGAAGAAGAAGTCGCTATGTACATTATGAAGGCACAGGTGCAGCAAAACCTTGAGCGTCAAAAAGTCGCAGAAGGTAAAGCAGTACAACAGAGTGCAAATGAAGGCGATAAAAAGCCAAAGAAACGACCAATCCAAAAAGGTGAGGTTATTGGAAGAAACGACCCGTGTATTTGCGGGAGCGGAAAAAAATATAAAAATTGCTGCGGCCAAAATCAATAGGATTCAGGTACGGTAATTTTGGGGGTCAAATGCAATGGATATGGTAGAAATCAAACAAGAACTTGCTTCAATTGAGAAACGAATCACAAACTTCAGGGGGTCTCTTTGACCTTGATGAGAAGCAAGAACGTATTGCAGAGCTAGAGGAAAAGATGACTGACCCGGAGTTTTGGAATAACCAAGATACCGCTCAAGAAGTCATTAATGAGTCAAACGGATTAAAAGAACAAGTGGATACCTTCCTTTCAATGGAGTCCACATATGAGGATCTTGAAGTTTCCTACGAACTTGTAAAAGAAGAGGCAGACAGTGAGCTTGAGGCAGAGCTCGCAAGTGGGGTAAGTGAACTCTCTCAAACCATCGATCAGTTTGAGCTTCAGCTATTACTAAGTGAGCCATATGACAAAAACAATGCGATTTTGGAATTACATCCAGGTGCTGGTGGAACAGAGTCACAGGACTGGGCTTCCATGCTGCTGCGTATGTATACAAGGTGGGCGGATCAAAAAGGATTTAAAGTTGAAACGATGAACTACTTGCCTGGGGATGAGGCAGGAGTGAAAAGTGTGACACTGCTTATTAAAGGCCACAACGCATATGGTTATTTAAAAGCTGAAAAAGGTGTACACCGTCTTGTCCGCATTTCTCCATTCGATTCATCGGGTCGCAGACATACTTCCTTTGTATCTTGCGAAGTGATGCCTGAGCTCGATGAAAATGTAGAAATTGAAATATCAACCGAAGATCTTAAAGTAGATACGTATCGAGCGAGTGGAGCTGGTGGTCAGCATATTAATACAACCGATTCAGCTGTTCGTATTACGCATATTCCTACAAATACAGTTGTAACGTGTCAAAACGAACGTTCACAGATTAAAAACCGTGAGCAAGCCATGAAAATGATGAAAGCAAAGCTTTATCAGTTAAAGATCGAAGAACAGCAGCAAGAGTTAGCTGAGATTCGTGGAGAGCAAAAAGACATTGGTTGGGGAAGTCAGATCAGGTCGTATGTATTCCACCCATATAGTATGGTAAAAGACCACCGTACGAATCATGAGATTGGAAATACAAGCTCAGTAATGGATGGAGATTTGGATCCGTTCATTGACGCGTATCTTCGTTCATCTCTGGCACTTTAAATGAAAACAGACTGGCTACCACTAGCCAGTCTGTTTTTTGCGTTACTCTGCTAACGCGTCACTAGAGGCGCGTTTACATGAGAACGCTGCAATGCTATACTACACCGGGACTTTTCCTACTTTTATTTAATGCAAAAAAGGGGCTATGTGTATGAAAAATTGGCATCGAATAGTCATTGATTATCTCTATATTTTATCTGGTTCGGCCATCGTGGCACTTGCATTTAACCTATTTTTATTACCTAATCAAATTGCTCCTGGTGGAGTTAGTGGAATTAGTACAATTGTTACGAACTTAACTGGTATTGAACCTGCTTACATACAATGGTCATTAAATATACCACTTTTTATCGCAGGCTTACTGCTTCTAGGTGGCTTATCTTATGGAATGAAAACATTAGTTGGAACGTTGTTTCTTCCGTTTGTTGTGTTTCTAACCCGAGATTGGGATGTTGGATTTACGGATCCTCTCCTTGGAGCTCTTTTTGGTGGAATAGGTGTTGGCGCTGGTCTGGGGTTAGCATTTAGAGCTAGAGCCAGCACAGGTGGAACGGACTTAGCTGCACAAATCTTGCAGAAATATACTGGCTTAACATCTGGTTTTGCAGTTGCTTTGATCGATGGTCTAGTTGTTATTTCTTCAGCCATTGTGTTTGGACTAGAACTCGCTCTTTACGCTTTAATTTCTCTTTTCGTGACAGGTAAAACCATTGATTTAGTACAAATGGGACTTGGGTACGCGAAAATTGCATATATCATTTCTCAACATGAAGAGAAAGTGACTCAGTCGATTCTTCGCGACATTGATCGTGGAGTGACAAAGCTCAGTGCACAAGGAGGCTATACAAGCGAAGAGAGGCCTGTGCTGATGTGTGTCGTTAACCAACACGAGGTGACAAAATTGAAAGAAGTTGTACGGTTGGCAGACCCCAATGCTTTTGTCATTGTTTCAAATGCGACGGAGGTCTTGGGTGAAGGATTTAAAAAACAAATGTAACGATTTTGAACACAGTAATAAAAGAGTTTTATATACTTTATGGTTAGTATTCCATTTTAAGTTAGATCATATAGGTCTTTAGGCTAATAATCCTTTGCAAAGCCTATTTATTTGACACAAACTGAAATAAAACTGTAATGATATAAAGGTTTGATGAATGGTATAATGAACAAGCAATACGACAGAAGCTTATAGAATTAGTGTTTTTTCTACAAGATCTTTACGTAATACAGCAAGGAAGTGATTGTTTCATGATCGAATTAAAAGATGTATGGAAAGTCTATTCTAATAACGTCAAAGCGATTAACGGAATGACTTTAAAAATAGATAAAGGTGAATTTGTCTACATAGTAGGACCAAGTGGGGCAGGTAAATCAACGTTTATCCGTTTGTTATATAGAGAAGAGAAAGCAACAAAAGGTGAAGTGATTATTGATCAAACGAAGCTTAATAGCATTAAAGAAAGACATGTGCCAAAGCTTAGACGAAAGATCGGTGTGATCTTTCAGGATTTTAAACTTCTTCCAACTCTAACAGTCTATGAAAATATTGCTTTTGCACTTGAAGTCATTGAAGAGCCAAGTGCTTCAATTAAACGACGAGTGATGGAAGTACTTGATATTGTTAAGTTAAAAGGCAAAGCTAAATTTCTACCTGATGAACTTTCTGGAGGCGAGCAACAGCGTGTTGCCATCGCTCGGGCGATTGTAAATCGACCAGAAGTCTTAATTGCCGATGAGCCAACAGGAAACTTAGATCCCGACACTGCATGGGGGATCATGGACATTTTAGATGATATTAGCCACCGTGGGACTACTATTATTATGGCTACCCACAATAAAAGCATTGTAAACACGTTAAAACGAAGAGTCATTGCCATTGAGAATGGCAGAGTTGTTCGTGATGAAGTAAGGGGGAACTACGGTTATGAAATTTAGAACCGTCGGTCGCCATTTGAAAGAAGGAACAAAGAATTTAGGACGTAACGGATGGATGACTTTTGCTTCAATTAGTGCGGTCACTGTTATGCTTCTAGTAGTAGGAATTTTTCTCTTACTTATTCTTAATATGAATCATATGGCAACACAGGTTGAAGATGACGTTGAAATTAGAGCCTATATTGAATTAACTGCGAATGATGAGCAACAAGATGAATTAAAGGCAAACATCGATGAGATAGCCGATGTAAAAGAAGTAGCGTTCCTTGGTAAAGATGAAGGATTAAGTAACCTTATTGATAGCTTAGGAGACGGTGGACAGGCCTTTGAATCGGTTCGAGATGAGAATCCTTTAAACGATATGTTTGTTGTAGAAGCAGCCAGTCCACAAGCTATTGAAACAGTTGCAGAAGAAATTGAGGCATTGAGCAATGTGGAAAGTGTTGCTTACGGACAAGATTTTGTTGAGAGATTGCTTCAAGTCACAGACATGGGCCGTTACATTGGGCTTGGACTTGTTGTCGCTTTAATGCTTACAGCTATGTTTTTAATTGCTAACACGATTAAATTGACCATTTTAGCGAGACGTAAAGAGATTCGAATTATGAAGCTAGTTGGAGCAACAAACGGGTTTATCAGATGGCCGTTCTTAGTAGAAGGACTATTACTTGGTTTAATTGGCTCACTAATCCCTGTTTTACTTGTTATTTACGGATATCAATTTTTATATGAAAATTATGGTTCACAAATAGAAGGTAATTTCTTTGCGTTACTACCTGTATATCCTTATATGTTACAAATAGCCTTATTATTGCTTGCGGTTGGATTGTTCATCGGAGCATGGGGCAGTGTGATGTCAGTACGTAAATTCCTAAAAGTATAAGCGAAACCGAAGCACTAGTAGATGCAGATCACTTAAGGAGGAAACGATTTAATGAAGAAGTTTGGATACGTTACACTTGCCGCGGTTATGGCACTGGGTTCGATTGGTTTTGGAGGGCTTGGAAACACAGCCTATGCAAATGAAGATTTAAGAAACAAGATTGAAGATGTTCAAAGCGAACGTGGTGAAAATCAGGAGCTAGCTAGACAGAAAGAAGCGGAAGTTGCTGGGTTAAAGCAAGAAATGGAAACATTAAGCAATGAAATTAATAAGCTTGAAAAAGAAGAAGCAGAGACTGCAGATGAAATCTCTACTAAGGAAGATGAGATTGCAGAAGTAGAGGCTCACATTGAAAAGCTTAAAGAAGAAATCAAAGAATTAGAAGAACGCATTGCTGAACGTGATGAATTATTGAAAGACCGTGCGAAAAATATGTATCAATCAGGCGGCGAAGTAAATTACTTGGAAGTCATCTTAGGTGCAAAAGATTTTGGTGATTTGCTTGACCGCATGAACGCACTTAGCACAATTGCTAATCAAGATAAGTCTATACTTGATGCACATGTTCAGGATCATGAAGATCTTGAAGCAGCTAAAGCAGAAGTAGAAGACGAGCTTAGTAAACTTGAGGGACATCTAGCAGACTTGGAAACATTGAAAGCTGATTTAGAGAATCAACGCTCTGAAAAAGACAGCAAACGTGGAGATCTTCAGTCAAAAGAGAACGAACTTGAAGCTGAATTAGGCGAGATTGAAAACGAAGATGAAATTCTTGCTCAACAAGAAGCAGCGTTTGAAAATGAATTAGCTGCTTGGGAAGAAGAACAAAAGCGACTAGCTGAAGAGAAGAAACGTCAAGAAGAAGAAGAAAAGAAGAGACAAGAAGAAGCAGCTAAAGCACAATCTGAGCAAGCTTCCGCTAAACAAGAATCACCAGCACAAAGTAGTTCAAATGCATCTGCAAGTTCAAATAATAGCTCAAATTCTTCATCAGGGACAAAAACGCAGTCTTCACAGCCACAGGTGAAAAGCGAGACTACAAGTAGTGAATCGGCTGCTCCACAAAAATCAACAAGTGGATTTGTTCGTCCGACGACTGGATCTTTAACGTCTCCTTATGGAATGCGTAACGGGAAGATGCACCATGGTGTTGATTTTGGTAAAAATGGACGTACTGGAGACGTACCAGTTAATGCAGCTAAAGAAGGAACCGTTTCTTCTGCTGGCTGGATGAATGGTTACGGGAATACCGTTATTATCACTCACGTTGTTGATGGTCGTACAGTGACTACTTTATATGGACATTTAGAACGTATTGATGTAAGTTCTGGACAAAAAGTTTCACAATCTCAACAAATTGGACTCATGGGTAATACGGGCGTATCTTTTGGTGCTCACTTACACTTTGAGGTTCATGAAGGTAACTGGAATGGTGCAAAGTCAAATTCCGTTAATCCGTTAAACTATGTATCTAGATAATATATGATAACTAATAATAAACTTAAAACAAGCGTGGGTTACATTTCCTTTTCACCATTTATGGGTGATACACTAGAAATGTGAACTACGCTTGTTTTTTATTATGTTTTAGGAGCGCGTTATATGAGAAATAAACGAGTGATCTTCGGATTCATCGTCTGGACGATGTGTGTCATCGGATTCGGATATGAGCAATCGATTAAACTTCTTTTAAGTTTCTCCATCTTGGTTTTATTCCCACTAGTCACTGAACTAACCTATCGTCAAAAGGGAAAACGAGATTGGTTTTTAAGGGCTCAACCCTTTTTCTCTATTGTAGGAGCTGGGAGTTTATTTATTGAAATAGGACCTTTACCGGGAATACTCGCTTTCATTTGGTTTATATTCACAGGTTGGATCGCTTGCATTGGGATTGCACGTGCAACCACACGAGGGTTTGTGCGAATGGAAGAGAACGCCATTGATGCAGCCTATGTGTACATGGCTTTGGGTGGTCTATGGCTATTTATGAGTCAGGCAGGGATAGAAGGTTTGCCTTTTACACCTGTCATTGTGTTGTTAACAGCGGTTCATTTTCATTACTCTAGTCTGGTCGTACCGATTGTGGTGGGATTACTTGGGCGATATGCGTTTAATCATACGATTCACATTCGTTGGTATGGTTTGTTGTCAGGGTTACTCATTATAGGACCATTACTTGTTGGAATAGGGATTACTATTGGTGGAGTAGCTGACATGTTATTTGTGGCTATTTATGTTTTAGCGATGTTCTGGTTAGCATTCGAAACGTTTCGTGTTCTTATAGGACTCCGTCAGCATCTCATCGCTCGCGTTACGATCATTGTAGCTTCAGTTATATCAATAGCTGCCATGGTTTTATCTGCATTGTATAGTGCGGGTGTTTCTATAGGAACTACATTAATCACCATTGATCAGATGGTTCTCTATCATGGATATACACAAGCGTTTGGCTATAGCTTTCTGATCTTGATGGGTTGGACGTTGATCAAACCTCGCCCTTTATACTCGTTTGGGCAATTTAGACTTAGTCGACTTCGTGGTAAGTGGAGAGTGGGAGATCACTTTCTAGAAGAAACACAGATTTTGAATAAGAATGAAGTGGTTGACGGGTTGGTCGAATCATTTTTTGCTTTTACACGAGACGAGTTCTCTCCGGCGCAGATTGATTCATCTATTAGGGATTTTTATGAACAAACAAATCATTATGAGATGTCAGCTACAACAAGGTGGCATGGAATCTATTACCCTCTTTCAAGACCCTATCATTGGGTGACAGGAAAAATTGGTCAGCTTTACTTAAGAGCTGCAAGCAAGCATCCAAAAAGTCAGAGGATGGAAGCTGTTATCTACCCAATTGATGAAACCATTGATGGGAGGCATCCAGTAAGAGCATGGATACGGAAAGACTATGAGACAAAAGAAGAAATCTTTGTTGCATTTTATGCCTATTACGCCACTAAAGACAAAACCTATATGGACATTGCTTTGCCACTACCCTATTCGGTTATGACAGGGATCCTTCGTCCACAGCACGATGAATCAAATGGTCTGATTTTAACAAGTTTCAGGGAGCCGGGTTCATTGGGGGATGAAGGCGTATATGTAACGATTGGGAAGTGGACGATCAGGGTACCGATCGAAGAATATTTCCACGTTCGAGCTACTGATGATCCTGGGCGTTTGACCGCGGTACACGAGCTACGTTTTTTAGGATTGCGGTGTTTAACGATCGATTATGAAATTACATGTAAGCTCTCAAAACAGCTTTGACTTCATAGTAGTGATTGTCTAAAATGGTAGTAATCGAGTAGCGACATAATGTGTACAGGCAATGCATATGATGATGGCAGGCTTGTTGATGTTTTAATACATGGGAGTGGTGAAGGTGAACAGTAAACGGTTGTTTATTGTTGTAATACTTGTAGCGATCTTTGGGGCGGGAAGTTATTATCTAACTGGAAAATTTGCAACAAATGCTTCTCCAATCAATATGGGTAACAACGATTCACAAGAAAGTGAAGTCGTAGAACTTAATGACGACGAGTTAATGAAGAAGTTTGAGAAAGCCTTAAATACGATTGAGGATCGATATGTGGAGGAAGTTGACCGTCAAGCATTAATTGAAGGGGCTATCTCTGGCATGATTGATGAATTAGGAGATCCATTTTCGGATTATATGGATCAAGAAACAGCCAATGAATTTGTAGAGTCGCTTGGCTCTGAATTTCAAGGGATTGGTGCTGAGGTAAGTATGATTAATGGGAAGGTTACCATTGTATCCCCTTTCCGCGACTCACCAGCAGAGCAAGCGGGCCTGCAGGCGAATGACCGAATCATTGAGATTGACGGTGAAAATATTGAAGGCCTTTCTGTGAATGAAGCAGTCCTTAAAATTCGTGGTGAAAAAGGAACAACGGTTCGACTAACGATTGAGAGAGATGGCAGCTCAGAGCTGTTAGATGTCCCAGTTGAACGTGATACCATTCCTATTGAGACGGTTCGAACGCAAACATTTGAACAAGATGGTCAAACGATTGGGTTACTTGAGATTACATCGTTCTCTGAAGACACAGCGATTAACTTTAAAGACCAACTGCAGGAGTTAGAACAGGATGGAATGGATGCTTTAATTATTGATGTCCGCGGAAATCCAGGTGGCTATTTAAATGCAGTTGAGCAAATTGGGGATGAGCTCATTCCGGATGAAAAAGCCATTGTTCAAACGGAGGATCGTGATGGAGCACGTACAGGATATACTTCAAAATTAAAAGAAGCAAAGGATTACCCAATCATTGGTCTAATCGATGAAAGAAGTGCCTCTGCATCTGAAATCTTAGCTGCTGCATTAAAAGAATCTGGCGGTTACGACCTAGTAGGAAATACAACGTTTGGAAAAGGAACGGTTCAACAAACAGTTGATCTAGGTGATGGCAGTGATTTAAAACTGACGATGATGAGATGGTTAACGCCAGATGGGAACAGCATTAACCAAGAAGGTGTGACACCAACCATTGAAGTCACTCAACCTGAATACTTCTTCTCAACAGCTGTTTCTGTTGAAGAGGATTCTCCGATCGTTTTTGACTCACTTGGAGAACAAGTTAAAAACGCTCAATTCATTCTAAAAGGCTTGGACTACAACCCTGGTCGTGAGGATGGCTACTTTGATCAACAAACAGTTGATGCAGTAAAGTCATTCCAAGAGGATGAAGGCCTTGAAGCTAGTGGAGAGATTAACCAGGAAACAGCTACAGCCCTTCAAGAACGAATTGTAGAGGAAATCCGTAAAGCAGAAAATGATTCACAGCTACAAAAAGCCATTGACGTGGCAGTTGAACAGATTAACTAATTAGATGTATGCTCAATTCGTGAGTTAAGAGATAAGCACTGATGAAAGACTGTCCCCATTGGAAAGCAGGTTATGTTTTCTGTATGCTCCTGCAAAAGGGCGCAGATTCATGTTTCCAAGGAGGCAGTCTTTTTATAAGATGTGTAGAACATATAAGCTGGGGGAGGGCGTCAATGGAAATCGTTCAAACGATCTTAATCGCATTAGCTAGTTTTTTCGCTAATCCAATTACTTATGTTGGATTGCTACTTGTATACATTATCGCTTCAAAACGTGTAAAAAAAGAACGGTCGTCTTTTCATACAAGGGTTTATCGTCGATTGGCAGATTTTATTGTGCCCTTTTGGCCGGCTTTAGTTATAGGGTTATGTTTGTCTGTTCTATTAGTAGGTATTGGATTTGTATTGGAGTGGCAGGCATTAGCCATCATGATGATCATCATGTTTCTAATTATGCTTACATTTCAGCTTAGGTGGCTTTCGCCGTCATACATACTTGGATTAACAATCATTGTTTTAGCAGTCATCCCATTTACGGGAGAGTATGCCTTTATAAATGAATACATAGATACGATGCAATTGGACAGGCTTATACCGATTTTATCTCTATTACTCGGGTTGCTAGTGATGGCCGAGGGAATTCTTATTCAAAAAAATGGAACGATGTACACCTCGCCAAGACTTGAGAGAGCATCAAGAGGGAAATGGATTGGTTTTCATTTATCAGAACGAATTTGGTTTCTTCCACTCATCGTATTTATTCCAAATGGTATAATCCCGACATTTGACTATTGGCCAGTACTCCCTATTGCGGGAATGGAGCTGCAGCCACTATTCGTTCCATTTTTAATTGGATTTAAGCAAAAGGTAACCTCCTCTCTTCCAAAGGACGCCATCCGTTCCGCTGGGAGGCAGGTACTCGTTTTTGGAATCGTATTGCTTCTTCTAGCTATTTCATCCCTATTCATTGGGTGGGTGGCTTACATTGTAGCAGGAGCTGCAATCATCGGAAGAGAATATCTATGGCATGTGGCAAGGGATCGCGATAAAAAAGGGTTGCCTATGTATGTTGAGCGAACGGAAGGGTGCACGATCCTTGGAGTCTTGCCTGGAAGTTTGGCTGAAAAACTAGAATTAAAAGTTGGAGAGACGATTGTGAAAGTAAACGGGCGTAAAGTTGTGGATGAGACAAGCTTCTATGAAGCACTTCAGGCCAATTCTGCTTTTTGTAAATTGGATGTTCTCGATTATGATCAAGAAGTCCGTTTCGAACAAGGTGCACTGTATGATAGTGAGCACCACCAGCTTGGTGTGTTGTTAGTAAAGAAAGATGTATCCTTATCAAACTCGGTTACATAAAGGATAAAGTAAAAGCTTTGAGTATCACACTCAAAGCTTTTTTATCATGTTCTGAAACATTAATAATAATTAATGAAAAAATGGCGGATGATTCTACGATCGAATCATTCGCCATTCGTGATTTTATTTGAACAAGCGGGTGAGAACCTGAGACTTCTATGGAAGAGAACGCGGTGAAGACACTGTAACGGATATTGTGCTATGTTTGCGTTTTGCTATTCACACTAATGTTTTGTAATAAGCTCGTTCTAAAAGAAAACCCTTTACTAGATATAAGAGCAACACAACGCATTTCTCTCGTAGTAAAGGGAGGACAAACATATTCCATCCAAGAATTGTTAGAAGCCGTTCCAGCCCCAGAAGAAGTTGAAAAACGATATGAACAATTTTTAGAAGCATTTAAATTATGACTAATTAGTCATTGAATAGTGAGTCATTGAGTTCATAATGGGTGACAAGTCTTTGAATCAGTTTTCGCAATCCAGGTTCATTGTGTAAATTTAATAGCATTCCCTGAATGATCGGTAAACGTGGATTGTCTTTTTGAGATTCTTCTTCAAGCATGTCGACGGATACAAAAAGTTCATCTTGATTATCGAACTTTTTAATGACATTTCGTATCTCTTTGAGCGTATCTGAAACCGAGATTGAGTGATCTATTTCAAAAAAGTCAGATAAAACAGAAGCTACTTGTTCTTCTTTTAACAGAGCATCCTCAGGTTTTAATCCACGAACGATGGAATCGACTCTCTCCAAGATGTACGGTACAAGCGTGCGAATTTCTACTACTGGTGCATGAATTAAAAACTTTAGGTATGAATGAAATAATCCATCAATGATCAGTGTTAAGTCCCAGAGGATAGGCTTTATCTGCTCACCATACAGCTCAACCAAATAACTTTGATGGAATTGAGTCATTTTATAATTCAGGCGCTTGAGGCTTGACTTCATCTCATCTGTTAGTGGGATGGAAGGGTCTTTCATTTGAACAAGAATAAAGTCTTTGTGATTGAGAATGGATTCAAATAGATCAGTGAGCTTGTGGTTGTATTGTTCTCTTGACGCAAGTTCATCGTAGTCACTTTTCTGGATACAGCTGGTTATTAAATCAGAATAATAGTTAATAATAGCAACAACTAAGGCATCTTTTGATTTGAAATGTAAGTAAAAAGCGCCTTTAGAAATACCACTTTCAGTCGCGATATCTTGAATCGATGTGGATGAAATACTGTTTGTTGAAAATAGTTTTATCGCATTCTCAATAATAAGCTTATTTTTATCGGTCATTTTTTCAACTCCTTTTATGATTTGTTCTTGACTTCTGACTATCTGGTCAACTAACATAAGGTGAGTAATGACTAGGTGGTCAAATTATATACGCTTAAGTAAATGGAAGTCAAGAATAGAAAGAGGGGGAAACAGGAAACAATGAAAAAGATTATTGAGTTTTCATTAAGAAATAAGTTTGCTTTATGGTTACTCACCATTATGGTTGTAGTAGCCGGTCTGTATTCTGGTTTAAACATGAAGATGGAAACCATTCCGAATATTAATACACCAATTATTACGATCTCAACAACCTATCCAGGTGCTACACCTGAGGAAGTTGTAGATAAAGTAACGCAACCGATAGAACAGCAGGTGGAAGGGTTAAATGGTGTTTCAAACGTCACCTCTAGCTCCTTTCAAAATGCTTCATCAATTCAAATAGAATACCGATTTAGTAAGGATATGGATGAAGCACTAACAGAAGTGAAAGACGCGTTAGATGGTCAGGAGTTTCCTGATGGCGTGACAGATCCTTCAATATCCAGGTTAAGCTTAACAGCCTTTCCTGTCCTGACATTAAGTGCGTCTGGTGAGGATTCGCTTACTGAACTGACTGATTTAGTTGAGAACGATGTAGCACCAACATTAGAAGGATTAGATGGTGTTGCCTCTGTTAGTTTAAGTGGACAGTCAGTGAAAGAGGTTCAGCTTCGGTTTGATGAGGATGAACTTGTAGCTAACGGATTGGATGAAGAAACCGTCTTACAAATCATTCAAGGCTCAGATGTGACCTTCCCACTTGGATTATATACATTTGGAGACCAAGAACAGTCTGTTGTCATTGATGGTGATGTGAATACGATTGAGGATCTTGAATCTATTGCGATCCCAATTAGTCCAGGTGGAGGAGAAGAACAACAGCCCCCTATGGATATGGATTTGGGTGCAGAAGCAGGAATGCCTCCAGTTGGGGAACAGGATCTACCAGTTGATATTGAGATTCCAACGATCTCACTCGGAGAGCTTGCAGATATTGAAGTTGTAAATGAATCTAGCTCTATCTCTAGAACAAATGGAAAAGATGCAATCGGCCTTCAAATTGTCAGCACAGCAGACGCGAATACGGTTGATGTCGTTGATCAAGCACTTGAAGCAGCTGCAGATCTTGAGAAAAAATATGATGGACTTGAGATTGTTTCTACACTTGATCTAGGTGAACCAATTAAAGAATCCGTTGAAACCATGATCAGCAAAGCGTTATTCGGTGCATTGTTTGCGATGATTATCATTTTGCTGTTTTTACGAAATGTGAAAACAACAATCATCTCAGTCATCTCGATCCCGTTATCGCTGCTAATTGCGATACTCCTTTTAAATCAAATGGATATTACGTTAAATGTCATGACGCTTGGAGCAATGACCGTTGCAATTGGCCGAGTCATTGACGATTCCATTGTTGTTATCGAAAATATTTTCAGGCGGATGGGTATGGCGGATGAACCACTAAAAGGAAAAGCGTTAATTGTGGATGCCACAAAAGAAATGTTTATGCCAATTCTTTCGTCCACCATTGTTACAATCTCTGTTTTCTTGCCACTAGGGTTAGTAGAAGGAATGGTTGGCGAACTGTTTCTACCATTCGCTTTAACGGTTGTCTTTGCGCTACTTGCTTCATTATTAGTTGCGATTACGATTGTGCCTATGATGGCTCATTCAATGTTTAAAAAGGGCTTAAGTAAAAGCAACATGTCACATGAGGAAAAGCCAAGCCGACTATCTAATGGATATAAATATGTGTTGAATTGGTCTCTAAACCATAAATGGATTACATCGATTGTGGCGATTGCTTTATTAATCGGTAGTTTGTTCTTAGTCCCTGCTGTTGGTGTGAGCTTCCTACCGGCAGATGAGGAAAAAGCATTGTACATTACCTATAATCCAGAACCAGGTCAGACTCTATCAGAAGTGGAGGAGATTGCTGGAGAAGCAGAAACCTTCCTTACCGAACGTGAGGGTGTTGAGCTGATTCAATTATCTATAGGTGGAGACAATCCGATGAGCTTTGGTCCATCTAACTCATCAATTATCTTTGTGGAATATGCTGATGATTTCAAAGGGTTTGTAGATGAACAAGAAAAGGTAATGGATGAACTAACAGCAATGACGGAAAAAGGTACTTGGGCAAACCAAGACTTTACTGGCATGTCTGGAGGCTCAAGTGAGCTTTCTGTGCAGGTAAGTGGCCCATCGATTGAAGTCATTGAACCGGTTGTAAAAGAAGTTGAACAACTGTTATCCGAGCAAGATGATCTTTCGGATTTAGATACAAGTCTGTCTGAACAATATGATCAGTTTAACTTAATAGCTGATGCAGATGAGTTGAGTAAAAATGGTTTAACAGCTGCCCAAGTCGGAATGGCTCTTTCAAACCAGGGACAACGTGAAGTTCTCACAACTGTTAACGAAGATGGAGCAGAGCTTGACGTGTTTGTTGAATCAGAGGAAGAATCGTTTGAGAGCATTGATGAATTACTAGACAAAACAATTGTTACGGCACTTGGCGAAGAGATTACAATTCGCGATGTCGTAAATGTGGAGGAAGGAACAACTCCAAATACGATTTCAAAACGAAATGGCGACATTTATGCAGACGCATCAGGAAAAATCACAAGTAATGATATTAGTGCAGTGGCAACATCCGTGCAATCAGAGCTAGATGAACTGGATCTACCTACTGGTGTAGACGTATCAATGGGCGGCGTGTCTGCTGATATTGAGGAATCATTTACTCAGCTTGGTCTAGCCATGCTTGCAGCCATTGCCATTGTCTACTTTGTCCTTGTCTTAACATTTGGTGGAGGGTTAGCTCCATTTGCAATCCTATTTTCACTGCCATTTACCGTAATTGGCGCACTTGTCGCCTTACTCATTGCTGGTGAGACAATTAGTGTATCATCTATGATTGGTGCACTCATGTTAATTGGGATTGTTGTAACAAATGCAATCGTATTGATTGACCGAGTCATTCATCAAGAAAACGAAGGCTTGTCTACACGGGAAGCATTACTTGAAGCAGGATCTACGCGACTACGTCCGATTCTGATGACAGCCATTGCAACAATTGGTGCGCTTCTCCCACTAGCCTTTGGATTTGAAGGCGGAGGATTAATCTCTAAAGGGCTTGGAGTCACTGTTATTGGAGGATTAACAAGTTCAACCCTACTTACCTTGTTAATTGTGCCATTAGTCTATGAGTTACTAATGAAATTGAAAAAACGTGTAGTAAAAGAGTAACAATCGTTAAAAAACGAACCAGCTTACATGGGCTGGTTCGTTTTTTTATGACATCTATGATTCGATTAATTGCTTAATTCGCATAGCAGTACGTACTTGCAACGTGAATTCTGGATCCTTTAATGAGGTTTGTAATAACTCCTCACACTTTTCTAAACGATAGACCACAGTATTACGATGAACAAAAAGCTGTTTGGCGGTTTCGGAGATCTGACATTGGCATTCCATGTACATAAACAGTGTATGCAGCAGTGTTTGATCTTCATCTAAGTAATCTAACCGCAATTGCTTATAGGTCTGATGATAATAGCCAATTAATTCTTTCTCAGGAATCATTCTGAGTAAGCCACTGATATCGGTGGACTGAAAGAAGTGGATAGAGGAAGGTTGGCGCCAGCCACTCTGTTGAAACAATGCTTTTTGTGCTTCCTCAAAGCCTTGATGTACTGCAAAGAAGGATGAACAAACATGACTAACTCCAAACGAAACAGTCATTTCATAAAAACGAGACAATCGTAATTGAAGAAGCTCTAAAAAGGATTCACAGAATGCTTGTGTGTCTTCCATTAACTCATTCACAGAAAGAAGGAGAATTAATTGTTCTCCTTTTGTAAAAAGATAACAAGGGACAACTAATGATTGCAATTCATTTTCTAGGAAGTCATAAAGCTGATCCATTTCTTTATGATGGCTTTGATCGTTCCACATGTCATGCAGGGGATCTAATTCTCCTACTGCACAAATGTATTCTTGCTCAACCGGCAAACCAAACTCACTTGCTCTGTTCTCCATTTCCCTTGTACTTGAATACGTCTGATCGAGAAAGTTTGAAAAGAATTCATTTCGAATTCGGCGAGTGGTCTGTTTGACGGCTTCTTCTCGAATCCGTTCAAAGGATAACACATTTACAGCTTGCTCTATGGTCAGTCGGTTCACATGGTCAGAAGGAGCGATTGTATCTTTAATAAATAAAAGATCTGGCTGATTTGTATGCTTGTGGACTGGATAAACGGTCAGTTCTTGTTTGCTCGCTATATCACAAAATGAAACTTCGGTTGATTTAGGAAGCAGCAAATATCCATACTGTGCAAGCTCTGTTAAATAAGGCATCGACTTAAGCAAATGTTCCTGCCCGGCAATCTGCGTTAAATATGAATTGGTTAGGGTAACGGGACGTTGGATGAGCCCACTCAATCGAGCAAGTAATGTATTCAGTCCTTTTCCGTTCATCATTTGTAATGTAAATTGTCGATGCGTATCAATGGCGTGACGAAGCTCGTTTGTCCGTTTATCTAAAATAATGGATAGCAGTTGGTTTACTGTGTCACCGAGAGACCAGTCTGATGGAAGGTTCAAAATAGGGAACGCCAGTGCATTCGCAACATCAATAACCTGTTGCGGGAGTGTGTGGATAAAGCGTTCTGTTTTAACAAAAAGCCCTGCACAGTGTCTTTTACTCATTTCTTCAATTAAATGAGCCATTTCCTCGGGCTGATCTTTAAAATGATAGCCTGTTGTAACAAGAAGATCGTTTGCTTTTAAATAAGGTAAAATATCTGGCGCATCCATCATTGTCACATGACTGATATCATGGGTGAGTCCAGAATGGCCGGCAATCACAGAAAGCTGAGTAAATGGTTCGCGTGTAAGTAAGGTTTCTAGCTTCATCTCACTCTCCCAATCAACATCTTTTTTATTATCGTAGCATAGGCAGATTCGTTCTGGAAGAAATGACTGTTTCTTTTAAAAATTTAGTCACATTCACCAATGACAGACGGTGCTCGGTTCCGTAAACTAATGAAAATCAAAGTAGAAAGGTACGATGTCATTGAGAAAACATATACTTGGCCAGCTTAATCAATGTTCTCCTGATGAATTTATCGAAATCCTTGCAGGGATCTATGAGGATTCTCCTTGGGTGGCTGAACAAGTGGTGAATAGTCGACCTTTTAAATCCATTCAATCTCTACATGAAGCAATGAAGATTGAAGTAAGTCAATCAGATCAAGTAACCAAGATAAACCTACTTTGTGCGCACCCGAATCTTGGAGAAAGAATTCAGATGACAGACTCATCAAAAGCAGAACAAGGCCAAGCGGGCCTTACTGAGTTAACTGAAGAAGAATATAAAAACTTTCAGACACTAAACAAACGCTATATGGATACCTTTATGTTTCCATTTATTTTAGCTGTAAAAGGTAAACATAAGCAGGAGATTTACAATGAAATGGAAAGAAGAATCCTTCACTCTCCTGAAACGGAGTTTGCGACTGCACTAACGGAAGTAGACAAAATTGCCTTATTCCGCTTAAAGGAATGTATTCAAGAGTAGATGAAAAAGATTGGAAGATAATCTGATAAGGACACCCGAAAAAAAGAGAACAGTGCTACGATCAATGTACCCGAGCGTTGTTGTGGATGTAGGAGGAGTAACATGTACGATATAGTGATTCGCAATGCAAAGGTTGTGTTGGAAACAGGGATAGAGGAAAGGGAAATCGGTATTAAAAATGGAACAGTTGCTGAGCTTTCCGAGCGTATCTCCAAACAGGGAGTAAAAGAAATAGATGCAAATGGACAATACGTGTTTCCCGGAGCAGTAGATGTTCACGTTCATTTAAATGAACCGGGCCGTGCGTTCTGGGAAGGCTTTGAAACCGGCTCAAGTATGTTTGCGGCAGGTGGAACGACCACATTTGTTGATATGCCCTTAAACGGCATTCCTTCCACCATTACAAAAAAAGATCTAATTGATAAAGCGGAATTAGGCAAAGAAAAATCAATTGTCGATTTTGGTCTCTGGGGTGGACTCGTTCCAGGGAATCAACATGAGCTTGCTGGATTGTCTGAAGCTGGATGTTTGGGCTTTAAAGCCTTTTTGTCTCCAACAGGAAATAAGGAATTTGAATCTGTAGGAGATCAGGATTTAATTGAAGGTATGGACCGAATTGCAGAGCTTGGTAAGGTGCTAGCTCTTCATGCTGAAAGTGGACCAATGACAACTTTTTTAACTGAGAAAATGAAGAGGCAAAAGAGAGATTCTTACGATGACTACTTAGCATCACGTCCGATTGAAGCTGAAGTCGAGGCTGTCGAACGAGCGTTACAATATGCAAGAATAACGGGCTGCCCTCTACATTTTGTACATATAAGCAGTGTGGAGGCTGTTTTAAGAATTGAACAGGCAAAAGCACAAGGGATGAACGTATCACTTGAAACATGTCCTCATTACTTACTGTTTTCACATGAAGCTTTATCTAAAAAGAAAAACCTTGCAAAGTGTGCACCGCCGCTTAGAAAAAAGGAAGACCATCTTCTACTTCGCCAGGCCATGAAAGAGGGACGAATTGACTTTTTAACATCTGATCATTCACCATGCGCGGCCGAGCTAAAGAATGCTTCAACCTATTCAATTTTTGATGCATGGGGAGGTATTAATGGAGGAGGAGTCACATTGCTTGGCGCCATTCAATTTGCTTTAGAGGAAAAGCTAGATTTTTCTCATGTAGTGAACTGGACGGCAAAGCATCCAGCTGAACGGTTTGGCCTGAGTCATCGCAAGGGGTCAATTCAGGTAGAGAAAGATGCGGATCTCGTCTTTGTCTCTTTACAGCCACATGAAGTAACACTTGAAAACATGTATGCGAGACACCCTCTTTCCCTTTACACAAATGAACCATTTGATGCGCGCATTGAAATGGTTCTTGCATCAGGTAAAAACGTTTTCTCTCGCGAGACTGGACCTATTCAATCAAGAAATGGACACTGGATAACAGCTTAAAGAAATTTAAGCTGTTTCTTCTACACTTTATTTGACGGAATATTAGTACGATTCTGAAAGGATGGTAGGTATGACTAAATCTGAGCATGAAGTTGCATATGGGAAAGGGAGCGTTCTCGCTTATCGGACGTATCTTCCTCCTCTTGTGGGAATAAAAGAAATTCCAGAATCGTCTTTTAAAGGGCGATCCAATATTTTATTTGCAACAAATATTCAAGTGAAGGTGGCAGGCGAAGCTTTTCGTCCCTCCTTTTCGGAAGGAGATAATTCTTTAGTTGTGGCAACTGACTCTATGAAAAACTTCATTCAGCGTCATCTAGGAAGCTATAACGGATCGACAGTGGAAGGGTTTCTCGATTATGTCGCTAAAGCCTTTTTAGATAAATACAATCAAATTTCATCCGTAGAGCTTACTGGAGATCTTCTCACGTTTGAGAAGATGGATGTCACAAAAGGCGGGGAGCGCTTTACTAGTGAACTTGTTTTCAAACAATCAAACAATGAACAATCCCAAGCATCTCTGCTCATCGAGCGGAAGGACCAGTCGTACGAAATAACAAAGCAACAAAGTAGCTTAAAGAATCTTCAATTGATAAAGGTTCAAGGAAACTCGTTTTCTGGATTTGTAAGAGATGAATACACTACGTTACCCGAAGATTCCAATCGACCATTGTTTATTTATTTAGACATTCATTGGGCTTATGAACATGCGTATGATGCGCTTGGTCATCAACCAGGCACATATGTAGCAGCCGAGCAAATTCGTGATCTTGCGGCGTCTATTTTTGACCAAACGGATACAAAATCAATACAGCATTTAATCTATGAAATTGGATGTAGCATTCTATTAACGTTCCCACAGCTCATACATGTGTCATTTGAATCGCAGAATCATACGTGGGACCTTATTGTAGAAGACATACCAGGATCAGTTGGGAAAGTCTATACAGAGCCGAGACCACCTTATGGATTCCAGCTATTTACTGTAACTAAAGAAGATGTGAACCATAGACAAAAACAACAGTCTCAAGAAGGTGTAGGGTAAATGACTAAATTAACGACTCATGTTCTTGATTTAACAAGAGGCTGTCCAGCTGAAGGAATTCATATAGAGGTGTATGTTCTTGAATCAAAAACAAAGAAACGATTAATTTCAACCAAACGTTCAAATGCAGATGGTCGAATGGATTACCCACTCATTTCATCTGAGCTATTTCTTGAAGGTGAATACGAAATCCATTACGCCACTGGGGCTTATTTTAGGCAACACAGCTTAATTGATGAGAAGCCACATTTTCTGGAATGGGTGATTACTAGAGTCTTTTTAAGTACAGATAAAGATCACTATCACATTCCACTGCTCGTTTCACCATGGGGATATCAAGTGTATCGCGGAAGTTAAAAAGGTTCATAGGAGGGTTCGGTATGAATGATATACATGTCGTGTTGGATCACCTAGATCAAATAAAGTTGCCAGCGTTTCTTGCAACCATTGTTCATGTTGAGGGTTCTGCTTATAAAAAAGAATCGGCATGTATGTTAATCCAAAACGATGGAACGTCATCAGGCTTTATAAGTGCTGGCTGCCTAGAACAGGACCTGATTGAACGTGTGAAACGAGGAGAGGACTCACAAACAATTACTTACGATATGAGCGCCGAAGACGACATAGCATTTGGAATGGGAGCAGGGTGTAATGGGATCATCCATGTTCTACTTGAGAGAATAGAGTCTGGGTATCTCACGCATTTACAGCAAGTGAATAAGCTTGTTCGAAGTGGGAAGGAGGTTCTTATGATGAAAGACCTTTTTCAGAACAACTATCTATTTATTCCAGAAGGAGAAAAACCATTTGGAAGTGCAACACACTTCTCTTCACTTGAAGTAGAGCATGTGATAGATCAAGCATCTTTAGGAGGTGCAAATAAAAAAGTGTACACACAGGTAGGTAATCCCATCTTTCTTCAACGAATTAGTCCAAAGCCACGTTTAATCCTGTTTGGAGCTGGAGAAGACGCTCTCCCGCTTGTTAAGGTGGCCGCAGATGTTGGGTTTAACGTCGTTGTTTCGGATTGGCGACAGAGTTTTTGTGCGGTTGAACGATTTCCTGAGGCGACACATGTGTTACATGGGTTTCCCAAAGCAGCAGTCCAGGCGTTAGATCTTTCTTCAAAAGATTTTGTAATTCTTATGACTCATCACTTTGAGCATGACCGTACACTTCTTCAGTTGCTTAGAGGCAGAGGGCTTTCTTTCTTAGGGGTGCTTGGATCAGCTAAACGAACGGCGCGTTTGGTAGAACAAGAAGAAGTGCCAACGGATGTCCGCTCGCCTGTTGGGCTTTCAATTGGAGCACAAGGCGCTACTGAAATTGCTGTCAGTATTGTTGCAGAGCTCATTCAAATGATTCGTTCATCTACAACGTGTGTAAATAAAGTGCTTGTTCAATGAAAATTATTAGCATTATTCTTGCTGCAGGCCAAAGCAAACGTATGGGACAGGACAAATTACGTTTACCGATTCGCGGCGGGACCATCGCTGGAAACGTGTTGTCATCGGCACTTCAGTCGAACGTGAACCATACCATCGTTGTGACAAACCCAAACAACCCTTGTCAATGGGCTCCACAGAAGTATAGCCAATCAGATTGGTCGCATAAGTGGTCAATAATTGTTTGTCCCGAGGCTTGGAGGGGACAATCGTATTCGGTTAAAAGTGGAATCGAAGCCTGTAAACAACTTGCTGCCGATGCTGTCATTATTTTACTTGCCGATCAGCCTCAAATCACCAACAGCCATCTTAACCACATTATTAGTCGCTTTGAACAATCGGAGGATCGTTTATTTGTAGCTAGCCGTTTCAATGGAATTCCACAACCCCCCATTCTATTTTCAAAGCAGTTATTTTCGCTGTTTAATGATTTGGAAGGTGATCTGGGAGCTGGTCAATTGATCCGCAAACCTTCACTTAGTTCCAAAGGTACGTACATTAATAGTGCGAGCGTTAAAGATATTGATACCCCCTCAGATTATAGGGAGTTTATTGCAAAAAAAGGGAGCTGAGCTAATGGAGGAGACCATTCCTCAACCACCAAGTGTTTGGCTACCTCAAACGGTAGAGGAGGCTTGGCAATATAAAGAAGCATATGGGAAAGAGTCTGAGTTTGTTGCTGGTGGTACGCTTGTCCAGGTGATAAGAGAAAAGCTTGGTATTCTTGCCCCTCAACTTATTAGTTTGCATCTCATCTCAGCGTTACGAGGAATTGAAGAAACAGTTGAAGGCACACTCACCGTAGGAGCAAACGTTACGTTAAGTCAATGTACTCGCGACCCACTTTTTACAGGGATGGCACCACTCGTTGCAAAAGCCATCTCGAAAATTGGTGCACCGGCTGTCCGTAATCAAGGCACACTCGGGGGCAACGTTTCCTATAAGATTGGCGACACATTGCCTGCTTTGTTTGCCTTAGATGCAATGGTTACTACCTTTAAAGCTGACGGGTACTCAACCATTTCTTTGGATGAGCACTTAAACAATACAGAACCAGCCATTCTAGTTGCTATCCATATTCCCATTGTAAAACCTGAAAACACTCATTTATTTTATGAAAAAATCGGAAGAAGGGAGGCTTTTGTTCCATCCACTGTTACGGTCGCGATGTGTTTAAGTTGGGATGATGCAAAGAGCTTTCAATCTGCCCGGCTTGTTGTAGCAGGAGGAGATCATCCGCCTCGACTATTGCAAACGACTCAATCGATTATCGAAGCTTCAACGATTCCCACTTTAGATTTGGAACAATTAAAAAGGTGCTTGCATTCGGAAATTACGTATAGTGGGGATGCATTTACATCAGGTTCCTACCGTGAAACAGTCGCAACAAATCTCATGTACCATGAGTTAAAAGAGCTTGTTTAATGAACGTTAAGAAAAGGAGGGGCTTGAGACGAATGGAACAAACAGATACGAGAAATCGAATTCGTCCGGATGGTAAAGCAAAGGTGACGGGGCGCTTAACCTATCTGACTGATCTGAAGATGCCGGGAATGTTATATGGCAAGATCCTGCGAAGTGCTCATGCCCATGCCAAGATACACGCGGTTCATACCGAAAAAGCAAAACGCATTCCAGGTGTGCATGCCGTTTTGACATCTAAAGATGTGCCAGGACTAAATGGATTCGGGATCATTATGCCAGATCAGCCAGTCCTTTGTACGGACCATGCGAGATACGTTGGTGATGCCATCGCTTGTGTCGCAGCTGAAACAAAGGAAATAGCAGCTTATGCATGTACGTGCATAGAAGTGGACTATGAACCACTGCCGGTAATCGATACGTTAGATAAGGCTCTTGATCCAACGTATCCAGCTCTCCACCCAAACGGTAATATCCTTCATGAAGCCGGCCACTCGAGAGGAAATCTCGAAGAAGCTTTTTCTAATGCGGTTCATACAGTCGAACAAACCTATGAGCTTCCAAGACAGCTTCATGGATATATGGAGACAGAGGGAGGCGTCATTGTTCCAGAAGATAATGGTGAACTTACAGTCTATGTGGGAACACAGCACGGGTTTAAGGATCAGTTCCAGTTATCGCGTATCTTGAACATGCCTCAATCAACCATTCGAATTGTGTCCTCCCCAATGGGTGGATCATTTGGAGGCAAAGATGAACTCAATATCCAACCTTATGGTGCGATGCTCGCATTGGCAACCAAGCGACCTATTCATATTCATCAAACAAGACAGGAATCCATTCGTAGTAGCATTAAGCGCCACCCGATGACGATTACAATGAAAACCGGTGTTGATAAAGACGGAATGATACTCGCGCATGAAACGTTGATCAAGGCAGACACAGGCGCGTACTCAACGCTTGGTCCAGCTGTTCTCGATTTCTCAGTGGAACATGCGACAGGACCTTACGTCATCCCTGCTGTTAAAACAAAAGGATATTCCATTTTCACAAACAATGGTGTGGCCGGCGAATTCAGAGGATTTGGAGGAAATCAGGTTACATTTGCACTGGAAGGTCAAATGGATCGATTAGCTCAAAAGCTGCAGATGGAACCGTACGAGTTTAGAAAACAAAACCTTCGTAAAGCACACGATCTCGGTCCACTGGGACAACGAATAGCTGAAACAGATGGCGCGTCCCAGGTTCTAGAAGCCATTGCTCATTTACACAAGGAACAACAACAACCTACAAAATCTCCAACGTCGCACGTCATCCAAGGCTTCGGAACGGCTATTACGATGCATGGGGGAGGGTTAGGGTACGGAAGACTTGACCCTGCTGGAGGAAGAATCTCACTTAAACGGAATGGAAAGATTGAGCTTGCCTTTGGGTTTGAAGAAGCAGGGCAAGGAATTCTAGCAGTCATTGAAACATTGGCATTAGAAGAGATTGGGTGTGATGTAGTCGATTTGTCTATTGTCATCGGAGATACGTCACACGTTCCTACTTCGGGTTCCACAACAGCATCAAGAGGAACAAGCATGGTATGGCACGCACTGCAAAAGCTAAAGCAACCATTTAAAAAGAAGTTGATTTCATATGCTGCATTACAATCAGGAATAGACAAAACAATGCTGACAGTAGGGAAACAAGGGATTTGGGTTAATGAAGAGGACGAACCTCGCCTTCTTCTAACCTACTCCGAGCTCGCTTCTGAGTTAAACGAAGACATTGTTATGGATACACGCTTTGACTTTCCAACGACACCAGACCCCATTGATTCTGGACATTTTTTATATTCGTACAGTGGTGTGCTAGCAGGAGTAGAGATGAATGTCCTTACTGGAAAAGTAAAACTGATTCAGCTTGATCAAGCAGTGGCGGCGGGGCCGATTGTGAATCGTAATGGGTACATTGGCCAGATTGAAGGTGGTGGAAGTATGGCAGTGGGTTATACGCTAATGGAAGAAGCGCTGATGCAAGATGGTCAATATGAAACGACAAACCTTGATACGTATCTAATGCCTGGACTTTCTGATCTTCCTTTTAAAATGAAGACCATTCCAATTGAAGAGTTACCGGAGCATGATCTTTATGGTCCAAGAGGCGTAGGAGAAATTGGCACGGTTGGTGTTGCCCCAGCTATCGCAAGTGCCGTATATAACGCGATTGGAGTAAGAATTCATAAGTTGCCAATCTCTCCTGAATTCATTCTACACTCTCTAAACCAAAGGGAGGCGCAATTATGAGTCATTCAGGGAACAAACAAGCTTTAGGTGAGGTGACTATCCTCTTTCAGGTGAACGATGTATCGGTCCAAAAAGAAGTCCAGCCAACCAAGTTGTTAGTAGATGTCTTGCGAGAAGAATGTGGACTAACAGGCACAAAACGATCATGTGGTATTGGCCGATGTGGTGCCTGTACCGTGCACATTGATGGGGAACTCTCTGCTTCTTGTCTGACCATGGCTTATCAGGTAGAAGGAAGGTCAGTCAAAACAATTGAGAACCTGACATCGGGTGAAGAGCTTCATCCGGTCCAACAAGCCATGCTCCAGCATGGCGGGTTTCAATGTGGCTATTGCACTCCAGGTATGGTCATGGCTATCGATGCACTGCTTACCACTTATTCAAATCCTACAGAAGAACAGATTAATGACGCATTGTCGGGCAACCTATGTCGATGTACAGGTTATGGCGGAATTATCAGGTCGATTCAACATTTACTAGTGGGGTGCCATAAAGAATCAACTCCTAGAAATCAATCTATTAGATGAAGACTTTGAAACGGAAGACATATTCACTACAGAATTCCTTCCAGAATCTTGATTAAAAACAGAGGCCAGAGAATGGCCTTTTTTTCTACCTTTGCTTTAGTTACTTTATCTAAAAAATAAAGTGTTTTTTGGTGATTACACCAATGTACCTTTGGGTTGAAATCGGTATGATAAATCTAATAGAGCACGTTGAGTAAAGGAGGAAGAGAACGATCGCACAAATACAGCCGGTTCATCCAAAACAATCAGTTAGCGATTGGATTCAGTGGTTAGCAACCTTCGGAAAAACGGAAAACGGAGGAGTGACGAGGCTTCTTTATTCAGAGTCTTGGCGTGAAGCCCAGTTGGCGTTACAAGTACAAATGATTCAAAGGGGATTCACAGTGCGCTTTGATGAGGTGGGTAATCTGTTTGGACGGTACATCGGTACAGATGAACCAGACTCCATTATTCTAACAGGCTCCCACATTGATACGGTACGTGATGGAGGACAGTTTGACGGTGCATATGGTGTGTTAGCTAGTTTTTTGGCGGCGAGTGAGCTTTTTGCAGAACATGGTCCTCCTAAGCGAACGATTGACGTTGTTTCTTTAGCGGAGGAGGAAGGCAGTCGTTTCCCTTTTACATTCTGGGGATCCAAATGGGTTACTGGACAGAGTATTTTGAACACTGCTCATACATTTATTGATTCTGATGGGGTCTCGCTCCAGCAAGCGATGGTCAAGGCTGGGTTTGGGCATGGTGTATCGACACAAACCTCTGCTGAAACCATTCAGGCATTTATTGAGCTTCATATTGAGCAAGGAATCCTCCTTGAACAGAAGAAAAAGGATGTTGGGATTGTGAGCGACATTGTCGGACAACGACGATATATGATTCAGTTTAGTGGCGAGAGCAATCATGCAGGCACAACACCAATGTCAATGCGAAAAGACGCGATGCGACTAGCTGCTGAATTTATTACATATATCTCGAAAGAGGCCGAACAACTAGATCCATCACTCGTGGCGACGGTCGGTCGTTTAGTTGCATCACCCAATGTGCCAAATGTGATTGCGGGAGGGGTCGAGGCAAGCTTAGATGTACGACACGCACAAACAAGTGTTTTAGATCAATTTGAAGCAATCATTCATCAATTTAAAGAGGTAGCTAAGCAAAATGAAATGGAGATGAGCCAAGATTGTTGGTTACAGATCGAACCAGTCCATTTAAGCGATGTGTTTGTTGAACAAGCATTATCTCATGCAGACACGCTCGGCTTCTCCTCTCAAAAAATGGTGAGTGGGGCAGGGCACGATGCACAGGTTTTTGGATTAACCTGTCCAACCTTGCTTTTATTTGTACCAAGTCAAAAGGGAATTAGTCATTCTCCTGAAGAATGGACAGAACCAGAATCACTCGAAAAAGGACTTCAACTTTTAAAAGCACAGCTTTACACGCTTGCTTATGAATAGGAGGTATCATTTTATGTATCAAGATTTATCAACTCCTTTGCGCACAATTTTAACACCGGGGCCAGTCGAGGTTGATCCGAGAGTATTGCGTGTTATGTCGACACCCATCGTCGGTCAATTCGATCCAGCCTTTACAAAGGTTATGAATGAAGTGATGGATATGCTGCGTCAATTATTTCAGACAAAAAATCAATGGGCATTTCCAGTTGATGGCACGTCACGCTCTGGAATTGAGGCCATGCTTTGTAGTGTTATTCATCCTGGCGACGTTGTTCTTGTACCCGTTTATGGTCGCTTCGGAAATCTGTTAATTGAAATCTGTGAACGATATGGAGCAACTGTGGAGGTCATAGAAAAAGAGTGGGGTAGCGTATTTGAGCCAGCGGAAATTATTGAAGCGATGAACGAAGTCAATCCAGATATTGTTGCACTAGTGCATGCCGAAACATCAACTGGCCGTATGCAGCCATTAAAAGAAGTTGGGGAGGCATGCCGCAAGCAAGAGGTCTTATTCATTGTAGACGCCGTAGCTTCAATTGGTGGAGCAGATGTTCGAGTGGATGAATGGTGCATCGATGGATTAATCGCTGGTACTCAAAAATGCTTATCCGTGCCTTCTGGTCTCGCTCCACTAACGTACAATAAACGAATTGAAGAACGGATTGCTAAACGGAAGAAAGTAGAGAGGGGAATTGCAACAGAAGAGGAGCTTAAATTGACCAATCACCAATTTATTCGAAGTAATTACTTTGACTTATCCATGCTTCAAGATTATTGGGGACCTCGTCGTTTAAATCACCACACAGAAGCGACTTCCATGCTTTATGCGCTGCGTGAGGGATTACGTTTAGTATTAGAAGAAGGGTTAGAAGAGCGCTTTAAGCGTCATGCTTATCATGAAAAAGCATTAATGATCGGACTTGATGAGATGGGATTAGAGCGATTTGGAGATGACGCAGTTAAACTCCCAACCGTTACATGTATTAAGGTGCCTGAAGGTGTGAAAGCCGATGAGGTCAGAAGTACATTACTTGAGATGTTTGGTATTGAGATTGCTAGTTCATTTGGACCTCTTCACGGAAAGATTTGGCGAATTGGAACAATGGGGTATAGCTGTCGAAGAGAAAATATTCTCGCTGTTTTAGGTGCACTAGAGGGCGTACTAGTCTATTACGGTGTGCCAATAAAGAAAGGTAGGGCTCTTGAAGCGGCTATCCGCTATTATGCAGAGGAACAAAATTAAAGCCAGAATGGACCCGGTCCATTCTGGCTTTTTTGTTAGGATGTTTTTGATAGTACTGGTGCAGGATCCTTTGAAATAGGTGCAATAATCTCACGTTGCTTAGAGATTGTAAAGAGTACAACCCAAATCAAAATGAATCCAGTGAACTGAGCAGCAGTGACGCTTTCTTGGAAAACCAGCCAGTTCACAATCATACCAGTCATCGGGAAGCTTAGTTCAGCGAGTGTTGCTACACTTGCTTTAGTATTCGTTAATCCTTTGTAATATAGCAGCATACTGAACAAACCTGGTAACAACGCAGATACTAAGAGGTTTACACCAATTAACGTCATACTAACGGAATCACTAGGTAGTGTCCAAGCAGCATTTTGGATGAGCATGATGACTGTTATAAATGGAATAGCTAATACAAATCGTAAAGAAGTGACTGTTTCAAACTTCATTTGCTTTAGCAATAAACGACCCATTACGGTTGACCCACCCCATAGTGCTGCGGCACCTAATGAAAGAATACTTCCCATTTGAATGACTTCACCCATATGACCAAGAGGTAATGAGAAGCCAAACGTTAAAAAGTATGTTCCAATCAAGGCGACAATAACAAGAGGTGTAAAGTGACGTGGAAACATCTCTTTTAATAAAATTCGAGCGAGAACAATCGCAAACAATGGCTGCATTTTCTGAAGCAACAAGACAGCATTAATATTTCCGTATGTTAGCCCAGCCGTAAATAATAATGTAGCTAAGGCTGACCCTCCCCAAGAAATGAAAAGCAAAGCACCAATGTGACTTTTTTTCAGTCCTCTTAATTCCCGGCGATTAAACCAGAGAATAGGAATCGTAATAAAAGCAAGTAAGATGTGTTCAATAAAGACAATTTGTGCAGATGTTAATGTATCAAGAAGTAACACACGAAAGAGCGGGTTAACGCCCCAGAAGGCAGCACCTATGACGATGAGCCAAAACGTGTTTTTTGATTTCAGTCCTGTTTGTTCCATGATTCAAACCCCTTTTAGTAGTTTGAATATGGGATCGTTCGTAAGAAATAAAAAAGATGCATGGATTTCGCTTGTTCTGATTAACCCGATCAACTTAGTAGACAATCAGGGCTTGAAGTCAGAAAAAGCACAAATAAGCATGCATCTTCAAATAGGTACACTTAAAGAAAGTGAACTATTTATTATCTTCTCCCATCCGGACTTTAACCGTCGGCTCTGGAATTACACCAGATCAGTCCAAACTGCAAGCAGCTGGAGTCGCGGGCTTTGTTTAAAAAACATCACCGCCGGTCAGGAATTACACCTGCCCCGAAGATCCATATTCTTTTTTCATTTCGATAATTCATATCATAGCTCACCCATCTGAATTCGTCCAGTAAAAAGTTTTGCCATTTTTATTCTTTGAAGAAACGGGTATGGATGGTTTATAGAGTATGTGAGTGTCTTACATTGGCTACAATAATGGGGGTACGAACGTTCGCTTTTTTGTGTGTATTTCATCTAATTATGATATACTTAATCATGTGATCATATGTTCGATTAGGAGGCTGGCTTGTGGAACAGAAAGAATTTGAACTTGTTTCTGATTATGAACCTCAGGGTGATCAGCCAGAAGCAATTAAAACGATAGTTGAGAAGTTAAATAGTGGTGAAAAGTTTCAAACGTTACTTGGAGCAACGGGTACCGGTAAGACATTCACCATGTCAAATGTGATTAAGCAAGTCAATAAGCCGACGTTAATTATGGCTCATAATAAAACACTTGCTGGTCAGTTATATAGTGAGTTCAAAGAATTTTTTCCGAATAATGCGGTGGAGTATTTTGTTAGTTACTACGATTATTATCAGCCGGAAGCGTATGTGCCAAGTTCTGATACATTTATAGAAAAAGACGCAAGTATTAATGATGAAATTGATAAGCTTAGACACTCTGCTACAAGCTCATTGTTCGAACGAAACGATGTCATCATTGTTGCGAGTGTTTCGTGCATTTATGGTCTAGGTTCCCCGACGGAGTATAGAGACCTTGTTTTATCATTACGAGTAGGAATGGAGCTTGATCGCAACGAGCTATTACGCAAGCTGGTTGATATCCAATATGATCGAAATGATATTAACTTTACTCGTGGTACATTCCGCGTGCGTGGAGACGTAGTTGAAATTTTCCCGGCCTCTCGTGACGAGCAGTGTATTCGTGTAGAGCTTTTTGGAGACGAAATTGACCGGATTACCGAGGTAGATGCCCTTACAGGAGAAGTAAGAGGCGAGCGAAAGCATGTAGCGATCTTTCCTGCATCTCACTTCGTTACGCGTGAAGAAAAGCTAAAGCGTGCCATGGCAAATATTGAGGCAGAGCTTGAAGAACAGCTTAAGAAAATGCAAGAAGAAGGAAAATTGCTGGAAGCTCAGCGCTTGGAACAACGAACAAGGTATGACTTAGAAATGATGGCTGAAATGGGTTTTTGTTCAGGAATTGAAAACTATTCACGTCATCTGACATTAAGAGAATCTGGTGCAACTCCATACACATTGATGGATTTCCTTCCAGATGACTACCTATTAATTATGGATGAATCTCATGTAACGCTCCCGCAGGTTCGTGGAATGTTTAATGGAGATAAAGCACGTAAAGAAATCCTAGTAAATCACGGATTCCGTTTACCGTCTGCTTTAGATAACCGTCCATTACGGTTTGAGGAGTTTGAAGAAAAGGTTAATCAGGTTGTCTATGTATCAGCTACTCCAGGACCTTACGAGCTCGAAAAAACGCCAGATATGGTTCAGCAAATTATCAGGCCGACTGGATTGCTTGATCCAACGATTGATGTACGGCCAAGTGAAGGTCAGATTGATGACCTTGTTGGAGAGATTCATGACCGGATGGCTCGCAACGAGCGTGTGCTGGTGACAACCTTGACGAAAAAAATGTCTGAAGACTTAACGGATTATCTTAAGGAGCTTGGCATTAAAGTAAGATATCTTCACTCTGAAATAAAAACGCTTGAACGAATTGAAATCTTAAGGCAGCTGCGTTTAGGTACATTTGATGTGCTGGTTGGGATTAACTTACTCCGAGAAGGTCTAGATATTCCTGAAGTCTCACTTGTAACCATTCTCGATGCAGATAAGGAAGGCTTCTTACGAGCGGAACGATCGCTTATTCAAACGATCGGGCGTGCTGCACGTAATGCGAACGGGCACGTCATTATGTACGCGAACAAGATTACGAATTCAATGAGGGTCGCTCTTGACGAGACGGAGCGTAGACGAACGATTCAGAAGGCCTTTAATGAAGAACACGGAATCACTCCTCAAACGATTCAAAAGAAAGTGCCTCAGGTCATTCAGGCAACTTATGCTGCAGAGGATACAGAGGATTATGCTGCATCTGCTGCTCCAAAAACAAAACTAAGCAAACAAGATAAGGCGGCTATGATTGAGCGTCTTGAAGCCGAAATGAAGCAAGCCGCAAAAGACCTTAACTTCGAACGAGCGGCAGAATTACGAGATATCGTGATTCAAATGAAAGCGGAAGGGTGAGCACATGGCACAGGAAAATATCATTGTAAAAGGAGCTCGATCCAACAATTTAAAGGATATCGATGTGACGATCCCAAGGGATAAGCTTGTTGTTTTAACAGGTTTATCTGGTTCAGGAAAATCGTCACTCGCTTTTGATACGATTTATGCTGAGGGGCAGAGACGTTACGTTGAGTCTCTGTCTGCTTATGCCAGACAATTTTTAGGTCAAATGGATAAACCGGATGTTGATTCGATTGATGGGTTATCACCGGCCATTTCCATCGATCAAAAAACAACAAGCCGTAACCCTAGATCGACAGTTGGTACTGTAACGGAGATTTATGATTACCTACGATTATTATATGCGCGGATCGGGCGACCGTATTGTCCAGATCATGGTAATGAAATCTCCTCACAGACGATCCAAGAAATGGTGGACCGCCTGTTAGGGTTTCCTGAACGCACAAAAATGCAAATTCTAGCTCCGCTTGTATCTGGCCGAAAAGGGACGCATGTGAAAGTACTTGAGGACCTAAAGAAGCAAGGCTATGTGCGTGCACGAATTGATGGAGAAATGCATGAGGTTGCTGAAGAGATTGAACTGGAAAAGAATAAAAAACATACAATTGAAGTTGTAATTGACCGCGTTGTTATTAAAGAAGGAATTAACAGCCGCCTTGCTGACTCGTTGGAAACCGCGCTTCAGCTTGCAGATGGACGAGTACTTGTGGATGTGATTGACGGAGAAGAAATTTTATTTAGTCAGCATTATGCATGTCCAATCTGTGGCTTTTCAATCCCGGAGCTTGAACCTCGCTTATTTTCATTTAACAGTCCTTATGGTGCATGTGGAAGCTGTGATGGACTTGGTACAAAGCTTGAGGTAGATGTGGATTTAGTGATCCCTGATCCTTCTAGAACGTTAAAAGAGCACGCCATTTCCCCTTGGGAACCGATAAGTTCTCAATATTACCCTCAGTTGCTTGAAGCAGTGTGTGATCACTTCGGCATTGATATGGACACTCCTGTGGAAAAGTTACCATCTACACAAATGGATAAAATCCTTAAAGGGAGTGGTAAGGAAAAGATCTTTTTCCACTATGAAAATGAATTTGGCCGTGTACGCGAAGGAACCATTGAATTTGAAGGTGTACTAAAGAATATCTCACGTCGTTATCATGAGACAAGCTCTGATTACATTCGTGAGCAAATGGAAGGCTATATGCGTCAGAAGCCTTGTCCGACTTGTAAAGGTTATCGATTAAAGAAAGAAGCGTTAGCAGTAAAGGTAAATGAGAAGCATATTGGTGAAGTGACGAAAATGTCCATTAAGGAAGCTCAACACTTTATTACTCATTTAGACCTTACACCAAAGGAGAAATCAATCGGTGCGTTAATTTTAAAAGAAATCTATGATCGAGCGGAATTTCTCATTAACGTAGGACTTGATTATCTAACCTTTTCACGTGCCGCCGGAACACTTTCTGGCGGGGAAGCGCAGCGTATTCGTTTAGCTACGCAAATTGGGTCATCATTGATGGGGGTTCTGTATATTCTTGATGAGCCATCGATTGGTCTTCATCAACGAGATAATGATCGATTAATTCGAGCTCTTGAGCAGATGCGTGACTTAGGTAACACACTTATAGTAGTTGAGCATGATGAAGACACAATGATTGCTGCTGACTACATTATAGATGTTGGACCGGGTGCCGGGGTGCACGGTGGAACAATTACTGCTGCAGGTACACCTAATGAAATTATGGCGGATGAACAGTCATTAACCGGACAATATTTATCTGGGAAAAAGTTTATCCCTGTTCCTGAGAAGAGAAGAGAGCTAACAGGACGCAAGTTTACTGTGAAAAATGCAACGGAAAACAACTTAAAAAATGTAACAGTCAGTTTTCCGCTAGGTGTTTTTGCTGCAGTCACAGGTGTGTCCGGCTCCGGAAAAAGTACATTAGTTAATGAAATTGTGCATAAGTCACTTGCTCACTCTATCCACCGTGCGAAAGAAAAACCGGGTGCGCATAAAGAGATCACAGGAACAAATGAAATTGATAAAGTCATTGATATTGATCAATCTGCGATCGGCCGGACACCACGTTCCAATCCAGCTACGTATACGGGTGTGTTTGATGACATCCGAGATGTGTTTGCTATGACCAATGAAGCGAAAGTACGTGGATACAAAAAAGGTCGTTTTAGTTTTAACGTAAAAGGCGGACGTTGTGAAGCGTGTCGTGGAGACGGAATCATCCGGATTGAGATGCACTTCCTTCCTGACGTATATGTTCCATGTGAGGTTTGTGATGGGAAGCGATACAACCGGGAAACACTTGAAATTACGTATAAAGGAAAAACGATTGCAGATGTTTTAGAGATGACAGTTGAAGAAGGACTTGAATTTTTCACGAATATCCCTAAGATTAAGCGTAAGATTCAAACCTTGGTTGATGTAGGTCTTGGCTATATCCGACTTGGTCAGCCGGCCACAACGATTTCAGGTGGAGAAGCACAGCGTGTAAAATTAGCTTCTCAACTTCATAAAAGAGCGACGGGTCGTACACTTTATATTTTAGATGAACCGACTACTGGCTTGCATACAGAAGACATCGGCCATCTCTTGCATGTACTCCAGCGTTTGGTAGATAATGGAGATACGGTACTTGTCATCGAGCACAATCTTGATGTGATAAAAACCGTTGATCATATTATTGATCTTGGTCCAGAAGGTGGAGATAAAGGTGGAACGATTGTGGCAGAGGGAACCCCTGAAGAGGTTGCAGCTGTGTCGGCATCTTACACTGGTCAATACTTGGATCCGATCTTAAAACGAGATAAAGAGAGAATGCGTGTCAGACTTGAGCAAAAAGAATTACAACAACAATCTTAATTCCTTGAAACATTTCTGCCCGAAGCCACGTATAGACTAGTAAGAATAACTAAATGTACCTGGAGGAGTGAAAGCATGGAAGAGAAAAAAATGATCCTGAAGATGATCGAAGATGGCAAGGTAACAGCTGAAGAGGGAATAAAGTTACTACAAGCGATTGAAAAGGACGACTCAACATCAAACTCCACTCAACTTTCAACAGAAGTGAACTGGGAAAAAGGGAATGAATCACGAGAAAACAAGTCAAAGTCATCAGACGCAGGTTCATACGCGACTAAGTTCACAGACTTTGTTGAAACAGCTTTTAAGAAAATTAAAGAGACTGACTTTGATTTTAATTTTGGTTCTCATGTGGTAGTGGATCATACGTTTCATCATCGAGATGAAACACCAAGCGTAATTGATGTATCACTTGAAAATGGAGCCATTACCCTTGTTCCTTGGGATGAGTTAGATATTCGGGTGGAATGTCAGGCTCATGTGTACCGGGTAAAGGATTCGGAAGAAGCTAGACGCATTTTTCTACAAGAAACGGCTTTCTCAGTGCAAGATAAAAAATTGACGTTCCATTCTAAGGTGAAGTCACTTAAAGTGAAAACGACTATTTATGTACCGAGATCAAGCTACGATCGCGTGAAGCTATACAGTTTTAATGGAGAAATTACAGCTTCTGATCTAAAAGTGGATACACTTGAAGTAAATACTTTAAATGGAGCATTATCATTTGAAGATGTTGAAGCGAAAAAAGCTAACGTTGAAACAGTTAATGGCAGCATCCAATTAAAAGATTCAACGATTCACCTTGTGGATGCGAAAACGTTAAATGGAACGGTGTTTGTAGGCGGGAAAATCCAAGATGCTGATATCGAAGCGATTAATGGAACATTAACGTATGAGCTTGAATCGTTAGATGAGGCAGGATTTGCAGAGTTAAAAACAACAACTGGAACGATTCATATTAAGGTTCCATCAACCATTCGTCTTGAAGGCAAATTTAAAACGAATGTTGGCGGCGTTTCAAATGCAATGGCTGACTCGGAAGTGTTAGAGGAGAAGAAGGACTTTGCTAACCGCTCCTTGCACTTTGTAGGCAACCCAAGTGCTTCTCCACGTGTTAAGGTTAGTGCGGTATCAAATACTGGCTCCATTAAAGCGAACGATTTAGGCTGATGAGTATATGGGGTCTGCCGGGTTAACTGGCAGACCGCTTTTAAATAGGAGGGATGAAGAGTGAAAAAATTATATCGCTCACAAAACGACCGGAAGTTAGCTGGGGTTTGTGGAGGTCTTGCTGAACAATACAACTTTGATGTCTCACTTCTACGCATTATTTGGGCATTACTTGTAATTTTCACTTCAGGAACAGCACTTTTGATTTATATTATTATGGCTCTAGTCGTGCCAAATGAAGAGGAAATGTTCGATGATTAAATTTATTGTAAGCTTGATTTTAAATGCGTTTGTACTACTCTTAATTGATTTCTTGTTTGAGGGTGTAAGCCTTTCAGGATACGGAGCTGCCTTTGTAGCTAGTTTAGTTTTGGCTCTCTTAAATGTAACGGTTCGTCCGATTCTCATTTTGTTCACTTTACCAGCGACGATTCTGACATTAGGATTGTTCTTACTTGTTATTAACGGGATTACACTTTACTTGGCTTCGTGGTTTATGGGTGATTCCTTTGTGATTAATGGATTCGGATTAGCATTGCTTGCTTCTTTAATCTTAACCATCTTTCAAACCTTCCTTATTAACCCTATTAAATCTGCAAATTCATAGCGAATACGACGGGTCGCCCAATCATTTGGCTGATTCGTCGTTTTTCTTTTGATGGTTTCTTGAATGTTTCTACTCAAAACGTGCTAAAATGGGTGAGTATACGTGTTTAGAATGAAGCTTCTGAAGGGGTTGGACAGGAATGGCAAAAGTGACTGCGAATGATCTATTGGAAAAGTTTCAATTTGAGCTGGTAGCTGGTGAAGAGGGAATCTATCGCCCCATTACAACGAGTGATATCTCTCGTCCTGGTATTGAGATGGCCGGTTTTTTTACATATTATCCAGCACGAAGACTTCAATTAATTGGTCGAACCGAATTGTCCTTTTTCAAACAGTTAAGTGATCAAGAGAAAAAAGAGCGAATGTTAAAGCTTTGCACATATGATACACCAGGTGTCATTTTATCAAGAGGATTGGAAGCGCCTAAAGAATTAGTAGAGGCAGCTGAAGAAGTCGGGGTTCCGGTTTTACGTTCCACTCACACGACAACTCAGCTCAGTAGCCGAATTACCAACTTTCTTGAAGGGAGACTTGCTCCTTTAACGGCTATGCATGGTGTATTAGTAGATATTTATGGAATTGGTGTGTTAATCACCGGTAGCAGTGGGGTTGGTAAAAGCGAAACAGCTCTTGATTTGGTGCGAAGAGGACACCGGCTTGTGGCTGACGATTCTGTAGAAATTAGACAACAGAATGAGGACACGTTAATCGGACATCCACCTGAATTAATCCGTCATTTGCTAGAGATTCGTGGTCTAGGTATTATTAACGTTATGACACTATTTGGGGCAGGAGCGGTTCGTCCGTTTAAACGAATTAGCTTGTGTATTAACCTTGAAAACTGGGATCAAGGAAAAGCATATGACCGCTTGGGATTAGATGAGGAAATGCTGAAGATCTTTGATGCGGAAATTCCTAAACTTACCGTGCCTGTCCGTCCAGGACGAAACTTGGCCGTTATTATTGAAGTAGCTGCTATGAACTTTAGGTTGAAGCGATTAGGATTTAATGCGGCGCAGGAATTCTCAGAGCGGTTAACTGAAGTCATACAAGATGGAGACCGTGATGAATACTAATCAATCAAAGTGGTTAAATGAGGTGTAAAGATGGAAGAAAACATACAAGCATTAAATCGAGTATTCTTTGAACTAGGTCCTATCACTATTTATTGGTATGGCGTAATCATAGGGCTAGGTGTATTACTCGGTTACATACTGGCATCTAGAGAGAGTATCAGAAGGGGTCTACCTAAAGATATTTTTGCAGATCTCTTATTATTTGCTTTACCTATAGCGATTATCTCAGCGCGGATTTACTACGTTATTTTCCGTTGGGATCAATTTGCTGATGATCCAATCCGCGTTTTCTACATCTGGGAAGGTGGCATTGCGATTCACGGCGCATTAATCGGTTCAGTCATCACTGCAGTTGTGTTTGCACGTAAGCGAGGCATTTCCTTCTGGAAGCTTGCGGATGTGGCTGCACCAAGTATATTGCTCGGACAGGCCATCGGTCGTTGGGGTAATTTCATGAATCAAGAGGTGTACGGTGGGGAAGTCAGTAGAGCCTTCTTAGAAAATCTACAACTGCCAACGTTTATTATTGATCAAATGTACATTAATGGTACCTATTATCACCCGACTTTTTTATACGAATCCATTTTAAGCTTCATCGGAGTCGCTCTCTTATTATGGCTTCGCCGCGTAAACCTACGTTTAGGTGAGCTATTCTTAATCTATGTCATTTGGTACTCTATCGCCCGGTTCTTTATCGAAGGCATTCGCTTAGATTACCTGTTAATAGGAGATGTTCTAAGGGTTGCGCAATTGATTTCAGTTGTGCTCGTAGTGGGAGCCATTGTGCTCATTGTGTACCGACGCTTGGTTGTTCGTCCGCCCGGTTACCTTGACGAGGATAAGCCAGCGAAAAAGACGAAGAATAAAAAGAAATAGAAAGGAAGGTTTGATGAAGAAAACGACGTTGTTATTTGATTTAGACGGAACCCTTATTAATACAAATGAATTAATCATTGCTTCCTTTTTGCATACGCTGGAACAATATCGACCGAATGAGTATACGCGGGAAACGGTCCTCCCTTTTATCGGTCCAACCCTTCAAGATACGTTCAAATCCATTGATTCCGAGCGATGGGAAGAGATGGTTGAAACGTATCGAGCTCACAATCATAAGCATCATGATGAGCTTGTCGAAGAGTATCCGGGAGTGTATGAAGGACTTCAAAAGCTACATGAATTAGGCTTTAAGATGGCGATTGTTACAACGAAGAAAAACCAAACGGCTCATATGGGACTAAAGCTTAAAGGGCTTGATGCCTTTTTTGATGTTGTGATTGGGCTAGATAATGTGACAAAGGCCAAACCAGATCCAGAACCTTTAATGAAGGCTTTAAAGGCACTTGGGTCCACACCTGAAGAAGCGATTATGGTGGGGGACAACTCTCACGACATACTTGGTGGCCAAAATGCAGGCGTGACAACGGCTGCGGTAGGCTGGGCCATTAAAGGAGAAGAATATCTTAAATCCTTTAATCCCGATTACATCCTACACACCATGGATGACTTGCTTGACATTGTTGGAGTGACTCAGTCGTGAGCCGAAAAACGGAACGTTATCCAGTTCCGTCGGCCAACTCCTTATGGCATATTTACAAAACGGTCCCTTTTTTAAAGGTCATGAAGAATTTTATTGTGATTCAACTCGCGCGATACACGCCTTGGCTAGGAATGAAAAATTGGCTTTACCGCCATGGCTTACGGATGAATGTTGGTGAGGAGACGGCTGTTGCTTTAATGGTTATGATGGACGTGATGTTTCCTGAGAAAATCTCCATCGGGCGGAATTCAGTGATTGGCTACAACACAACATTACTTGCTCATGAATATTTGATTAAGGAATATCGTCTAGGTGAGGTCAAGATTGGTGATGAAGTGATGATTGGAGCAAACAGTACCATTCTACCTGGAGTAACAATTGGTAATGGAGCAATTGTTTCAGCCTGTACACTTGTTCATCGAGATGTTGAACCGTATACCTTTGTAGGTGGAAACCCGATGCAAGTCATTAGGAAACTCCCTCATCCTGAGAATAAACGGGTACAACATTAAAATGGAATAAATAGGCAAATGATCCTTAATTGGATCATTTGCTTTTTTTATGGAACGATCAGAGGTATTCACATGCAGGATCAAGAACTAGTGATGAATAGGGTTTGGTTCAAGGGGGGATGAAATCTATGCTCACGATGAAGGATGTAATGGAATTAGACATCTTAAAAACGGCAGCCATAAAAACAGCGCATCCACGTCTTCACGAGCGTGTGGTTGAATGGGTATCCATTACGGAGGCACCTGTTGAAAATTTTGTGCGGAAAAATGAAATGGTCTTAACAACGGGAATTGGATACGCGCAGGAACCGGAGCGATTTTATGAGTTTGTACAAGATGTGATTCAATCAGGCGCGTCGGGACTCGGTGTCGCTACAGGTAGATATATTCTAGATATTGATCAGCTCTGTATGGAACTGGCTGAAGAGCATGATTTCCCGATTATCTGTCTGCCTTGGGAAGTACGCTTCGCTGACGTAACGCAGTCAATTACAACAAAGATTTTGGATATCAAACAAGGATATATGGACGAATTACAGATAATCGGACAAGAGCTATTATCCATCGTTTTAGGTGGTGGCTCGCTTTTGCAGCTTACACACTATATAAGTAGTGAGCTGCACTTATCCACTTATATTACAGATGATAAAGGGGAGTTAATGGGACCCGTTTCATTAGAAAATGAAGAACAGTCAAGCTGGGTTACTTTGATGAGAGACCAAGCAGACTCGCTTGCGCAGCCAATTCCCGGAAGTCAGTCTCATCCGCTTTTAACAAAAGTTGAAACCGGATCAACGTCTTACGGAACTTTTTTACGCTTACCCATCTTACAAGGAAAACAAGTTGTTCAAGGCTATGTGTATATGATATTGGATCACCATCCACCGTCTGTCCCTGATACCTTTTTTATTGTGTTAGAGCACATAGGCACGGCCGCAGCCTTTTGGTTTTTACGCGAGAATGCGGTGTTGGAAGCTCAGGCAAAAGTGAAAAATCATTTTGTTTGGGAACTTGCAAAAGATCTTTTTCGTTCAGTGGAAGAAATGCAATCTCGAGCAAAAGCGCTAGGGTATCATCTTGATTTACCGTATGTAGCGATTGTTGGATACCCTGACGTTACTCATTCCTTTTTCGGAGATACCGCTCATGATGCCTGGTCTGTTAGTCTGGAGCACTATGTTGAAAAAGAAGTGAATCATGTAGCAAGGTCCATCCATCATCAGGCTATGTCTACCTCCCAAAACAATCAGTTGATTATCTTTTTAGAAGTAACAGAGGACGCTGAACGTGAGACAGTCCACAGTTTTTTAGATTTAATGAATCGGCGATTAATGAATCTCTTTCCAAGCATGAACATGGATTGGGGAATTGGGGATGGTGGTAGCTCCTTATCCTCATTTTCACAAAGCTATGAACAGGCGTTTCAAGCTTTACAGATTGGCAAACGAAGAAATGATCGATCCCGTCGGGTCTTCTATTCTGATACTCGAGTAGACCGGGTATTACAAGCGATGGGAGATGACCCTGAGCTATATGATGTTGTGCTTGAGGTTATTACACCCTTATACCAGTATGATCTAAAGCGCAGTATGGATCTAATAGGAACATTTACAACCTATCACCGCAATCAAAGTAAAATCAGTCAGACGGCTCGAGTTCTGCATCTTCACAGACAATCATTATTGTATCGGTTACGAAAAATTGAAACGCTAACCCATCTGTCACTAGCTAATCCTGATGATGTTTTTTTATTAGAGCTTAGTATTCGAATATGGCAGATGCAAAAGAAGGATTGAGTCCGGTGATAGATTTTCTTTCATAAAGACGTATATAAGCTGTTCTTTTAGTCCCTTTGACTACAAGTTGGTTTAGAACTTCTTACACTTTGTCGATTGTTCATAACTCTTCTCCTCGCATATACTTTGAGTATTCAGATGATTAAAACAACTATTTGAATTGCTTGTAATGCCAAAGGAGGAATGGTGATGCTTTCATTCACAATGGAAGAATATCAGGATCGATTAAGGAAAACAAAGCAAAGGATGGAGGCATCAGGAATTGAAGTTCTCCTATTAAGTGATCCTGCCAATATGAATTATCTAACAGGATATGATGGCTGGTCCTTTTACGTACATCAGCTGGTTGTGGTGATTATAGATGAAGCACAGCCTCTTTGGATTGGTCGTTCACAGGATGCAAATGGCGCAAAGCAAACCGCTTGGTTACATCATGACCACATTATTTCGTATCCGGAAGAATATGTTCAGTCTTTAAGTAAGCACCCAATGGACTTTGTTGCACAATTTTTAACGGAGATCGGTCAAGGAAACCGGGTAGTGGGAGTAGAGATGGATCAGTACTACTTCACAGCCTCCTGTTATCAGCATTTAAAGCAGCATCTACCTCTTGGACAATTAAAGGATGCCACCAACTTAGTGAATTGGGTACGACTCATAAAGTCTGATCAGGAAATTGAATATATGAGGCGTGCGGCACGAATCGTTGAGCGCTCCATGCAGGCAGGAATGGACGCCATTCAAGTAGGAGTGCGAGAATGTGATGTTGCAGCAACCATCTATCATACTCAGATATCAGGGACAGAGGAGTACGGGGGAGATTATCCTGCCATCGTTCCACTGCTTCCATCAGGTATCAAAACGTCTTCACCACATTTAACGTGGACAGACGGGACATATAAGCAAGGAGAAACGGTCATTTTAGAAATAGCAGGATGTTATAAGCGGTACCATTGTCCGCTTGCTCGCACGCTTGTAGTCGGTCAACCGGATCCACACATTTCTGAGCTTTCAAAGATTGTGATTGAAGGTTTAAATGAAACATTAGAAGCAACAAAACCAGGTATGACCTGTGGAGAAGTAGAATCGGTTTGGCGAAAAAGCATTGCTCGGCATGGGCTGGATAAAGAATCAAGACTTGGCTACGCAATGGGTCTAAATTACCCTCCTGATTGGGGCGAGCATACAGCAAGCCTAAGAAAGGGAGATGCGACGGTACTCCAAGAAAACATGACCTTTCATGTAATCCCGGGTATGTGGTTTGATCATTTTGGAGTTGAGATTAGTGAATCCATTCGCTTAACGCAAAATGGATGCGAAACCTTTGCCAAGTTTCCGCAAGAACTTGTTTGTAAGCAACCGGATATTCACACGGCATCGTAAAAAATAGGGCAGGGACATAACTTAAAATGAAATAGCCAAAGGAGAATGGCTAAATAAGCGAGAGATTCTCCTGTAACGGATGGATGACTACGTTCGTGTTTTCATAAGCAATTAATTGTTATGTCCCAGCGTTCTTTCAAATGGAATGATAAAGAAGGGAGAGGTTATATGAGTCGTTTTGATGAGGCACGAATTGGTACAAAAGCTGTTTGGGGTGGAGAGAAAGACTATTTGGTGCATGGGGCAACTCAAGTTCCAGTGATCCCAAGTGTAGCTTTTGGATACGACGATATGGATGAATGGTATGACGTGGCGATTGGAAAGAAAAAGGGGCATATCTACGGACGGAATACAAATCCCACGGTACAAGCCTTTGAAGACAAAGTGAAGCTGCTTGAAGGCGCAAAGGCTGGGACTAGCTTTTCTACTGGAATGGCGGCAGTTAGTAATACACTTTACACTTTTTTAATCCCAGGAGACCGTGTAGTAACCATTAAAGATACGTATGGTGGAACAAATAAGCTCTTCACTGAATTTCTTCCAAGACTACAAATTGAGGTTGTATTCTGTGAAACAGGCAATCATGAGCAAATTGAGGAGGAAATCGCAAAAGGATGTACGCTCCTATACCTTGAAACGCCTACAAATCCAACCGTAAAAATTACAGATATCAAGCGGACTGCACAATGTGCAAAAGCCTCAGGAGCCCTTGTCGTTGTGGATAATACGTTCGCGACACCGATTAACCAAAATCCACTGACTCTTGGAGCGGATCTAGTGATTCACAGCGCCACTAAATTTCTTGGCGGACATGCAGATGCACTTGGCGGAGTTGTAGTGGGAAATGATGAAGGATTGGTAGAAGCAATCTATCACTACCGTGAAATTAACGGAGCCACGATGGATCCATGGGCCGCCTACTTGTTACTTAGAGGAATGAAAACACTGGATCTCCGGGTAAAGCGTCAAGCGGAAAACGCGATGAAGCTTGCAACATTTCTTCAACAAAGTGAGGTGGTTGAGTCCGTCTTTTACCCTGGACTCGGTACACACCCTAACCATGAGATTGCGAAAGCTCAGATGAAGGGATTTGGAGGCATGCTAAGTTTTGCTGTGAAAGGTGGTATCGATACAGTGCGTGAGCTGTTACCAAGACTCAAATTTGCCAATCGAGCAGCAAATCTAGGCTCCGTCGAAACAACCGTTGGACCAGCACGAACAACTAGTCATGTTGAATGCACACCAAAGGAACGCGCGGCTATGGGAATCTCAGAAGGACTCATTCGCGTATCATGTGGAATTGAAGACTCAGAGGACCTTTTGGCTGATTTTAAGCAAGCGTTAGAGTCGGTTGATGCAGTAATTTCGACGAATTAATTAAAAATAGATTCTGTGAGGACAGATGACTCTAGTGAGAGTTATTTGTCCTTTTTTAGTTTTTTTGAGTGGTAGGTGAAAATGAATCGTGGTGATTCTAGCTATATCTAAAAGGAAGCCACTTTCACTCACAACGTTGCGCCACCGACCACTTCCTTTATGACACGAATTGGTTGACGCAAAAGTGCAAGCGATGTAAACTATCATTAAATCCTTTATCTCGCTATTGATTTAGCGAACTAAAGCAAAACCGTATGATATACTAAAAATAAGATGATTTGATACATAGTGGGGTGCGAATTTTGTCAAAGTTATTCATGTTTGAGAAACCTCTTGGCATGAGAGACACGTTGCCGGAGCTGTACGAAACAAAAACGTATTTACGAACAGAGATTGTGAATGAAATGAAACATTGGGGCTATCAAATGGTTGAGACACCAACTGTTGAATACTACGATACGATTGGAGCTAAATCAGCCATTTTGGATCAGCAGCTGTTTAAGCTAATGGATAAACAAGGCTATACATTGGTGCTTCGCCCAGATATGACAGCACCAATTGCACGACTTGTTTCTTCAAGCTTAAAACAAACAGCTTACCCCATTCGTTTGGGCTATCACTCGAATTTATTTAGAGCGCAGCAATACGATGGCGGTCGTCCGGCTGAGTTCGAGCAAGTAGGAGCGGAGTTAATCGGTGATGGTTCAGTGAGTGCAGATGCTGAAACAATTGCTCTCTTAATTGAGTCATTAAAACGGACTGGATTACAGCAATTTAAACTGGCCATTGGTCATGTTGGATTTGTTGATGCACTTCTTCTTGAGATTGTTGGGAATAAGGAACGTGCAGAGGTTCTTCGCCGTTTTTTGTATGAAAAAAATTATGTTGGGTTCAGGTCGCATGTAAAAGGACTTCAACTTTCTTCTATTGATAAGAAGAGACTGTTCGGTTTACTTAAGCTTCGTGGTGGAAATGAGTTATTTGAACAAGCATGGAAGCTGGTTGAGTCAGAACAAGGCAAAGCAGCACTTGAGGAATTACAGGAGCTTTGGTCTGTACTCGAGGAATATGGTCTCGACTCATTTATCACGATTGATTTAAATCTGGTGCTTCATATGAGTTACTATACTGGCACAGTTTTTGAAGTCTACAGTCAGGAGCTCGGTGTTCCGCTTGGAAGTGGAGGGCGTTATGATGAATTGCTACAGCAATTTAATCGTTCTGCACAAGCCATCGGGTTCGGGATCCGGTTGGATCTATTAGCGGAGGCTGTTGGACAAATTGCTCCAACCGAAAAACGGACATGTGTTATTTTTAGTCGCGAAAGACGAGCGGAAGCAATTGGTGAGGCTCGTCGGCTAAGAGAAGAGGGACAGGTAGTTGTTCTTCAAGACTTAAATGGAATTGCAAATGTTGATCAAATGAGTGAGGAATACGACGATATCCTTTATGTCATTGGAAAATCAAAGCAGGGAGGTCAAGCTGATGAATGATTCATTAACCATTGCGATGCCAAAGGGGCGAATTTTTGAAGAAGCCTTAGACCTCCTGCGCAAAGCAGGATATCAGCTTCCTGAAGAGTTTGATGATTCGAGAAAATTAATTATTGAAGTTCCTGAAGAGAATCTAAGGTTCATCTTAGCGAAACCAATGGATGTGCCAACCTATGTAGAACATGGCGTGGCGGATGTTGGTGTGGCAGGGAAAGACGTCATGATTGAAGAAGAACGTGATGTGTATGAGGTACTTGATTTGAAAATTAGTGAATGCTACATGGCCGTTGCAGGCTTACCGGGTTATCAAAAGCAGGAGATCAACCCAAAGGTTGCTTCAAAATATCCTAATCTAGCTGCTCATTACTTTAAGAAACAAGGTGAACAAGTAGAGATCATTAAGCTAAATGGATCAATAGAACTGGCTCCTCTTATCGGACTAGCTGATCGAATTGTAGATATCGTTTCATCGGGTCAAACGCTACGTGATAACGGATTGGTCGAGCTAGAAACGATTGAGCCAATTACCTCCAGGTTCATTGTGAACCCTGTAAGTTACCGGATGAAAGCGGAGCAGATCGATCGAATGGTAGAGCGCCTGTTTGATGTGGTGGAGGGGGAATAACAGATGAAGATTCAAAGAGTTGATCAATCAACAACGTTTAAGCGAACGGTAGAGGGCGGGAAAGAAAAGGAACAACAAATTGTTGAATCCATTATTAAGGATGTCCGAGACAATGGAGATGACGCTTTGTTTCGCTACACCCAGGAGCTCGACGGGGCAGAACTCACGCAGTTAAAGGTTGAGCCCACTGAACTTGAGGAAGCCTATCAACACATAGAGCCAAACGTAATCGAAGCGATTCGTGAAGCGATTCATCGAATCCGTGACTTCCATCAAAGACAAGTGACTCAGTCTTGGATGACGACCAAAGCAGATGGAGTGATGCTTGGACAAAAAGTCACACCACTTGAAAGAGTAGGTGTGTATGTACCGGGTGGAAAGGCAGCATACCCTTCAAGCATCATGATGAACATTATTCCGGCTCAGGTGGCCGGGGTAGGCGAAATTGCGATGGTGTCTCCTGCACAAAAAGACGGGAGACTTCCGGCCGGGGTCCTTGTTACAGCAAATGAATTAGGTGTAAAAGAAATCTATAAAATTGGTGGAGCCCAAGCGGTTGCAGCACTCGCCTACGGAACAGAAACGATTGCGCCAGTCGATAAGATTACAGGTCCAGGTAATATCTATGTTGCGCTTGCCAAGCGTTCAGTCTATGGCATTGTGGACATTGATATGATTGCTGGTCCAAGTGATATTACCGTTTTAGCAGATAAAACGGCGATTCCTTCGCATGTTGCAGCGGATCTCCTTTCACAGGCAGAGCATGATGAGTTGGCTCAAGCAATTTTAGTAACAGATTCAGAAGAGCTGGCTGAAGAGGTATCAGAGCAGGTTGAGCTTCAGCTTAAATCCTTACCTAAAGAAGCGATTGCACGTGCATCAATTGAAGGTCAAGGTAAGATTTATGTTACTAAAAACCTGGAAGAATCAATTGAAACGGTTAATCAGATTGCGCCCGAGCATCTGGAAATCATTGTTCAGAATCCAATGGAACAGTTAGGCAAAATTCGCCATGCTGGCGCCATTTTTATAGGACCATATACAACCGAACCAATTGGCGATTACTTTGCTGGTACAAACCACGTATTACCAACAGAAGGCACCGCTCGTTTTTCGAGTCCTTTAAGTGTAGATGATTTTGTAAAGAAATCTAGTGTGCTCTCCTATTCAAAAGAAGCATTAATCGCTCAGGCAGATGCGATTACAACACTTGCACGACTAGAAGGATTAGAGGCCCACGCGCGTGCGGTAGAGATTCGATTAGGAGATGATCAAAATGACTGAAGAAAAACGCAATGCTAGTATTGAGCGCAATACGGGAGAAACACAAATTAAGCTGGCTCTTGATATAGACGGAGAAGGAACCACAACACTAGATACAGGGGTTCCTTTTATGAACCATATGCTAGATCTTTTTGCGAAGCATGGTCAATTTGATTTGTCTGTTCAGGCAAATGGTGATACAGATGTGGATGATCATCACACAACAGAGGATATTGGGATCTGTCTTGGGCAGGTAGTGAAGGAAGCATTAGGTACAAAAAAAGGAATTAAGCGATACGGGAATGCTTTTATTCCAATGGATGAAACATTGGCTCAAGTGGTTGTCGATCTAAGCAATCGACCGCACTTAGAGTTTAGAGCTGAATTTCCTTCACAAAAAGTAGGTACATTTGATACAGAGCTTGTTCATGAGTTTCTATGGAAATTTGCGTTAGAAGCACGAATGAATTTACATGTGATTGTTCATTATGGTCACAACACACACCACATGATTGAGGCTGTGTTTAAGGCATTAGCACGTGCATTAGATGAAGCAACGATGATTGATCCGCGTGTAAAAGGAGTCCCTTCGTCGAAAGGAATGTTGTAGATGATAGGAATTGTTGATTACGGCATGGGCAATTTGCACAGCGTCAGTAAAGCAATGGAACGAATTGGTCTGCCTTACCTCATTTCAGAGGATATAGACGAGCTTGCTAATACGGACGGCTTGCTTTTACCTGGGGTCGGTGCGTTTCCGGATGCCATGGATATTTTAAATGAAACAGGAAAAAGTGTATTCCTTAAACAATGGGCAGCAAACGGGAGACCATTAATGGGCATCTGTCTTGGCATGCAGCTGTTGTTTGAAGAAAGCGAAGAACATCGATTAACAGAAGGACTGGGTTTATTACCTGGAAAGGTTACGAAATTTTCGGGTATAACGAGTGAGGGTGAGTCTTACAAAATTCCTCATATGGGTTGGAATCAGCTCCAGTTTCACCAGGACCATGCCATTCTTCGCGATGTCGAACCGGGTTATGTTTACTTTGTTCATTCGTATGCGGTCCAAACAGACAATCAGGACATTCTGCTTGCGACCTCTGACTACCATCAGGACGTCCCTGCCATTGTTGGTAAAGGTTCTGTTGTCGGCACGCAATTCCACCCGGAAAAAAGTAGCCAGGTCGGTATGGATTTATTAGAGAATTTCGGACGTTTGGTTGAAAAAGGGGTGAAGCAATTTGACTGAATTCATCATTTATCCAGCAATTGATATGAGGGATGGAAAATGCGTTCGCTTGGTTCAAGGAGACTATAATCAGGAAACGGTGTATGGAGATTCCCCATTTGACATGGCTAAATCATTTGCACAAGCTGGAGCAAAGTGGATCCATATGGTTGACCTTGACGGAGCAAAAGCGAAAAAACGCGTTAATCATGAATTTGTAACACGTGTGGCAAAAGAATTAGACGCCAATGTACAAATTGGTGGAGGTATTCGTACGGCAGAAGATGTTGCTTATTATCTGGAGCGTGGTGTAGACCGAGTGATTCTTGGAAGTGTTGCGGTACAGAATCCGGATTTCACTAAAGAGATGCTTGCTACATATGGTGGAGATCGAATTGTCATTGGAATTGACGCAAGAGATGGGTACGTAGCAACAGAAGGATGGCTTGAAACATCCGAAGTAAAAGCAGAGGATTTGGCTCGTGAGATGGTACGCTTTGGTGCAAAGACCTTTATTTTTACCGACATCGCGCGTGATGGGATGTTGTCAGGACCAAATACAGAAGCCATTGAAGCATTAGCAAAAGCAAGCGGTGCAAAGGTCATTGCCTCTGGTGGAGTCAGTACACTCACAGATTTAGATGAGCTAGCAGCGAAACAATCATCGGGCATTGATGGAGCCATCGTTGGAAAAGCCTTGTATACGAATCAATTTACGCTTGAAGAAGCCCTGAAAAGAAAGGGATAGCAGAATGCTGACAAAACGAATTATTCCATGCTTAGATGTGAAGGAAGGACGAGTTGTGAAAGGCATTCAATTCGTTGGATTACGAGATGCTGGAGATCCGGTTGAACTTGCTGCATTTTATGATGAACAAGGCGCTGATGAGCTTGTGTTTCTTGATATTTCTGCCTCTCATGAAGGTCACGAGACGATGATTGAAGTGGTTGAAGAAGTAGCTGGGAAATTAGCCATTCCTTTTACTGTTGGAGGTGGTATTCGCACACTTGCTGACATGAAACGTGTGCTTCGTGCAGGAGCGGATAAGGTTTCCCTGAACACAGCAGCTGTTTTAAGACCGGAATTAATTAAAGAAGGCGCGGACTTTTTTGGTGCTCAATGCATTGTGGTTGCGATTGATGCAAAATACGATCCAGAACTTACATCTTGGCGTGTTTATACACATGGCGGACGCAAAGCAACCGATTGGGAAGTATCAGAGTGGGCGAATCATGCGGTCACACTAGGTGCTGGTGAGATTTTACTAACGAGTATGGATCAAGACGGGGCAAAAACCGGGTTTGATCTTCCACTTCTCCAGAAAGTGAACGAAGCGGTAACTGTACCGGTCATTGCTTCAGGCGGAGCAGGAGGCAAGGAACACTTTCTAGAAGCCTTCCAACAAGGACAGGCCGATGCCGCTCTTGCAGCGTCTATTTTTCATTATAAAGAAACATCTGTAGCAGAAGTGAAAAGCTATCTTAAAGAGGAAGGGCTGTCCATTCGATGAATATAGAAACGATTCAATTTGATGAAAAAGGTCTTGTGCCAGCCATTGTCCAAGATGCAGCAAGCAAAGAAGTATTAACTCTTGCTTATATGAATCAGGAGTCGCTAACAAAGTCACTTGAAACAAAAGAAACTTGGTTTTATAGCCGTTCTAGACAGGAGCTTTGGCATAAAGGAGAAACCTCTGGAAACACGCAGAAAATCCAGGATATTCGTTATGACTGTGATAAGGATGCACTACTAGTGCTCGTTACACCTGATGGCCCGGCATGTCACAAAGGTACGTACACATGCTTTTCTTCTTCTTTAGATGAACAAGAGGTAGCTGTTAGTGAAAAGAGCTCAGTAGCGATCCTTACAGAACTTGAACGGATTATTGCTGAAAGAGAAGCTGAACGACCTGAGGGAGCCTACACGACGTATTTATTTGAAAAGGGCGTCGATAAGATCCTGAAAAAAGTGGGCGAGGAATCAGCGGAAGTGATTATAGCGGCAAAGAATCGCGATCGCGAAGAACTAACAAATGAAGCTGCAGACTTGTTATATCACCTTTTTGTTTTACTCAGAGAACAGAAAGTATCATTTAGTGAAGTGACAGATATTTTAAAGGAACGTTCATAAATAAGAAGATCGAGGCCGAGACATCCTATTAATGTAGCTAGTAAAACACGAATCTAGTAACAAATCCGCTACAGTGTCTTCACCGCGTCTTGTTCCGTAGGATTTTCGGGTTCTCCCTCAGCTTGTTCAAATAAAATCAAAAATGGCGAATGATTCTGCAATCGAATCATTCGCCATTTTCTAATTGATTTTAAGTTATTATTCAACTCTACCAGAGGCAGACGAGTTTGAATTTGATTTTTTGTTTTCGAATTCTTCACGAGTATAGACATCGTCTACATTCATGTTAAACTCTACAAGCTCAAGTCCTGTCATGTTATGAATGTTTTTGCTTACACTCTCTTTTACTTCGCGGTAGATGCTTGGAATGTTTTTACCATATTCTACAAATACCTCAATGTCGATTGCGACTTGTTTTTCCCCAACATCTGCATGGATTCCTTTTGTGATCTTCTCGTCCCCACCAAATGTTTCTTTTACTCCTTGGAACAGGTTGCCGCTCATTCCTAAAATTCCTGATACTTCATTTGTAGCAAGCGCAGTGATTTTTTTAATGACTTCATCATCGTAGGTTAGCTTTTCACGATTTGTTTGCTCTGATGATTGTAGCTCTTGTTCTTTTTGTAATTGAGCGTTTGTTTTTTCGGTTGATTTTATGTTTGTTTCCATGTCTCGCATCTCCCTTTGTTGTTAATCTCTTCGGCTGAACAAAGCCTGAATGTAGGTACTTACATCTAAGTCCCCGTCTATCCACTTACCTATTAAGTAACCAATCAAAACAAAAATAGTAATGGCCAGTGTATAGCCAAAGCCAATCGTCAAATATAAAATACTAAAGACGATGGCGATAAGTAATCCTAGAATGCGCCCACGATAGCGCATGAAGGTTTCAGGATTCATTACGCTTCCTCCTTATATGACGCGTTCCCGTTTCTTTGAACTGTATGGTTCATTTTCAACAGCGATCTTTACTTCTTTTACAGGAATTTCTAGCCACTTCTCAAGTTCCGTTTTTATCGTTTCCTGAAGTTTTTTTGCATTTTCTTGTACTGGACTTGTCCCAAACGGCGTATAACGGACATTGATCAAAATCTGCTGGGACTTTGATAAAATATTCGCATCAACTTTGACGGATCGTAGCCCATCAAATCTTCTAATAATCGTTAGCACCGTAGATTCAATCGATGCTTTAGAAATACCGATGACTCCGATATCAGTCGGTGCCACATACTTAGAATGAGAAGAACGTTTCATTCTCATAGCTTGGATTAAGAGAATGAGCGATAACAACCCAATAAAACACAACACTCCAATGATGATCCAAAACCCTTCATTCGCTTGTTGAGCAGTTAGCCAAGAATCAATTGGGTTATACGTGTCTGTTACAGTTAACAAGACACTGGCTGTTAAAAGAAGTGTGAGGAAGGCATAAATGCCTAAAACAAATCGAATGAACAGATTCACACGTTCGCATCCTTTCTCTATAAAGCAAATCTCATCTTACAAAAGGATAGCTTTATCTATTTGTGTCGAATCATGAGAGGGTGCACCGTCTCTGACCTACATATTCCTTAACTTTTAGAAACTGAAACATGGAAATGCTTGTGGGAATGTTAGGGAAGTTTCAAGTAATTATAGACTCTGGAAAGATTCTTCGCTTAATTGTCATTCATAAACCCCCTTTTGTGCTTATACTCCGTCTAACTTATCATTGAAATAGCGTGTGCCTAAAAAACTACACTATTAAAATAATGAAACCATTAAGTGTACGCCATGTCCTATTCTAATTCATTGTTTGTTGCATTCAGTGAACCACATAAACGATTAATAGTTAGTCCTATTCATGCTTGTATGACTTCTATAAACACTATTTCTTTAATAAACTCAGGTGAAAAAAAGCAAAAAAGTAGGAGGATATTTGACTTTGAGAATCCTCCTACTTTTTTATACTGAAACTCTAAATGAATGATCCTCATCTTTATTATCATAAGCAGAGGCTTAAGTTTTGTTTTCATCAACAGCTAACAACTTTAAAATGTTACCAAATTTAAAGATTTAAGTGTTTCATGATGATTAAACAATTTGTCAATCCATAGAGATGCTGCTCCAATTACATCCCCGTGTTCTCCTAAACTAGATTTTAAAATGTTAAGATTTTCAATGTTTGCATTAATTGAATGATTAAATATAGATTGTTTAAAAGGTAGGAAGAATATGTTCTCAGAACGGAGTATACCACCAGTCAGGATAATTCGATCTGGATTTAAAATGTTTACTAGACTAGAAACTTCTTTTCCGGTGATTGTCCCTGCCTTTGAAATGATTGAACAAGAAAGTGTGTCATTTAACATTGCTGATTCATATAAATGTTGCATCTTTATGGAGTCAATATCACCAGCAATTTCTGTAGCTATAGAAGAAACACCGGATTTAACTTCAGCTATTAGCTGTTGTAGGATGGAGGATTCACTAGCAAACATTTCAAGACAGCCTTTATTTCCACATGGACAAACAGGACCATTTTCTTTAATGATATTATGACCAATTTGTCCTGCAGCATAATGAGAACCTCTAAAAATACTATTATTCACATATATACCTACACCTATTCCATAATCCACGTTTAAAGTAACAGTTGTTTCTCCTTCTTTTGCACAGCCCAACCATCTTTCAGCTAAGACCATCGCATTACAATCATTATCAATAAGAATTGGATAATGGAATAGCTCTTCTAATTTGCTTAATATCGGGAAATTCCTCCATGAGAGTTGAGGAGGGAATACAAGCAATCCCTCGTCCGTGTTAACAATTCCGTGTAATCCAACACCTAACCCTAAAATTTTATACTGTTCTGGTTGGCATTGTTTTACTAGCATTTGTAAATAACTAAGTGCCTGATTTGCAGAAGTTTTTGGAGGTAATGAGATCTGATAAAGTTTTTTTATTTGGCCATTAAGGTCAACAATTGAAGCTTTTATATAAGATGATGCAATTATGACAGCAATTATATGTATTCCATCTGTTTTTAACTGATACTTCGCTGGGTGCCGACCTCTGCTTGTATTTGAAAGAGTAACTTCCTCTGAAATTAATTGGTTTTCGCCTAGAGTTTTAACAATCTCTGAAACTGCAGGAACTGTTAATTTACTTAATTTTGAGAGTTGTGATCTTGATAAGATGGTGTGTTCTTTTAGAAGCCTTAAAATAACTTTTTGATTAAAGGTCCTCATCTGTTCACGACTTAGTTTCGAAATGAGATGTGACATAACGTTCCTCCTACTGTAATAAGTTTGCAGGTTATAATAACACAATTTAATTATAAAATAACTTAATTAATAACTTGACTAAATAAAGTTATTTAAGCTACTATGTGTTTATGAAAACGCTACCATTAATAATGGGTATAATCAATCAATTTCTGATATAAATAAAATTACTTTTTAAGGTCGGTGATAAGGTGCAAAAAAGTAAAATGGAACCTGTATGTATCTCTGGTGAAAAGAATTCATTCTCACCTGCATTGCCTGCTTTACAAGGGAAAAACCATATGAACGAGCTGCTACATTTCTCCAATCACTTTTTAATGGTTGATGATGTCCCTATTTTTGGAATTTGTGGGGAGTTTCATTTCAGTCGATATGATTATAGCAAATGGGAAGACGAGCTCTTAAAAATGAAAATGTGTGGAATCACGATTGTTCCCACCTATGTCATTTGGAATCATCACGAGGAGATCAAGGGAGAATTTGATTGGCAGGAGGATAAGGCATTACGTACCTTTATCCAGTTGTGTGGAAAACATGACTTACAATGCATTTTACGAATAGGCCCTTTCGCTCATGGAGAAGTGAGAAACGGTGGTCTTCCAGATTGGCTCTACGGTGAGCCATGTCGAGTAAGAAGTAATGACGAACGCTATATCTATTATGTTGATCGTTTATATAAGGAGATTGGCAAGCAAGCTGAAGGCCTAATGTATAAGGATGGTGGTCCTGTCATCGGCATTCAACTTGAAAATGAGTTTTATCATGCTGGGGCTCCTTGGGAATTTACTTCAGGAACAAGTAATGAGTGGGTGTCAGGTGGTGAAGACGGAGAAGCTCATATTATTTTATTAAAAGAGTTAGCTATACAGGCGGGTTTAGTCACACCGATCTACACAGCCACAGGCTGGGGTGGAGCGATTGCGCCAACCGATGAGGTCCTACCTTTGTGGGGAGGATACGCCTTCTGGCCGTGGGTGTTTTATGATGAAAATGTAAAGGAACACCCCATTACACCTGAATTTATTTATCGTGACTACAATCAAGAAACCTATAACTTTGATCCTGAGTATGATCCTGCATCTATTCCGTTTGCTTGCTGTGAGATGGGTGGGGGCATGACCGTTTTTTATAATTACAGATTCGCTTTGCCATATAAAAGTGTCGAAGCGATGGCGAACATCAAAGTAGCCGGTGGATGTAACTTCGTTGGATATTATGTATTCCATGGAAGTTCAAACCCTAGAGGGAAAAGGACTCCATATTTAAATGAGAACGCCACACCCAAAATATCTTATGATTATCAAGCTCCTATTGGCGAGTTTGGACAAATTAGAGAATCGTATAAACGACTTAAAAGACAGCATTATTTTTATAAAGATTTTGAAGAAAACTTTTGTCAAACAACCACTCTTTTACCTCATAATACAGATCATATGAATCCTGAGGATGTAGATACATTACGTTATGCGTTACGAGTCAATGAAGGTAAGGGATTTATCTTTATTAATAACTATCAGGATCATATTAAAACTCCTACAAAACATAATTTAACATTACAGTTTGAAATTAACCAAAAAAAACTACAAATTCCACACAGAGGTGGATTTTCAATAGGAGAAGACGTTAGCTGTATTTTACCTTTTCACCTTTCACTCACAGACGTACAGCTAGAATATGCAACGGCACAACTCATGAAAAAAGTTAATCTCTCAGACAAGGAAGATGCTTACTTCTTTTTCCATCCTACGGGGATGAAGCCGAGCTATCGCTTTGAAAGAAAAAATATTAAACGTATTACTCTTTCAAATGGGGATATCAAAAAACAGGATAGTCATTACACTGTGTTACCAGTTGATAAGGATTTAACGCGCATAGATATCCTTTCAAGTGAAGGGAAAATCATTCGAATCTACACAATGTCTGACGAAAAAAGTTTGAATTTTTGGTCTTTTGAGTGGGGAGGCAAGCATCATGCGATTTTAACGGAGGCAGCTCTTATTGTAGAGAAAGATCGAATTCGCTTCGAATCCGAGTCTGAGCTACTTCAAGTCACAGCCATAGATGGGCTTATGTCCAAAACACTCGAATCTTTTTTTTCAGAGAGAGTACAACATACATTACATAGTGAGTACTCAATTAAAAAAAAGAGGGTGGTGATTGAGCCAAAGATAGAAACGATAGATAATCGACGAAAGCTCGTTTCTATTCCTAGTGAATCCTTTACTGCGTGTAAAGAAATCTTGTTAAATGTTACCTATGAGGGGGATATAGGATATGCCTTTATAAATAATGAGCTGGTTCATGACAATTTTAACAATGGTGAGGTATGGCAGATAGGGTTAAGTCATCTGAAGTCAGACTTGCAAGAAAATCACCTTTATCTTCTTATTTCACCTATAAAGCAAGGTCGCAAAGTGAAAAGTGATTCACCAATGGCTGCCAGAACTGAATTAGCTAATAAAGAAATTGCCGACATTAAAATGATTTCATTAAAGCCAATTTATGAATTCGAAGCAGTAGCTAATAAAACATAAAAAAGGGGTTGAGGTTAAATGAGAAGATTCATTAAGAAAAAATCAGCAACTGTTTTAATGGGAATGGGAGTAGGATTAATTGCTTTGACTGCATGTAGTGGGGAAGATGCAGGGTCCTCAAATGATGGAGACGTGACGTTAACACTGTGGAACAGATATCCTGAATTAAGAGTTCCGTTCGATGCACTAATTGCAAATTTTGAAGAAGAACATCCAGGAATTAAAATCGAAAAGCAAGATCTCCCATTAGGAAGTCATGAAGCACAATTCCAAACCGCACTTTCTGAAAATCAACTTCCGGATTTATTCACAACTGCGGCAGATTTAAAGGAGTTAGTAGATATTGAAGCTGTTCGTGAACTGAATGAAGTATTTACAGATGATGTAAAGGATCAGTTTTATGAAGGAACTTGGTCTGAAAACGCAACTCAGCTTGAAGGAGATATCTATGTATTTCCATTTGTTTCTCCACAGAGTGGTGCTTTTGTTCTTTATTACAACACAGATGTATTTGATCAGTTAGGGTTAACGGAAGAGGACGTACCAACTACATGGGATGAACTTGAAGAAATCGGAAAGTTCATTAGAGAAGAATCGGATGGAGCCATCCATGGGCTGTCTTGGAATAATGAAGCTTGGTCTAATGAAGGAATCGTTAATATGATGGCGACTGCAATATCCCCAGACTCACCTTGGCGTCGGGACTTCAAAACGGGTAAACCGAGTTTTGCAACAGAGGGAATTGTTGAAACTGCAGAATATCTGAAGAAGTTATTTGATGAAGGTGTGATGATGCCTAATAGTATGGAAGTAGATACTGCAGCAGCTGAAGCAAGTTTTATTGCTGGTCAATCTGCTTTTTGGATTAGTGGAAACTGGACAGGTACCCAATTAGTAAATAGTAATGGCTTCGAAAATTGGGGTGTAGCTCCAATGCCTACTAAAAATGGAGACCCTTATTATTATCCCGCAGGAAGACAAGCGGATGGGTTACAAGTGAACAACAATACAGAGCATTGGGAAGAAGTAAAAATATTTCTTGAGTACTCTCTAGAAAATCTGCATGAAGAGTTGTATGTAAAGCCTGGCACAGCCATTCCTGCAAAAATGGATGTAGGTGGGGAAGCACCTTACGAGCAGTATGAAGATACGAAACAGTTAATGGAGCAACTTGCAATTCCAGTGCCAAACCCAGTGCAACGGAACTTAGAAACGATTGAATTTCAACGAGACAACAATGCACGTCTTGAGTTCACGGGTGTTGGTGAACCTGTAGTTGGTTATTTATCAGGAGCTATACCAGATATTAAAGAACAATTAGAAAAAATGGATGAAACAGCAAACCAAGTGTTTGAAGAGACATTAGAAGATTATCCCGAAGTGTCTATTGATGATTTTATCTTCCAAAATTGGGAGCCGTTTACACCGTATACTTTAGATGACTATGAGGAATTAGAATAGGTTAAAAACTGTATGTGCCGTCCACTCGAATTGAAAGGTGGCGGCACATATTTTTAAGAGGGGTGATTCATTATGATGAAAGTACCAACGGAAATCCAACAACCATCTACACCAAAAGGAAAACTAAGTCCGAGGAATAGAAAAAAAGCAATATGGGCATATGTCTTCTTAATGCCTCAAATTATCGTATTTTTTGTCTTATCGGCTTATCCAATTATTATGAGCTATGTGTATTCATTCTATGATTGGTCAGGTATAGGGCCTTTAAATCGATTTGTTGGATTAAGCAACTATCAACAATTGCTAACCTCTGAACGGTTCTGGCAATCTTTTATTAACTCAGTCTATTATGTAGCTGGGACAACGATTATTGGTGTAGGGCTTGCGCTCATTCTAGCCATTATATTAAACGATCGAAAATTAAAAGGAAAAACCTTTTATCGGACCGTCTATTTTTTACCTGTTGTCACAACAACAGCTGTTATTGGGATCGTTATGAATAACATCTTTGGTCTTAATGGCTTGTTTAATGACCTCATGACGACGATTGGAATCATGGGGCAACCCGTTTCTTGGCTAACAGATGGTGTCCTAGCTATGATTTTATTAATTGTAATTGGCTCATGGAAAGGGCTGGGAATTAATATGGTTTACTGGCTGGCGGGGCTTCAATCCATTCCGAACGATTTATATGAATCGGCTCAATTAGACGGGGCAGGGTTTTGGAGAACGTTGATTCATATTACATTACCACTTTTAAAACCAATGCTTTCGGTCATATTGTTACTATCGATTGTGGGGGGGATCAATGCATTTGATCTCGTCAAAACACTGACAAATGGTGGACCTTACTATCAAACGGAAACGCTTGATTTATTTATATACAATTACGCTTTTTCTTCTGAATTTTCAGGAGGACAAACTAGAATGGGATATGCATCTGCAGCAGGTGTGTTATTAGGTCTATTCACCTTTTTCATAAGTGTTGTATTCAGTTTAGGAGCGTTCTCAAAAGAGATTAGGCAGTTTCGTCTTAGTAGAAAGAAAGCGAGGCTGAAAAAATGATTACAAGTAAATTTGCCAGAACAACCATACATATCTGTTTGATTCTCTTTGGATTTGTATGGATTTATCCCTTCATTTGGATGATTTTGTCTTCATTTAAGACCAACACTGAATTTTTGGCAGGGGGGACAAATCCATTTCCTACAGAATTTCAATGGGACAATTATATTCGAGCATGGACAAGTGCAAACTTTTCAAGTTATTTCGTGAACACCGTAATCTTCACACTCGCTACAGTTGCAATTGTGTTGATATTAAGTGCATTAACAGGCTATGTTCTAGGCCGTATTCAATTTCCAGGGAAGAAAGCTATTCTATTTATGGTTGTAGCCATCATGTTTATACCAAAAGGTTACACCATTATCCCTTTATTTAAAATCGTGAGTGCGTTGGGTCTATCAGATTCTTTATTAGGGGTCATTGTGGCAGAATCATCGGGTGCACACGTACTCTTCATCCTACTATTTGCTGCCTATTTTGCCAAAATACCAAAGGAACTAGAAGAAGCAGCTGAGATAGATGGGGCTGGATTCTTACGGACATTTAGTCAAATTATGTTGCCGCTTAGTGCTCCAATTATTGCAACAGCTGGGATCATGCAATTCATCTGGACGTGGAGTTCGTTCCTCATTCCACTTATTTTTACGGCGAACAGACCGGAGCTTAGAACACTTGCTGTTGGAATGGAGAATTTTGTAGGGACATATACCTCAGATTATGTGGGGATGACAGCCGCCGCAACGATTTCATTAATTCCGGTCATGATTTTGTTTCTATTCATGCAGCGTTACTTTATAGAAGGTGTAGCAGGAGCAGTAAAATCTTAAATAAGGAGGAGTTAAGGTTTGAATAGCATGAAAGCAATAAACTTAACAGTAGAACAGATGCATGAGCCTTTTGGAGTAGAATTACGTCAGCCACTATTTGGTTGGGCGTTTTCACATTCAACTGTTAGAGGACAAAGACAAACTGCCTATCGAATACGTGTATCGACTCAAGAGGATTTGTTAAAACAAGGAAACGCCGATATGTGGGATAGTGGAAAAATTGATACGGTTCAGCATCAATTTATCAAATATGAAGGACATCCTTTATTACCTGAGAAAAGATATGTATGGACTATATGTATATGGGATGTAAACGGTGAAGAAAGCGGATGGAGTGAACCCTCAACCTGGACAATGGGATTAATGAATCAGGAATGGAAAGCAGATTGGATTGGCTTGACACCATTTCTTCAAAAAGAATGGAAACAAGATCCTTGTGAAGAGCCCATGCCTTTATTCCGACATAACTTCAATATTTCAAGATCACCTGTGCGAGTGTTTGCTCATGTAAGTGGACTAGGTCAATATGAATTTCGTTTAAACGGGGTTAAAGTAGGAGACGCTGTACTTGAACCAGGATGGACAGACTATGATCAGTCCTGCCTGTATCATTCCTATGACGTCACCTCTTATGTAAATGAAGGTGAGAATGCAGCGGGCATGATGTTAGGGTGTGGCTTCTATCACGTGAACGGCCAAACGAAAAGGTATGTTAAATACGAAGGAAGCTACGGTTTACCAAAATGTATTGTTCAACTTACGATAGAGTATTCTAATGGCGAAACGGAGACGATTGGTACTGGATCAGATTGGAAGATTGGTAGAGGTCCGATTGTTTTTTCATCTATTTATGGTGGAGAAGACTATGATGCACGTCTATACCAAACGGGATGGGACAATGTTGGATTTATCGACTCAGGTAATGAGTGGGTGGCAGCGCCTTTAGTACGTGCACCAAAGGGGACACTCTGTAGCCGAATGATTCCAAGAAATAAAGTCCAAGAAACCATCGCAGCAAAAAAAATAGACATTAATCGCAAAGACATAGAAGTATATGATCTAGAGAAAAACATCTCTGGCTGGCCACGTATTCGTGTAACAGGAAAAAGAGGTTCAACTGTTACATTGGTCACAGGAGAATTGCTGAAGGAAAATTGCGATATAGATCAATCTATGATCGGAGAACCTGTATCTTTTACTTATACACTGCGAGGAGAAGGTGATGTAGAAGAATGGGCACCACAATTTATGTATCATGGATTCCGATATGTACAAGTCCGTTTCACGCATCAAGAAGAACGGACAGAGCTCCTAAGTGTAGAAGGAGAAATGATATACCCAGATGTAGATAAGGTTGGAGACTTTGCCTGTTCGAATTCTGAATGGAACGATATTCATGACATCATAGATAGGGCAATTAAGAGTAATATGAAGAGTATATTTACAGACTGCCCACACCGTGAAAAACTAGGGTGGATCGAACAATTACATCTAATGGCGCCTTCTGTTTTTTATAACTATAATGTAGCACCTCTATATAAAAAGATCTTTATAGATATGGAGGAAGCTCAAGAAGAAAATGGCTTTGTTCCTAATATTGCGCCTGAATATGTAGAGTTTGAAAAAGGGTTTCGAGATTCTCCAGAATGGGGAAGTTCATTTGTTATGGCTCCTTGGTATCATTACAACTGGTATGGGGATGAGGACGTTTTAAAGAAACATTACCCACAAATGATTAGATATGTGGAGTATTTAGTATCTCGTTCTAAAGATGGCATCGTGAATCATGGCTTAGGTGACTGGGGAGATTTAGGAGAGGTTCCTGATGATAATCAGGGGTTTGCTGTTCATACACCTATTGCTGTTACAGCAACAGCCATGCTCTATGAAAACAGTCGTATTCTAGCCGAAATCGCTCACTTATTTGGATATCATGAGGATGTGAAGAGGTTTACGGAGCTTGTGCAGGATACAAAGAATGCATTCAATCAAGCATTCTATAATGAAAATGGGTCGTTTTATGCAACCAACAGTCAAACATCAAATGCGACTGCTTTAGCCTTAGATTTAGTAAAAAAAGAAGACGCACAGAACGTCCTGTTTAACCTAGTTACAGGAATTATTCAAAATGAGTATGCGATCACATGTGGTGAGGTAGGGCATAGATATTTGCTGTTAGCTTTATCTAAATATAGTAAATCTACGGTTATTGAGAATATGCTTCAGCAATCCAAGGAGCCTTATTACAGGTTTCTAGTAAACCACGGTGCAACCAGTCTAACTGAATTTTGGGATGGACCTGTCACGGGCCATTCGCATAACCATATTATGATGGGGCACATCGAGGAATGGTTTTACTCTCAATTAGGCGGCATCCAAAGAGATTACTCTGGAAGGAAAGCAGCACAGCCTCTCGTGATCTCACCATTTATAGCTGATCATGTTGATTGGGTTAACGTAAAGCATCATATAGCAGCAGGATGGGTAAACGTTCAATGGAAAAAACAAGAGGACCAAATCATAGTTGAGGTGTCGATTCCAGTTAATAGCAGTGCGCTTATTGCTCTACCCGTGACAGAATACGAGATTGTAAGAGAAAGGGAAGTTGGTAAAATAAATGAAGAAATAAAAGAAATAAATGGCGAGAGCAGAATGTACTTCTATGTTAAATCAGGAGAATACCACTTTAGTATAAAGAAAGAGTAATAAAATAGGTGAAATAAATATGGTTCTGTTTATTTTATTTTTACTTTTTCATTCTCTGCCCTATTTTTTGAATTTATAAAAATGGTATGGCTAACACCTCTTCTCTTAAGAGGTGTCGCCGCCCTTCGAGTTGATTTGCTACCAGTTATTCTCTAATGATAGAAGCAGCTAATACACCAAGTGGAAAAAGGGTTTAAGAGACAAAACCTTGAGAATCTATTTTTAACATATTAGTATTATCTCTAGAGTTCATACTTACTCACAGAGTTTTGTAAGTCACCTGCAATTTTTTTAAGTTAGTTGACGCACTCTTAATATCCTCCATAGAAGAGCATTGCTCTTCGGCTGCTGCCGCAACTTGAATTTAATGGCAATGCATTTGAAGCGTAAGTTATTCAACTTCAAAATCCTTAATGTTTGCTATTGGATACAACACACTATCTGCATCAAATTCAGATAGCTGTTTATTATTTTTTACTTTCTTAATCCAGTCATGGTCTGCTAGAGCACCCTTACCTAAAGCTAAAAGGTCAACATCCCCATTATTTAATAATTCTATAGCTCGTTCGGGATTTTCTAACTGACCGTTAGCTATGACCGGTAATTGACTATATTTTTTCGCTAATGATACCAATGATTTTTGTTCATTATCATTGAAAGCGGGTTGCCATGCTTGGAACTCCGTAACATGAATAAAGTGTAGACCCGATCCACCTAAAGCAGTAAAAATTGTTTTTGCATCTTCTTCTTTACCTGACCATGTGTACGTATAATCATTTACTTGAGATTGAGAAATCCTCATACCCACTGTAAAGTTACGACTTACTGCTTGACTTACCTCCTTGGCTATCTCTACTAAAAATCGAACCCGATTCTCGGTACTTCCTCCGTATTCATCTCTGCGTTGGTTGGTATATTCTGTTAGAAATGAATCTAATAGGTAGCCATTCGCACCATGCAACTCAATTCCATCAAACCCAGCCGATTCAGCTCTTTTGGCGGATTCGATAAAGCTATTTTTTACTTGGTTCATTTCTTCTCTTGTAATTTCCCTTGGTAGTTCATAGGCTCCCTCTCCCAAATAAAATTTCAGTTGTTCTCCTTTCGGCTGAATAGAAGACGGAGCGATCGCACCTTTAGTAAAATGATTACCTTGAGAAAGTGGGCCCGAATGCTGCAATTGGATAAAGATCTTTCCACCTTCTGAATGCACAGCATCTACTACTTTTTTCCACTCTTGGGCTTGTTCATCAAAAGCAATGCCAGGTTGAAATTGATAAGTTTGACTATGTTTATCATCAATATATGTACCTTCTGTAATAATTAAGCCAAAACCACCTTTAGCAAACGAACGGTAATAGTTAATCATTCTTTCCGTTACAAAGCCATCTTTTGTAGCACTGATTCGAGTCATTGGTGCTACACTAACTCTATTTTTTATTACTGTATGATTTATTTTAAAAGAATTAAATAAGACTTGTTTATTCACAATTGTTCCTCCTTAGTATTTATTTGGTTTTTAAAGGACATTATGTAACCACCTGCATTTTATGAATAATCAAAGGCTTGTATCTAAGTGATACAAGCCTTTGATATAACGTTTTCCCCTTAATCTACACAGACTAAAAGTGTAGGTTAAACCAAACGATCGTACTCTTTTATGACACTCTTAAAGAGGCTTACATTGACGTTCAGACGTCTTGCATATGCATTCGGATTCATTGAGCTGTTCGTCCACTCATGATAGATTTTTGGTAGTTGCTTTCTTTGAGACTGGCTTAAACTGCAGAGCGTACCTAACGAACAAGCTGGCATAATGATCCTCCTAATCTTAGCAGAAGGTAAATGAATACCTATAGCTATTTCTTCTTATTTAACAGTACTTAGTGCATTTTCGATACTACTGTCACCCTGTTTAATATAGAAACTCTTATCAAACAGATTTTCTTTACCTAAAGAATTCACAAGAACATGAGCAACATCTTCTCTTGTAATTAAGTAATCATTAAAGTGATCTTTGCGTGATGTTTGATGAAGTTCAATCTTGTCTGTTGCATTCTCATTATTCATTGGTCCTGGTCTTACAATTGTATAGGATAGATTGCTTTGCTCAATGTAATAATCGGACATAAATTTTGCCACTGCATAAGGCTTCATCTTGTCACTTTCTTCATCCACATCTAAGCTGTCAGCCGCACTAAGCTGTACAAAATGTTTGATGCCTACTTCGGTTGCGTAGTCAACAGCCTTTTTCGCACCCCAAAGATCAATTAATAACGTTTTATCAGGACCTGTTGATCCACCTGAACCAGCAGCGAAGATAACTGAATCAATCCCTTTAAAAGCATGTGAAAAATCTTGTTCTAAATCGCCTAAAATCACATGGTCTGCACCTAGAGTTTCTAATTCTTTTACTTGTTCTTCTTTTCGTACTAGTGCTGTTGAAATATGAGGTGTTTCTTTCAGTTTTTTAATAATTTCTTTACCAACTTGACCATTTGCACCAATAACTAAAACATTCATATGAAAACCTCCTATTATTTGCATGCATCTGCATGTGTATAATTAAAACGTTTTACCAAGTCTGTTTCGTTGGGGTGACGAAAATGTCATTTATCATCACATTATTAGGTTTGTTTACTGCAAAAGCAATCGTTTCAGCAACATGTTCTGGAGCAATTGCCACTTCGTTTAGACCACCAAGTACATCGCTAACATCTTTATCTGTTACTTCATCCTGCCAATTTGTTGCAATTACACCAGGCGATACATAAACAGCTTGAATGTTATGGTGAACAGACATTTCTTTACGAAGACTTTCTGTAATAGCTCTAGTTGCATATTTTGTGGCACTATATACACCATGACCTTCTCCAACAGCGTGTCCAGCAATTGATCCAACATTAATTATCTGTCCACTGCCCTGTTCCTTCATTTGAGGTAAGACTGCTGCAATCCCATATAACACACCTTTAAGGTTAAGATCAATCATCTTTTCCCATTCATCCACGTGGGCATTATCCCATTTTGAGAACAGCATTAAACCGGCATTGTTAATGATGGTGTCTACTTTCTTATATCTCTCAACTGTGAAATCAATTAAGTTTTGTACCTCTTGTTTTTTGGTGATATCTGTCACTTTATACTCTGCTTGTCCGCCGTTGTCTCTAATATTTGAAACAATTGAGCTTAATTCATCTTTATCTCGAGCAGCTAAGACAACACTTGCTCCTTCTTTTGCAAGGTGTTCAGCCGTAGCTTTACCAATTCCACCTGATGCACCCGTTACAACTATGACTTTTCCTTTAATATAAGACATTTTTATTCCTCCTATTAAAATCCAGCTTCGTATTGAACTGGGATGATTGTATTTTTGTCTTTTCTTAACTGTTTTGCTGCTTCTAAAGCCCAATATGGATTACGAAGCATACCTCTACCAACAGCAACTATATCTGCGTCTTGAGTCCCAATGACAGCATTAGCAAGAGTAGGTTCATCTAATCGACCCACAGCAATTACAGGGACGTCTAAAGCTTTTTTAATGTCTCTAGCTAAAGGCACCTGATAGGCTGCGTGAGTACCTGGTTTTCCCCATGCTGCAATCTGCCCTTCTCCTCCAGACGAGATATCGAATATATCGGCACCAGCTTCTTTATAAGCTTTTGCCAAATCAATAGCCCCATTAATATCATAGCCACCGTCTACATATTCTTTCGCAGATATACGCATAAGAAGTGGTCTGTTTTCTGGGATTTCTTTTTTAGCTACTTTCAAAATTTCCGAACCGAATTTTGTTAAATCTTTACCAAATTCATCATTTCGTTTGTTGGTTAATGGAGAATGAAATTGATGAATTAGGTACCCGTGTGCCCCGTGAATTTCAATAACATCAAAGCCAGCTTGAACAGCTCGTCTAACAGATAGTCTAAATTTTTCTATTAGATCGTATACTTCTTCCGTTGTTAGTTCTCTTGGCGTTTTAGAGTTCTCATCAAATGGAATCGCAGATGGTGCTACAGGTAATTCTGCATCTTCGGCTTTACGTCCAGCGTGTGCAATTTGAATTGCTGCTTTTGCACCGTGTTCGTGGATTCCATCGACAATACGCTTTAGTGCTGGGATTTGTTCATCAGACCACAAGCCTAAATCATAATCAGAAATTCGACCATCAGGCTCTACATCAGTCATTTCAACCATCACAAGTCCTGCACCACCAATGGCGCGGCTCACATAATGAATATAGTGCCAGTCTGTAGCTACTCCGTCTTTCTTTGGAACGCTATATTGGCACATAGGAGACATCATTATACGATTTTTAAGTTCTAAACCCTTAAAAGTAAATGAGTCAAAAAGATTAGGTTCTTTCATGGAAACACTCCTTAGAATTATATATGCATGCACCTGCATGTATTTGTTAAATTATCACCTGTTCTCCATAAAGTCAACTGGTATAATTTAAGAGAGGCTCTTACGATCCCCTCTCTATTTTACCCATCTATTTTCTTTTAAAACATTCGATAAGATACTTTGATTAATCTCTAAATTGTCAATCACGGCATTAAAAGTATTTAATGCTCTTTGGAACTTCTTTTGTCCAAGTGGACTTAATGATGTATAAATACCACGTTTATCATCTTCACACGTTGACCTCTCTAATGCTCCACATGTTTTTGCTTCAAGTCTTCCGACTAATCTAGACATAGCACTTTGACTTAATCCAATTAATTCTTGAAGTTGCTGTAGTCTTAGTTTTTTATTAGGCTCTTGTGATAAATAAAACATAACATAGAATTCTTTAAGGGATATATCATTGTTTTTTTTTAATGAAGCTTCTAATTCGGCAGTAATTTTATCTTGTTTAGTAGTTACTTCTAACCAGTTGGTTAAGAAATCTAATTGGGTCTCTTTCTTCAATTATAAACACCTTCTTCCATAAGAATTAAGAATCTAAACACAATGTCCATTGGTACAGTTTAACATCATTAGATTGATCGGACACTGTTATTTTATGTAAGTTATTAAAGGTTGAAAATGAGTAAAATACCTAATAGTTAATTTAACCAAGCCTAAGGTACTATAAAATACTATATTAAAAATTCAAAAAAATGGTAGTTTTGACGTGGCCTAAAATGGATTTTAGAAAAACGTTATAAGGGTATAACGCTAGGGTAATTGCCATCGCAGAACTTTATTTCTAAATGTTTTTTCAGAATTTTACGACTAATTACTATAGATTAATAAATTGTAACATGTTAAATTATAATGGATTATTTATAGCGAGTAGTTTTCTAAGCGAGTTATGGCTTGGTAAAAGTCAAATTTTAAGAAATATACCCTCATATGATAGCGTTATCATCCGAGGGTTAGGGGAGTGTTTGTATTGAGTCGATTGATACCTGGAAAGAGCATTGAATTGGGTGTCTGTTATTACCCGGAGCAGTGGGATGAAGCATTATGGGCAGATGATTATAAACGTATGGTTGAAATGGGGTTTACCTATGTACGTGTAGGAGAATTTGCATGGAGTGTTTTTGAGCCGGTTCAAGGAAGCTTTTCTTTTGACCTCTTTGATCGCGCTATCTCATTGGCAGAGGAATGTGGCTTAAAGGTCATTATGTCTACTCCTACAGCAACTCCTCCTGCTTGGCTGACACATAATCATCCAGAGGTCTTGAATGTGTCAAAGGATGGAACTATTCATCATCACGGTCTGAGGGGACATTATAATTATAATTCGTTTACTTATCGAGAATTCACTAAAATCATTGTAGAAAAGCTTACCAAGCATTATGCTAATCATTCGGCTATATGTGGCTGGCAAATTGGTAACGAATTTAATTGTGAGGCCAATGTTTTCTATTCTGATGCTGACCACGATGCTTTTAGAGAATGGGTCAAACAAAAGTATGGAACGTTAGATCAGTTAAATGATGCATGGGGGACGGTGTTTTGGAATCAAACTTATTCTGACTGGGAACAAATTTTTTTGCCAAGGATTACTCCAGCCGATTCAGACAATCCTCATCATGCGTTAGATGAAAAACGTTTTGTCTCTGATAGTACCATTCACTTCGCTAAACTGCAGGCTGATATGATTCGGGCACATGCACCTAATCATTGGGTTACTACAAACGGGAAGTTTGGTCATTTGAATCATCATCAACTAACAAATGAGTTACTTGATTTTTATGCCTACGATTCATACCCTAACTTTGGATATGTATTCTCAGAGGGAGAAGAGGGTCCACTTTTAGATCGGAAGTGGAGCTGGAACCTTAGCACAGTAAGAGATATTAGTAGCCAGTTTGCTATATTTGAACAACAGAGCGGTCCAGGAGGTTGGGTTAATCGGTTAGAGCAACCCACACCAAAGCCTGGTCAAATTAAATTATGGACTTATCAATCCATTGCTCATGGTGCAGATATGGTTCTGTACTTCCGATGGCGCACGGCTACCAAAGGAACAGAAATGTATTGGCATGGTTTAAACAATTATGACAACAAGCCGAACCGAAGATTAAAAGAAGTGGAGACTACTGGAAATGAACTTAAACGTGTTGGAGAAGAACTATTTGGGACGCATTTTTTAGCAGAAGGTGCCATTTTACATGATTATGACAATGAGTGGGATGGAGAGCTTGATACATGGCACGGGCCATTTACAGGGAAAAGCATAAGATCTTGGTTTAAAGCGTTCCAATATCAGCATATACCTGTAGATTGTTTCACTATAAATGACGATACGACTCTCGACCAACTCAAGACCTATAAAGTTCTGGTCTATCCACATCCGGCTATTATGACTTCAAAACGAGCTAATTTATTAGAGCGATACTGCGAGCAAGGGGGAACGCTCATTCTTGGAAGCCGTTCAGGCTATAAAAACGAATATGGGCATGCCTATATGAAGTCATTTCCAGGCTTACTTTCAGATCTAGCCGGCGTTGAAGTCAATGATTTCACCAGAATTAATAAGTTTGATGACACTCCTCATATTGAGTGGGGGGAACATACTCTGAAGACAGAAACTTTTAATGAGGTACTAACGATCTTAAGTGAAAAAACAACCGTACTAGCAAGCTATCAAAATAGCTATTATGCTAATGCGCCTGCCCTAGTTAAAACCAGATTTGGAAAAGGTACTTGCTACTATTTTGGCGGTGTCTTCAATGAGCAACTCGCAAGTCTTTTATTAACGGATACAGGGTTAAAGACAAGATCAGAGCTGACTCTTCCAAAAAACATTGAGCTCGCAATAAGAGCCAGTAAGGGAAAGGAATATTTCTTTTTACTAAACTATAGCGGAGATGAGCAAACTATTACCCTAAATGAACCAATGAACGAGCTTTTATCTAACGTGACTCTCCAAAGTACGAGTACAATCGAGCCTTATGGCGTCATGATACTTACAAAAGTAAAAGCTTTTAAATGATGCATTCAGTATTACAGTATTAAGAGAAGAGTATATAAATAAGTCAGGTAAAAATCATATGATTTTTACCTGGTTTATTTTGCTATTATTTTGCTGGGTGTTTTAGAGCTTACATAATAACAATCATTTAACCATATTCTCAACGTATTAAGCCATATCTTAAGTGCGAGATTTCAATATAAAATATCAATAATGAAAGCGTATACAAATTAACTGGTTTAATAAGGAGGGGTGGGTATTGGCTGGTAGAAAGAAAAGGAGAAATAATCAGACTCTTACATTTTATTTGTTTATTTCGCCTTGGTTGTTTGGTTTTTTAGTTCTTGCGGCTGGGCCGATGATTTATTCTTTATACATGTCATTTACTGATTGGCAGATCTTTGGTGGGGCTGAATGGATAGGTGTAGAAAACTATGAGAATCTACTCTTTAACGATCCGCTATTTTGGAAAACGCTCTGGAATACTTTTTATTATACGTTTTTTGGAGTACCAATAAGCTTGATATTTGGTTACTTACTTGCTGTTTTACTAAATCAAAAGGTGAAATTTATGGGTGTTTTTCGTACGATCTTCTATTTACCCTCTATCGTTCCTGCTGTAGCAAGCTCCTTATTGTGGCTTCTTATTTTTCAGCCGGAATTCGGCTTAGCTAATGCAGTCCTTGATTTTTTAAATTTACCTACTTCTAATTGGATTCTTAGTGAAACAATGGTTAAACCAGCCTTAATTATCATGGGTTTATGGGGTGTAGGTGGAGGAATGGTAATTTATTTAGCTGGACTTCAAGGCGTACCACCAAGCCTATATGAAGCTGCTGAAATTGATGGGGCTGGTAAGTTAAGAAAATTTTGGAATGTAACCGTACCCATGACCTCGCACGTGATTTTCTTTAATCTGATTATGGGAATTATTGGATCATTTCAAGTTTTCACTCAAGCATATGTAATGAGTAATGGTGGACCAAACTACGCCTCATTGTTTTATGTTCTCTATCTCTATCAAAATGCATTCCAATTCTTTAAGATGGGTTACGCCTCTGCATTAGCGTGGATCTTGTTCTTAATCATACTCGTGTTTACACTTCTACAATTTAAATTTTTTGGTAAGAAGGTCTACTATGAATACGATGACTAATAGAGGGGGTGAGTAGAGTGGAGAAAGCAATTTTAAATCCTAGTATGAAAACACATAAAAGTTATAAAAAAAGTAGAACGATTGACAGAATCATGATCTACGCGCTTTTAATTGGTTTTTCAATCTTATTTATACTACCGTTCATCTGGTTAATTAGTACCTCCTTAAAAACAGAGTCTCAGGCGATAACATACCCACCATCGATTTTGCCTTCTCCAATCGATTGGGGTAATTATAAGGAGGTTTTTGAACTTGTACCGTTTTTAAGATTTTACATGAATACAATTATTGTCACTGGGTTCACAGTCCTTGGAACAATCATTTCAAGTTCGATTGTGGCTTATGCTTTTGCAAGGATTAAGGGGAGAGGTCGGAATTTTTGGTTTGTTATTTTGTTAAGTACTATGATGCTGCCACCTCAAGTGACAATGATTCCCGTTTACCTTATCTTCTCTAATTTAGGGTGGGTAAATACCTTTTTACCTTTAATCGTCCCTGCATTCTTTGGGAACGCCTTCTTTATTTTCTTATTAAGACAGTTCTTTAAAGCTATTCCAAAGGAGCTGGAAGAATCCGCAATCATTGATGGATGCTCGACATTTGGAGTGTTTTGGCGAATTGTCGTTCCGCTATCTAAACCCGCTTTATTAACTGTTGGGATTCTATCATTTATGGGGAGCTGGAATGATTTTCTTACTCCTTTAATCTATCTAAATGATACAAGCAAATACACTCTTGCTTTAGGTATCCAACTATTTAATGGCCAACTAAACATGCAATGGGGTCCTATGATGGCTGCTAGTACAATGGTGATACTCCCACTCGTTCTTATCTTTTTCTTTGCACAAAAGCATTTTATTGAGGGAATTGCTCTATCAGGTATAAAAGGATAAAACTTAGGGGGAATTTTCATGAAGAGAAAATGGCTAATGGGTCTTGCTGGGACAATGCTAATTACTGGTTTAGTTGGATGTGGAAATGAGTCAGGTGGGGATGCCTCCGATAATAAATCTGTTACGTTAAGAATGCTTGCATGGGGGAATGGGCCAGCAGAGCTTGAAGGCGATCAAGAAATTTTAGAGGTGTTTGAGGAGGAGAATCCTGGAATAAAGGTTGAACTAATCCATGTACCTTACGATAACGTAAACGAGAAATTTGTAACCATGTCTGCGGGTGGAGATCAGCCAGATGTGACTTGGGTTCGAGATACAGCCTTGCAAAGCTTTGCTAGTCAGAATCTACTTATGGAATTAGATGATTTGCTGGAAGAAGGCGGATTAAGTGAAGATGAGTGGCTTCCAGGTGCTTGGGAGATGGGGAGATATGAGGATAGCGTGTATGCCTTACCTCGAGATTTGATTACTCATCATCTTGTGTATAACAAAGATATGTTTGATGAAGCTGGCGTGGACTACCCTGAAGAAGGATGGACATGGGATGACTTTTTAGAGAAGGCAAAAGAATTAACCATAGAGGAAAACGGAAAAATAACTCAATTCGGAACTAGTGGATACTATTGGATGGAAGCGTTACTTCAAAATGGTGGAGAAGTATTCAGTATGGATGGAACAGAAGTTATGATTGATTCTCCTGGGTCAGTTGAAGCCATTTCATGGATTCGTGATCTATCAAACTTGCATAAAGTTGCACCAACGGCAACTGAATCTGAAGGCTTAGGCGATCTATTTTTAGCTGGTAGAGCGGCGATGGGTATAGCTGGCCCTTGGCATTGGCGTGCTTATTCAGAAGACGGGAATTTTGAATGGGATATTCAAGAACTGCCTGGAGGAAAGGAAGGTAATAAGTCTCAGCTGCTAGGGCTTCCGGTTGCCATTGGTTCACAAACGGAACACCCTGAAGAGGCTTGGAAATTACTTGAGTTTCTTACTTATGGGAAAGGTCAAGAGATTCAAGCTGATATTGTTGGCGCTTATCCTTCTGTCATTCGTGCAGCTGATACATTTGGAACGAGTCATTATGCACCTGATAATATCGCAATCGTAGCAAAAGCTATGGAAGAGAATACGGTTGTACAGAGCTTTTTCCCTGAGAAGTCTGAAGCTCTTACTAATGTTCAGCCGGTCATTGATCAAATCAATAACAAAGATTTAGATGTTGAAGAAGAACTCAAAAAGTTGGGTGATAAGCTACGAACTGAATATGATAAAAAATAAAAAAAGGAAGTCCGTCTTTTTATAGGACCTCTTCCTCTTCTCCCCTATTATGCTTTTGTTCCATTCTATAATTCTTAGGGGAGATCCCCATTTTCTTTCTGAATAACTTGGAAAATAACAATGAGTCATGATAACCCACTGAACGTGAAATATCTCCAATTGCATGGTCAGAGTTCTTCAAAAGAAGACATGCCTTAGATATTCGATAATTAACGAGATATTCCTGAATACTTAGACCAATATACGTTTTGAAGAGAGATGTGAGATAGCTCCTATCAAGACCAACAAATCTAGCAATTTGAAAGACGGTAAGTTTATCAGAAAAGTGCATATCAATAAAATCGATGACCATTTTGACATAGATTTCTTGTTTAGAAATCGTTAGTTCAGAGTGAACTTGACGAGGATTGGATTTCGTCAGGTCATCAAGTAATAGATATAAAAGAGCAGTTTGTCTTAATACGGAATCAGCTGTAAGCATTTGAGTAATACGATTGGCAAATGAGGCGTCTTTATCTTGAAAAATGGGTTCATTTCTTGTTAGTGAAGTCTGCTTAATGAAGTGCTTTGCTTGAAGGCCATGAAAACCTACCCAACAGTATTGCCATGGGTATTCTGCATCTGCTTGATAAAACGAGACGACATCTGGAGGAATTAAAAACCCTTGACCAGCTGATATCTCAAACAGTTGATTGTCGATTTTATACATTCCTTTTCCTTCAAGAACGTAATGTATAAGATGATACTCTCTAATAGCAGGCCCGTAAGAATGATAAGGTGTACATTTTTCTTCACCGAAATTATGCAGATACAGATCAAGAAAATGAATGTTCTTAGGAACATAAACCATTTTTTGAGACATAGAGTTAACTCCTCCTAGTTGTCTTATTAAATATTTTACCGTATTACTTACTATTAAAAAAGCATCGGAGGTTATTTATGGTTATTTATTCTCAAACAGAACATGGTTTATTTCACCTTCAATCAAAAGAGATGAGTTATGTATTATCCATTAACGAAGGTTACCCTGTTCATTTATATTGGGGTGCTCGGTTACATAATAATCAGAATCTAGTAGATATCGTACAAGATGATGAAAAATACGGGTTAGATCGATTACCACAAGAATACCCTCAATATGGAACGGGAGATTTTAGACATCCCGCATATATAGTTCAGCTTGAAGATGGAACAAGGGTTACTGAAGCTCTTTATAAAAGTCATCGTATTTTCAAGGGCAAATCTTCATTAGCAGGTCTGCCATCTGTATATACTGAGAAAGAAAGTGAAGCGGAAACGTTAGAAATTGAACTCGTTGATTCATACGCTAGTCTTAGTATTTATTTATCTTATACCATTTTTCATGATCGGTCTGTTATATGCAGAAATACTAGATTTGAGAACAGGGGTACGCAATCATTACGCCTTTGGAGTGCATTAAGTGCAAGTATTGATTTTCCTGAAGGAGATTCATTTGAATCGCTTTATTTATCAGGTGCTTGGGCACGGGAAGGAAATCTTGAACGGCGTGCATTACATTCTGGTAGCACCATTATTGAAAGTCGTAGAGGAATGAGTAGTCATCAACTTAATCCATTTATGGCATTGGTTAAGCCTGAGACCGATGAAGATCAGGGTGAAGCATACGGCTTTAGCTTAGTTTATAGTGGAGGTTTTAGAATTGAAGCAGAGATTAACTCCTTCCAATCGGTAAGGCTATCTCTAGGAATCAATCCATTTGATTTTAACTGGGTGCTAGAAGCAGGCTCTGAATTTCAGACGCCTGAGTCCGTAATGGTGTTCTCGCAAAACGGAATAGGTCAAATGTCGCGAACATACCACTCATTATACCGAGAACGTTTATGTAGAGGGAATTTCCGTGATAAACAACGACCGATTTTGGTGAATAACTGGGAAGCAACCTACTTTAACTTTGATGAAGATAAGCTACTTGCGATTGCTGAAGAAGGAAAGGAAGCAGGAATTGAATTATTTGTGTTAGATGATGGCTGGTTTGGAAAAAGAGACGATGATACCACATCTTTAGGTGATTGGTCCGTTGACAAAAGAAAGCTTCCAAATGGTTTAAAGCACTTGGGTGAGAATATTAACAAAAAGGGGCTGGACTTTGGGCTATGGGTTGAACCAGAGATGGTATCACCTGAAAGTAACCTTTACAGAGAACATCCAGATTGGTGTATCCATGTAGATGGACGAAGAAGATCAGAACATAGAAGTCAACTCGTCCTTGACTTAACGAGAGAGGATGTTCGGGAGTATTTGTATTCTACTCTAAAAGATTTATTTCAATCGGCACCTATCCGTTACGTGAAATGGGATATGAATCGTAGTCTTACTGAGATAGGTTCAGCCAACTTATTAAGTGAAAATCAGGCAGAAACAGCACACCGCTATGTACTGGGCTTGTATAGTTTATTAGAGCGAATTACAACTGAGTTTCCTGATATTCTATTTGAAAGCTGTTCAAGTGGCGGAGGAAGATTTGACCCAGGTATGCTCCATTATATGCCGCAAACATGGACAAGTGATAATACAGATGCGATTGAACGATTAAAGATTCAATACGGAATAAGCTTAGTATATCCAATTAGTAGCATAGGTGCTCATGTTTCTACGGTTCCAAATCATCAGGTTCACCGTTTGACACCTCTTGATATACGAGGGAATGTGGCGATGTCAGGTAATTTTGGTTACGAACTTGATTTGACAAAGCTTACAAGTGAAGAGAAAAAAAGTGTTAAAGAACAAGTTACAGCTTACAAAGAAATTCGACCACTCATTCAAAACGGAGATTTTTATCGATTAAAAAGTCCATTTAATGAGAACGAAACGAGTTGGATGTTTGTGTCTAAAGATAAGAAGGAAGCCATTGTCTTTTTCTATAGAGTATTGGCAGAACCTGTCCCTATTAAAAAACGAATTAAGTTAAATGGCTTGAACCGTAACTGGCAGTATTTTATTAAGGAACAAAATCGATCCGATTATGGAGATCGTCTCGAACAAATTGGATTGAATATCCCTGTATTGAAAGGTGATTTTGTCAGTGTGATCTATTCATTAAAAGCAAAGGCATAACAAACAATACATTAAGAAAATCCAGGATACCGATATAGGTTTGAAACAGCTATGGGTTTAGACCCGTGGCTGTTTTATTTTATAGACTATATATTGCTCTTACTATTTACCTGAAAACTCCAATATATTATTTCGGGTTATAAAGTGAGAAAATAACGCAAAAGTTTTAATTCTTAAATATTTCTTTTCAATTCTATTCATACAATTTGCTGCGCACAGTTTCTTAACTATGTTATAGACGGGACAGAACAGAACGCAGATATTAGCGGCCACCCTATCTAAAAAGGGAATTTTGAAGAAACATTTAGTCTTATCATAGCTCATAAATATGTGTTGCCAGTTAAAATCAACTTATTCTGTAATGCGGGCGATAACGAGTATGAGGCTAAGCATATAGAATAGTGTTTACTGGTATGAAGGATCTTTTAGATGAACTCGTATAATCAGGAGTAATCTTTCAATCGCTTCTCTCCCATTTTTCATACAGATGATGTATACTGGACAAGCACATAGAAGACATCTGGAGGGAAAGCAGTCTATATGGATGTATCGGTTTATCAAAAAAAGCATACCAATGTAATCCCATTCCTACAAAATGGAGATTACTTCTTTCATAGAGGCATTGATGCCTACAAAAAAAAGAACTTAAAGCGTGCTGTTACGTTATTTGAACGTGCGGTAAAGCTGACAGATAAAGAACCTGTTTTTCAAATTCAACTAGCTGCTGTATTGTCAGAGCTTAGTGAATATGAGCGTTCGAATGATATTCTTCGTGATGTGTTAACCGTGACGAAGGATTATCCTGAATGCTACTTTTTTATGGCCAATAACTATGCTTATTTAGGTCAGTTTTTAGTAGCTGAACAATCAGTAAAAACATATCTTAAGGAGACCACACCTGAATCTCGTCTCGAGGGTGCTGAAGAGTTACTGGAAATGCTTAAGGAAGAAGAACTAGCAATGGAGGATGAGTCAGAAGAGATTGAAAGCTTAATTTCTGGCCATACTACAGCTGGATCTTTTCTAAAGCAAAACAAGCCAGAACAGGCCATTCCAGTGTTAAAAGAAATGGTGGAGGATTACCCAAACTGTTGGGCTGCCTTTAATCATTTAGCTGAAGCCTATTTCAGATCAGGACAAATTGGAAAAGCATTTACGATCTCTAAGCATGTACTTACGGAGGATAAAGGTAATCTATTTGCCTTATGTAACCTTGCTTTATTTAATCAGGAGCTAGGTGAAATAAGCGAAACAAAATCTTATGCGAAAGTGCTTGGTCAGGTCTATCCAATGGATACAGATCATTATTTAAAATTAGCGCGTGTACTTTGTGCGTTAGGCGAGTATCAGGAAGCAGAAAAACGCTTAGCAGAGGTAGACACATTAACCTTTGATCTTGATCCTGAGCTGTACGATTGCCTTGGTGTTGCCCAGTTCCATCTTGGAAAACAAGAGAGAGCCATTTCTTCATGGAAAAAAGCAATCAAAAAAGGACATACTGAAACAGAAGAAAGATTGGAAGATCTCGCTCATTTAGACAAAAGTAAGTTATGCTTTCGTTTATGGCCACAGACTTTGTGAGCAGATCAATAGACAGTTTACAGTGATTTGAGTACGATAGACACACATACGTTCTAACGTGTATTTTAGGAGGGTACGAACCATGAGTGAAGAAACCATTTATGATGTCATTATTGCAGGAGCAGGTCCTGCAGGAATGACCGCAGCTGTATATACATCTCGTGCACAATTAAGCACATTAATGCTTGAGCGAGGTGTTCCAGGTGGTCAAATGGCTAATACTGAAGAAGTTGAAAACTACCCTGGTTTTGATCATATTTTAGGACCAGATCTTTCAACAAAAATGTTTGAGCATGCAAAGAAATTTGGTGCCCAATATGCATATGGAGATATTAAGGAAATTATAGATGAAGGCGACACGAAACGAGTGATTGCGGGATCAAAAGAATACCGCGCACGTGCTGTGATCGTTACCACAGGGGCAGAATATAAGAAAATTGGCGTACCTGGTGAAAAAGAGCTTGGCGGACGCGGTGTATCTTATTGTGCGGTTTGTGACGGAGCATTCTTCAAAAATCGTGAGCTAGTAGTAGTAGGTGGAGGAGACTCTGCAGTTGAAGAAGCGGTTTACTTAACGCGATTCGCTTCTAAGGTAACGGTTATTCACCGTCGTGATGAATTGCGTGCCCAAAAGATCTTACAACAACGTGCATTTGATAATGACAAAGTGGAGTTCATCTGGAATCACGTCGTTACTGAGATCGATGAAGAAGGCGGAAAAGTAGGTAGCGTCAAACTGAAAAATACAAAAACAGATGAAGTCTCTGATTTTAAAACAGACGGCGTATTCATTTACATTGGCTTACTTCCACTAAATGAAAGTGTGAAAAACCTGGGTATCCTGAACGAAGAAGGATACATTGTGACAAATGAAGAGATGGAAACAAAAATTCCTGGTATCTTTGCAGCAGGAGATGTTCGCGAAAAATCTCTTCGTCAAATTGTAACGGCAACAGGTGATGGAAGTGTTGCAGCGCAAAATGTGCAACATTACATCGAAAGTCTTGCTGAAAAAGTCAATCCGTGACGAATTGCCAAACTGTTGTATAAAAAGTAGTCATAAAGACGGTATAAAATAGTCAATTTTCGAAAATGGACTTATGCTGAAACCCTTGCGTGCCAAGGGTTTCGTAATTCCTTCTTAATCATTCTGTAACAATCATGAAATATTAAACTGTTATACTATGTTTAAGTAATTGACCCCCTTTTTATATATCTTTAGCACGAGCTTTTGAAGCTCGTGCCCTTTTTTTTGTCAAATCCTTTAAATCGTTCCTTGAATAATTGTAGCAGTCCTAAAATAAATGTATACTTATGAGGTATAGACAATGAGGTGATCGAATTGCAAAGGGTTACAAATTGCGTACTTGTAACAAATGATCAAGTACTTCTTCTCCAAAAACCCAGTCGAGGCTGGTGGGTCGCTCCAGGAGGAAAGATGGAATCTGGAGAATCAATAAAAGAATCGTCCACAAGAGAAATTAGGGAAGAAACAGGCTTATCAGTCAGTCATCCAGAATTAAATGGTGTATATACCATTGTAATAGAAGAAAACAATGAAACTCGTTCAGAGTGGATGCTGTTTACATTTAAAGCAGAAGCGTATTCAGGTACCTTGCTCGAGCAATCTCCTGAAGGGGAATTAAAATGGTGGCCGTGCGAAGAAGTAGCTCAGCTGCCAATGGCTGAAGGAGACAAGTTCATCATTGAACATGCCTTAAACGGTCACGGCGTTCAATATGGGACGTTTTACTACACGCCGGATTATAAGCTTTTACGGTCACGCCTAGACCCAGCCGCACAAACGAAGCCAGAATAGGAAAAGGGTGTTAATGAATGGGTGAGACAGAACAAACCATTGAGATTGTCATAATTACGGGGATGTCAGGAGCAGGAAAAACGGTTGCTGTACAGAGCTTTGAGGACTTAGGTTATTTCTGTGTGGATAATCTTCCTCCTGCATTGCTCCCCAAGTTCATGGATTTAGTCGAAGGAGCCAGTGGCAAGATGAATAAAGTGGCGCTTGTTATGGATTTACGTGGACAACGTTTCTTTGATCATTTATTCGAAGCTGTTGATCAATTAAGCAACAGCCATATGAAACCAGCTGTGCAAATCTTGTTTCTTGAATCAAAAGATAATAAGCTCGTCCAACGCTATAAGGAATCGAGAAGAACCCATCCTTTGGCCAAAAATGGCTTGCCTCTTGAAGGAATTCGCTTAGAAAGAGAAATGCTCGAAGAACTAAAAGGACGCGCTCAATTAATTATTGATACAACGGATTTAAAACCGGTTGAATTACGCGAGCGTCTTATTCAGCGATTCTCAACTAATGCGAGACAATCATTTTCCATACAGCTTTTATCATTTGGATTTAAATATGGAATACCAATCGATGCAGACCTAGTATTTGATGTTCGTTTCCTGCCGAATCCACACTATATTGAGCATATGCGGCCACAAACAGGGTTAGATAAAGAAGTTTCGTCTTATGTACTTAAGTGGTCGGAAACTCAGCAATTTGTGGATAAATTAACTGATCTACTTGATTTTATGCTTCCTCAATATAAGAGAGAAGGCAAAAGCCAAGTGGTTATTGGCATTGGCTGTACAGGTGGTCAACACCGTTCTGTCACACTAGTGGAGCATTTCGCGAGACAATTTGAAGCGGAGTATGAGGTTCATGCAACGCATCGCGATATCGCTAAACGAAAGGTCCTTAACCTGTGAGTAAGAATGTAGTTGTCATAGGAGGTGGCACAGGTTTATCTGTTCTACTGCGTGGTCTTAAAACATTCCCGGTTAATATAACGGCCATTGTAACTGTAGCTGACGACGGCGGAAGCTCAGGCATACTACGCAAAGAACTAGATATCCCGCCACCAGGAGACGTGCGAAATGTATTAACTGCTTTAGCCGAGGTAGAACCATTGGTTGAAGAGCTGTTTCAGCATCGATTTGAAAACGGCAGTGGCTTATCAGGGCACTCGTTAGGGAACTTGCTTCTTGCCGGGATGACATCCATTACAGGTGACTTCCATCAAGGCATTGTTGCTGTCAGTCGAGTGTTAAATGTACGTGGGACCGTTCTTCCGGCTGCGAATCAAAGCATTGTGCTTCATGCAGAGATGGAAGATGGTTCCATTGTTACGGGTGAATCAAAAATTCCTACGGTTCGTAAGCCGATTAAGCGTGTTTTTTTAACACCTGAAGTGATTGAACCTTTACCCGAAAGTCTCGAAGCCATTAAGAATGCAGACCTTATCGTACTCGGGCCTGGCAGCTTATATACAAGTGTATTACCAAATCTACTCGTACCAGGAATCGTAGAAGCTATTCGAGCATCCAAGGCTCGAAAAATGTATATCTGTAACGCGATGACCCAATTAGGTGAGACAGATGGATATTCTGCATCTGATCATTTGTACGGACTGATTTCTCATTGTGGTCCTGATCTAGTCGATGATATCTTAGTGAATGGTTCAGTCGTTTCTCAGAATGTGCGCGCAAGATACGAGGAAGAGATTGCATTCCCTGTTACAGTTGATCATCAACGGCTACAAGATATGGGTGTAAACATTATCTGTGATGACTTTGTGTTAGAGCAGGATGGTCAATTGAGACATAACGCAAAAATGGTATCAGAGGCCATTCTTCGATCAGGGAGCATGGATGTGCCCCTGACTTAAATTTGATTCATCTGAAAGGGGGGGACAAGATGTCTTTTGCAGCTAAAGTAAAAAAAGAATTAACTCAGCTTGATCCTGTGACTCCACAAGCTTCAGCTGAGTTGGCTGCTCTCGTTCGTATGAATGGTTCACTCTCGTTTGCTAGGCAGCAGGTCGGTTTGGATATTACCACCGAAAATGCTGCGATTGCCAGGCGAATTTATACACTCTTAAAACAGTTGTTTCCAGAGATTTTTATCGAATTACTTGTTCGAAAAAAGATGAGATTAAAAAAGAACAATGTCTACTTGGTTAGGGTTTCACGAGGAGCTAAACCTCTAATGGAGAAGCTAGGAATAATTGGCGAAGGGTTTACACTGATTCGTTCGGTTTCACCAGGGTTTCTTCATACAGAACAGCGAAAACGAGCATATATGCGGGGAGCTTTCTTAGCGGGTGGTTCTGTGAATCATCCGGAAACCTCCTCCTACCACTTAGAAATTTTTTCTTCATCAGAAGAACATAATCAATCGTTATGTGAATTAATGAACGAATACGGATTACGAGCAAAGCCACTAGAACGGAAAAAAGGCTTTATTGTATACATTAAAGAAAGTGAGAAAATTACAGAGTTTCTGAGCATAATTGGAGCCCATCAGGCGTTGCTCTATTTTGAAGATGTTCGCATTTTAAAGGATATGCGAAATTCTGTAAATCGACTTGTGAATTGTGAAACGGCCAACCTGAATAAAACGGTTGGTGCAGCTCTTAGGCAGGTTGAAAACATTCGGTTGATCCAACGAACAATTGGATTGGATCAGTTGCCACCAAAACTAAGGGACATTGCTACGCTTCGATTAACTCATCAAGATGTGACGCTAAAGGAACTTGGGGACATGCTTGAGGGTGGTAAAGTGAGCAAGTCTGGGATTAATCATAGATTGAAAAAGATTGATGAGATTGCAGAGAAGATCCGATCAGGAGATATGATAAACAGCTGAATATACTTTAATCAAAGGGGGACTCGTTATGCTTAAGTCGGAAGTGAAGGTTGCCATTAAGGGAGGCTTGCAGGCAAGACCAGCAGCCATGTTTGTACAAGAAGCGAATCGTTTTACATCCGTTGTGAATATTGAGAAGGATGGAAAGGTAGCAAACGCAAAAAGCATCATGGGCATTATGAGCTTAGCTATTAGGCACAATGCAACAATTGTGATTAGTACAGATGGACACGACGAACAAGAAGCATTAGATACGCTAGTTGATTATATTCAGAACGCTTAAGGGAAAAGCAGCCGTGTGGGCTGCTTTTTTTGTGCTGCTCAAGAGCGATTAGAGCTAGATGTTATGATGCTGAGCAATGAGGTCGCTCCCGTGCTGGTCGGCACGCTTTCCAAGGGAAGGCGTTGAACTAATTCTGGCTGCGCCTGAATCATTTCAACCTTGCCTTTTCATCCCTTAGGAGTCGGCCGCCCATCCCGTCCGCTGTGTGTGGAGGTTCTGAAATAAATTAGATGTGCTAAAAAAAGTTTTAGAATGCGCAAAAAAGCGGGGTCCGTGCTCAAAAAGGTGTAGAATGCGCAAAAAAGCGGGGTCCGTGCTCAAAAAGGTGTAGAATGCGCAAAAAAGCGGGGTCCGTGCTCAAAAAGGTGTAGAAAGCGCAAAAAAG
>NZ_JBNNQX010000001.1:0-48841 GCF_050276055.1 Alkalihalobacillus sp. NPDC127517 | reverse complement strand
TAGCGAGGTCCGTGCTCAAAAAGGTGTAGAAAGCGCAAAAAAGCGAAATCCGTGCTCAAAAAGCATCTAGAATGTTCAAAAATGCTGAGATCACTCATTCTAAACATGATTATCTATAAAATTACCCAAAGCTCCAAGTCTTCTCATCCTGGTAGCGGGTTGTAAGCAGTAAACTTAAGATCATAGCTAATCCCGGCACCAACATACGACCTGCCCACATAAAAAAAGCAGCCACGCAGGCTGCTTTTCTTCGTTATTATTTCTGATCAGATGGAGAAGAGATCACTTGGTCAATTAGACCGTATTCTTTTGCACGTTCAGCTGTCATGAAGTTATCACGATCAGTGTCACGAGAAATGATGTCGATTGATTGACCAGTGCGCTCTGATAGGATTTCGTTTAGTTTCTCACGCATTTCGATGATACGACGAGCGTGGATTTCAATATCAGACGCTTGACCTTGTGTTCCACCTAATGGTTGGTGAATCATTACTTCACTGTTAGGGAGTGCAAGGCGTTTTCCTTTTGCTCCGGCTGCTAGTAGGAATGAACCCATAGATGCAGCCATACCGATGCAGATTGTTGATACATCTGGCTTAATGAAGTTCATTGTGTCGTAGATTGCCATTCCAGCTGTGATGGAACCACCTGGGCTATTAATATAAAGAGAGATATCTTTGTCTGGATCTTCTGCTTGTAGGAATAGTAATTGAGCAACGATTGAGTTTGCTACGTTATCGTCAATGGCACTTCCTAACATAATGATACGATCTTTTAAAAGACGAGAGTAGATATCATACGCGCGCTCGCCGCGGTTTGTTTGTTCAATAACTGTAGGGATGAGATTCATGGATCATTCCTCCTGTGAAATGTAATTTAAATTCAATTTACTGTTTGTCAGCTCTTTCATTGCTGTTATGTACATCATACCTATTAGGTCAGAGAAGGTCAAATATAAACCACTCTACACATATACATTCCCTATTCATTGCGTAATTCCTCTATTCATCATTTCCGTTTCTAAAAGAAGTTAAACCGTTAGTTATGAAAAGCTTGTTTGGTATACTGTGAATAGAAGCAAATAAATGGAGGGAACTCTTAATGGAGATTATTTTCTATTCAAAGGATCAGTGTTCTTTATGTGAAAAAGGTAAAAAGGTGTTAGATCAATTAAACATCAACTATCAAACCATTGATATTTATCAAGACGATGTTTTGCTTGAAACCTACATGTTTCGCATTCCAGTGGTGACGGTTAATGGACAAGTTGCCGATGAAGGAATCCTTTCATACGATACGTTAAAGGATTCAATTCAGTCTGCCACTCATGCTAACAGATTATCAAATGAAAAAAACTAAGCTAAAAAACTTGTCATTTTGGTGAACGATTGGTATGATGACTTTGTGGCAAACGTTTCGTGCGCATAAGTCGGGACGTAAAATGTCATCGCGGGACGTATTAGGTCCCTATCTGAGGAAGAGGTGCTGCGAAATGTTGAGAAAGCTGGTTAATATCCAAAAACAGCTAGTACCAGATTTAGTAGAAACCATGCAGAAGCGATACAGAATGCTACAGTTTGTTCATCTTAAACAACCGATTGGTCGAAGGTCGCTTTCCGTGAATCTTCAGCTTTCTGAACGTGTAGTTCGAGGTGAAGTCACCTTTCTGAAGGACCAACGTCTTATTTCATTTAATACGGCGGGAATGAGTTTAACAAGAGAAGGAGAAACTGTTCTTGTTCAGCTTGAGGAAATGATGAAGGAAATTCTCGGGTTACGTGCCCTTGAAACGGAGCTTGAACAAAAGCTTGGCGTGACAAAGGTCGTTATAGTGCCGGGAAATAGTGATGAAGAAGATTGGGTAAAGCAAGAGATGGGGCAGGCTTGTGTCCTTGAGCTAAAATCAATCATTATTCCAAGCTCAGTTGTTGCAGTAATGGGCGGAACGACGCTTGCTGCTGTTGCACAAATGATGACGCCTGATCCAAAGGTGAGTCAATCGATTTTTGTTCCAGCTAGAGGTGGGCTCGGAGAACGAGTTGAAAATCAAGCCAACACCATTAGCGCAGAATTCGCTGATCGAGCAGGAGCTGAATACAGGCTCATGCATGTTCCAGATCAGCTAAGTGAAGAAGCGTATTCTTCATTAGTACTTGAGCCTTCCGTCAAGGAAATTCTAGATTTAATTAAAACATCTCGAATTTTACTACATGGGATTGGTGATGCTACTAGAATGGCTGCCAGACGAAGCTCAGAAGAACCGTTTATGAATAAATTAAAACGGGAACACGCAGTAGCAGAGGCATTTGGTTATTACTTTAACCAAATGGGAGAGATTATTCACAAACAGCGGACAATTGGTCTTCAATTGGATGAGCTAGATGCAGGAAAGCATGTGATTTCTGTTGCAGGTGGTGCATCAAAAGCCAATGCCATAGCAGCTTACATGAAGCATCGACCAAGTGATGTTCTCATTACAGATGAGGCTGCAGCTAAAAGATTGCTTCACAATGAATAGGAAGAAAAGGGTTTTGCCCTTTTTGATAGATTAAGCTTTTTAATAGAAGTCAGGAGGAATTTAACATGGCAACAAAAATTGGTATTAACGGTTTTGGTCGTATTGGACGTAACGTATTCCGCACGGCTCTTAACAACCCTAACGTAGAGGTAGTAGCAATCAACGATTTAACGGATGCAAACATGCTTGCACACTTACTTAAGCATGACACGGTTCACGGTATCCTTGATGCTGACATTCAAGTAAAAGACAACTCTTTAGTTGTAAATGGTAAAGAAATCAAAGTTTCTGCTGAGCGTAACCCAGCTGAAATCGGATGGGATAAGCACGGAGTAGAAGTTGTAATTGAGTCTACTGGTTTCTTCACGAAGCGTGCTGACGCTGCGAAGCACATCGAAGCAGGAGCTAAAAAAGTTATCATTTCTGCACCAGCATCTGATGAGGATATCACAGTTGTTGTAGGTGTTAACGAAGACAAATACGATCCAGCAAGCCATGACGTTATCTCTAACGCATCTTGCACAACAAACTGCCTAGCACCATTTGCGAAAGTATTAAACGATCAATTTGGTATCCGTCGTGGACTTATGAACACTGTTCACTCTTACACGAACGACCAACAAATCCTTGATCTTCCGCACAAAGACTACCGTCGTGCGCGTGCTGCAGCTGAGAACATCATCCCAACTTCAACAGGAGCTGCTAAAGCAGTAGCACTAGTTCTTCCTGAACTTAAAGGTAAACTTAACGGAGCTGCAATGCGTGTTCCTACACCAAACGTATCTCTAGTTGACCTTGTTGTTGAACTTGATAAAGAAGTAACAGCTGAAGAAGTAAACGCTGCTCTTAAAGAAGCGGCTGAAGGTAACCTTAAAGGAATTCTTGGATACTCTGAAGATCCACTTGTATCTCAAGATTACAATGGTAACACTCATTCTTCTACAATCGACGCACTTTCTACAATGGTTATGGAAGGTAACATGGTTAAAGTTATCTCTTGGTATGATAACGAGACTGGTTTCTCAAACCGTGTCGTTGACTTAGTTGAATACATTGCTAGCAAAGGGCTATAATTAAGCGAGCGGCATAGAAGGGGAGGAGGGTCCAGAATCTGACTCCCCTTTCCGCTTGTCACAACATATGAATAGGAGGAGGTTCGTTATGAATAAACAAACCCTTCAAGACGTAACATTAACTGGGAAGCGTGTATTTGTGCGTGTTGACTTTAATGTTCCAATGAAAGATGGAGCAATCACGGATGAAACTCGTATCAAAGCAGCACTTCCAACGATTAAGCATTTAGTAGATCAAGGGGCAAAAGTCATTCTTGCTAGTCACTTAGGTCGTCCTAAAGGTGAAGCAGTTGAAGAGCTTCGTCTTAAGCCAGTTGCAGAGCGTCTGTCTGAGCTATTAGGTCAGCCTGTTGCAGCAAGTACTGAAGCTCGCGGTGAAGTAGCAGAAGCAGATGTAAGTAAGCTTGAGAATGGTGACATTCTATTGCTTGAAAACGTACGTTTCTATGCTGGTGAAGAGAAGAATGATGCTGAGCTTGCAAAAGAATTTGCTTCTTTAGCTGATTTTTATGTGAATGATGCATTTGGTGCAGCTCACCGTGCTCATGCTTCTACAGAAGGCATTGCAAAACACCTTCCTTCCGCAGCTGGTTTCTTAATGGAAAAAGAGCTTGAAGTGCTTGGACAAGCCTTAACGGAGCCTAAACGCCCATTCACAGCTATTATCGGTGGAGCGAAAGTAAAAGATAAGATTGGTGTTATTGACCATCTTCTTGATAAAGTAGATAATTTAATTATTGGTGGCGGACTTGCTTACACATTCGTAAAAGCATTAGGTCACGAAGTTGGGTTGTCACTACTTGAAGAAGACAAAATCGATCTTGCTAAAACCTTCATGGAAAAAGCGAAGAAAAATGGCGTGAACTTCTATATGCCTCAAGATGTATTAGTAGCTGATGATTTCTCAAATGATGCCAATACAAAGATTGTGCCAATTAGTGAAATTCCATCTGATTGGGAAGCATTAGATATCGGTCCAAAAACTCAAGATACATACAAGAGTGTGGTTTCTGAATCTGCGCTTGTCATCTGGAATGGACCTATGGGAGTGTTTGAAATTGAAGCATTCGCTAGTGGGACAAAGGCTGTAGCTACAGCTCTTGCAGATAGCACTGATACGTATTCCGTTATTGGTGGAGGAGATTCAGCAGCTGCTGTTGAAATGTTTGGACTGGCAGACAAAATGAGCCATATCTCTACTGGCGGAGGCGCGTCATTAGAGTTTATGGAAGGGAAAGACCTTCCAGGCGTTGTCGCTCTTTCAGATAAAGAGTAATTAATTACGAGAGGTGATGAACCATGCGTAAACCAATTATTGCAGGAAACTGGAAAATGAACAAAACACTCTCTGAAGCAAAATCTTTTGCCGAAGAAGTAAAAGCAAAGCTGCCTAGCTCTGAGTCTGTTGACTCTGTTGTTTGTGCACCTGCTCTTTTCTTACAAAGCTTAGTGGAAGCAGCAGAAGGTACAGATTTAAAGGTAGGAGCTCAAAATGCTTACTTTGAAACAAGTGGAGCGTTCACTGGTGAAATTAGCCCATCAGCACTTGCTGATCTAGGTGTTCACTATGTGGTTTTAGGCCACTCTGAACGTAGAGAATTGTTTGGAGAAACAGACGAACTCATTAACAAAAAAGTTCATGCTGCTCACGAACAAGGTGTAACTCCAATTCTTTGCTGCGGTGAAACATTAGAAGAGAAAGAAGCAAACCGTACAAATGAAGTTCTTCACGAGCAAATTACAAAAGGTCTTGAGGGACTTTCTGAAGAGCAAGTGAAAAACACGGTTATCGCTTATGAGCCAGTTTGGGCAATTGGAACTGGGAAATCTTCTTCTTCTGAAGATGCAAATGAAGGCTGCGGATACATCCGTACCGTTGTTGCAGAAGCATTCACACACCAAGTATCTGATGCTGTACGTATTCAATATGGCGGTAGCGTAAAACCTGCTAACATTGCTGAATACATGGCGCAAACTGATATTGATGGAGCTTTAGTTGGAGGAGCGAGCTTAGAGCCAGCTTCATTCCTTGAGCTTCTGGAGGCGGTAAAATGAGTAAGAAACCCGTTGCTCTGATTATCCTAGATGGCTTTGGTTTAAGGGACGAAACCAAAGGCAACGCGGTAGAGCAGTCGAAAAAACCTAATTATGATCGGTACATCAATGAATTCCCCCATGCAACACTCAAAGCAGACGGGGAAGCAGTTGGCTTACCAGATGGTCAAATGGGGAACTCAGAGGTTGGACACTTAAATATTGGTGCTGGCCGTATCGTTTATCAAAGTTTAACAAGAGTAAATCTAGCTATCCGTGAAGGTGAGTTTTTTGAAAATCAAACGTTCCTTGATGCCATTGATCATGTAAATGAAAAGGGAACCGCTCTTCATTTATATGGCTTGTTATCTGACGGAGGCATTCATAGTCACATTGAGCACTTGTTTGCACTCTTAGATTTAGCTAAGCGTAAAAATGTGAAAAAAGTATACATTCACGGCTTTCTTGATGGGCGCGATGTAGCTCCAACAAGTGCGGAAACCTACCTTCGTTCACTTCAAGAAAAGCTTGATGAAATAGGCATTGGTGAGCTTGCTACTGTGCACGGCCGCTATTATGCAATGGATCGCGACAAGCGTTGGGATCGTTTAGAGAAATCATACCGCGCCATGGTTTATGGTGATGGACCTTCATATGAAAATGCTCTAGATGTACTCGAAGATAATTACAAAAACGAAATCCATGATGAGTTCGTGATTCCTTCTGTGTTGACGGACAAAGAAGGTAAACCAGTAGCGACTGTTCAGGATAACGATGCTGTGATTTTCTTTAACTTCCGACCTGACCGTGCAATCCAATTATCACAAGTATTCACAAACGAAGACTTTAGAGGATTTGATCGTGGAGATAAGTTTCCAAAGCATCTACACTTTGTGTGCTTAACAAAGTTTAGTGAGTCTGTTGATGGATTTGTAGCCTTCAAACCAACAAATCTTGATAACACTCTTGGAGAAGTTCTTTCACAACAAAATCTTCGGCAGCTTCGAATTGCTGAAACAGAGAAATACCCTCATGTTACGTTTTTCTTTAGCGGTGGACGTGAGCAGGAATTCCCTGGTGAATCTCGCATTTTAATCGATTCACCTAAAGTAGCAACATATGATTTACAACCTGAAATGAGTGCATATGAAGTAACAGATGCATTGGTTTCTGACATTGAAGCGGACAAGCACGATGCGATTATCTTAAACTTCGCAAACCCTGACATGGTCGGCCATTCAGGAAAGCTTGAACCAACAATTAAAGCCATTGAAGCAGTAGACGAATGTCTTGGAAAAGTAGTAGACGCAATCCTTGAAAAAGGTGGCGCGGCCATCATTACCGCTGATCACGGGAATGCTGATGAAGTCGTTACACTTGAAGGAAATCCAATGACAGCTCACACAACAAATCGTGTGCCAGTCATTGTAACTGAAAAGGGCGTTACACTACGCGAGGATGGTATTTTAGCTGACCTTGCACCAACTGTTCTTCAATTACTTGATGCAAAACAACCAGAAGAAATGACTGGAAAGACGTTAATAAAATAAACCAACCATTAAGGGAGATGATTAGCTTGACTATGATTACTGATATTCATGCCCGTGAAGTTCTTGATTCACGTGGTAACCCAACAGTAGAAGTAGAAGTATATGTAGAATCTGGAGCAATGGGACGTGCCCTTGTACCAAGTGGCGCATCTACAGGAGAATACGAAGCAGTAGAACTTCGTGACGGTGGAGACCGTTTCATGGGCAAAGGTGTATTAACAGCTGTTGCTAACGTTAACGACATTATTGCACCTAAATTAATCGGTGTTGACGCAATGGACCAACTTGGAATCGATCAGCTTCTTCTTGAGCTTGACGGTACAAAAAACAAAGCAAAATTAGGTGCTAACGCAATCCTTGGTGTTTCTATGGCTGTTGCTCACGCTGCTGCTAAAGCGCTTGGTATTCCTTTATACGTATACCTTGGTGGATTCAGCGCAAAAACTCTTCCAGTACCAATGATGAACATCATCAACGGTGGAGAGCACGCTGATAACAACGTAGATATTCAAGAATTCATGATCATGCCAGTTGGAGCTGATAGCTTCAAGCACGCTGTTCAAATCGGTGCGGAAATCTTCCACAACCTTAAATCAGTTCTTAAATCTAAAGGCTACAACACTGCAGTTGGAGACGAGGGTGGATTTGCTCCTAACTTATCTTCAAATGAAGAAGCACTTCAAACTATCATTGAAGCCATTGAAAAAGCTGGTTACAAGCCAGGTGAAGAAGTACAACTTGCAATGGACGTTGCCTCTTCTGAGTTATTCAACAAAGAAGATGGTAAATACCATCTTTCTGGAGAAGGTAAAGTATTATCTTCTGAAGAACTTGTTACATTCTATGAAGATCTTGTTTCTAAATACCCAATCATCTCGATTGAAGATGGCCTAGACGAAAACGACTGGGAAGGTCACAAGCTATTAACTGAAAAGCTTGGGGACAAAGTACAGCTTGTTGGTGATGACTTGTTTGTTACAAACACTGAAAAGCTTGCTGAAGGGATTGAAAAAGGAATCTCTAACTCAATCCTTATTAAAGTTAACCAAATCGGTACGCTTACTGAAACATTTGAAGCAATCGAAATGGCTAAACGCGCTGGTTACACAGCAGTTATCTCTCACCGTTCTGGTGAAACTGAAGATGCAACAATTGCTGATATCGCAGTTGCTACAAACGCTGGTCAAATTAAAACGGGTGCACCATCTCGTACAGATCGCGTAGCGAAATACAACCAATTGATTCGTATTGAAGACGAGCTTGCTGACGTATCTGTATACGGCGGACGTAAGTCTTTCTACAATCTTTCTAAGTAATAACAGGTGAAACCCACTCACAGAGGTGAGTGGGTTTTTCTACTTTTTGCTAGGGGAAATGTAACTATTGCTCGGGAAATAGATGAGATGCTGTAGAATGTCGTGGAAATTAGCTATTAAATGACTTATACACAATTTTTACTAAAGTAGATTGAATTGATTACGTGGTTATGGTAGATTAAAATTAGCGTAAAATGTGCTTGGAGGTGGATTTTTTGCAATTAGTACTTATGGTATTATTAGTGATTGTTTCAATCGCTTTAATTACGGTTGTTGTACTTCAATCAGGTAAGAGTGCCGGTTTGTCTGGAGCAATCTCAGGTGGTGCTGAGCAGTTACTAGGTAAACAAAAAGCCAGAGGAGTAGACTTAGTTCTTCATAGAGCAACAATTGTCCTAGCTGTACTATTCTTTATCTTGGCTGTTGCTCTTGGTTACTTCTTATAATAGATCCATACTCGACCACTCCATTTCACTTGAAGTAATGGAGTGGTTCTTTTTATTTATCCGATGTATTCCTCTGTATCCATGACTTTGATTGTACCAGACCAGTCAAGTAGGGTTGCAATGAAGTCTCGAATGTCTAATCCAGGCATCTCGTAGGTTTGATCAGTATTAACTGTAGCGGAGGCATCTTCTATAAATGTGACCTGATACCCCTTTTCATGAGCAATAATGCTGTTAAACAAACAACAGTATTCCACATTAAAACCAGTAACAACAAGTTGTGTGATTTGATTCGTTTTCAAATACTCGTCAAGATCTGTTTGTAAAAAAGCACTAGGCTGCTGTTTCTCAATAATTTTATGAGTGAATGATTGAAGCGAAGCATGTAATTCCCCAGAATGTGTCTGGTCTGTTATTAGACTCTTTTCATTTGAATCAATATGTCTTGTCATGATGACAACTCCTTGTTGCTGTTGAAAGTAATTAGCAAGTAATTGATTACGAGATAACACTTCACTGAAGTCGCCTGCTTCTGTAAAACCGTTTTGGATATCGAGCATAAGTAGAGCTGATTTCATTGCTTCATCCTCCATTTTTCTCTTATTTAGATCTTTTCTTCCAACTATAATATAATTAGGAGTGGATGGGAATCAATCAACTCGTTTTTGCGATGAGTATCATTGTTTTAGGTTTGGTTATTGGCGGAATGCTAAGAGTGATGGCTGAAAAACAATATACGCCTAGTTGGTTTCCTTTATCGGCATTTTTGTTTTATTGTATTCGAGTTGTCTTACTAGGGATGAACCCTATTATTCTAGTGGGGGCTTTTTGGTCTGCTGAATTAACAGATGGGAATCTCGTTTTTCTACCACTACTCGGAGTGCTGACAATTGTACTAGGTGGGTTATTGGGTATCCTGTTATCAAAAATGTTTTCTCTTAACAAGCCGCAAACAGGTGCGATGTTTGTGACGGGATCCTTTATCAATTTAGGAACGTTTGGCTCACTTTTTTGTGTGATGCTTCTTGGGGAAAAAAGCTTAGCTTATGTTGCGATGTTTAGACTGTTTGAGGAATTATTCTATTACACGGTTTGTTATCCAGTTGCTAAAAGATATGGTGTTTCTCAAAATGAAGGTAGGTATAGGGGATGGCGTTCTATCATTCGAGACCCCTTTATTATGGTGACCTTTCTCTCAATTGTCATTGGTGGCATGTTAAATGTCTCGGGTTTAGAACGAATTGATGGCTATGGTCAAATGATACAAATTCTTGTACCGCTTACCGCCATTCTCTTGCTGATTCCAGTAGGTTTTTCAATGAGAATCAAATCGGTACGGAAGCATTTATTACTAAGCGTGTCGCTATCATTGGTAAAAGGCTTATTGGTTCCTCTTCTAGTTGTCAGTGCAGCACTTGCGCTCGGATTGGGAAGCATATACGACGGTTATATTGTTCAAGTCATCCTTATCTTATGTATGATGCCAACAGCTGTTTCTGCTTTAGTGCCTCCTCAGCTTTATCGACTTGATGTTGATTTGGCGAATTCAAACTGGTTGGTGAATACTTGTCTTTTAGTAATATACATACCTCTGCTTTATGTAGTTATTCCATTAATTTAAACGCTTTCTGCTAATTATTCTGTTATAATGCTAACAAAGATAACAAAAGTGAACGTTGACGAGGTGGAAGAATGGGCCATAGAAAGATAACCATGCAAGTGATTGCTGATACGGTAGGAGTGTCGAAGTATGTGGTATCAAAGACATTAAACAGCAAACCAGGTGTAAGTGAAGCAACAAGAAAGAAAATATTATTTGCAGCTAAGCAATTAGGTTACTTAAAAGAAGGTACGAATCCAAATCAGGGTTTAAATAATGAAAAAGTAGAAGTTGAAAATGGGTATGTTCTTGTTTTCTTGCCAAACCAGCAATACCAAAACATTACCTACACATATTGGGGAACGGTGTTTCAAGGTGTGTCTGCTAGTATTCAGTCTAAAAAAGCCGGGATGATTGTTATCTCCAACGAAATGGACTTATCTAAAAAAGTCGATCTTACGAATTTAATTGGAATTATCACACTTGGTACGTTGGATGAACAAACGCTTGTCGCCTTATCTGACTATGGTTTACCAATGGTAATGATTGATCACGAGGATAAGATGATGCGTGCAGATAGCTTGTTTATGAATAATCGGAATGGGATTGAACGAGTGACGGATCATCTAATTGGCTTAGGACATAAGCGCTTAGCTTTTGTTGGGCAAGTGAATTATTCTACCAGTTTTTTTGATCGGTGGTTAGGATATCGAACATCTGTTGAACAAGCGGGTCTTGATCGGTTATCGACTTTAATGGATATCGAATATCATGACGATATGGAAATAGCCATTCAACATGAGATTGATGTATGGAAGCGGAACAAGGTAGAATTCCCAACTGCTTTTGTGTGTGCAAATGATCACATTGCTAGGCGTGTCATCAATTTACTTGATCGGAACGGCTACACCTGTCCAAAAGATGTATCGGTTACGGGGTTTGATTTATTAGATGAAGAAGAAGGTAAGAAGCCTTCACTTACTACCGTTCAGGTCTTAAAACAAATGATCGGGCAACGTGCAGTGGAACGTTTGGTATGGAGATTACAGCATCCTGAATATCCTTCGGAGAAAATATTAATTGCGGGTGAGATGTTGTTAAAAGAATCTGTTGATGTACCAAGGAATCGGTGAGCTAGCGCTCATCGATTTTTTATTTTTATTAAATTAAGCGTTTACATTAATCGTTAGTAGTGATATGTTTTAGTTATAAATAACAACTTAAGATAACAAAAATAACAAATAAGGGGAGTTATTATGAAGAAGCTTACTCAAAAATCGTTATTAGTCTTAGGAAGTGCCGGACTTGCAGTTAGTTTAGCAGCGTGTTCATCAGGATCGAGTTCTGATGGAGGCGGTAGTGATAGTGGAGGCGATGTTACGTTAACGATGTGGCTTTGGCCAGGAATGGGCTTTGCTGAAAAGGCTAAGCAGTACGAAGAAGAAAATCCGGGAATTAAGATTGATATTCAAGAAGCAGAATATGCAGATGCTCATCAGAATTTAATTACTGCACTTGCAGCAGGTTCAGGAGCTCCTGATATCTCTGGAGTCGATGAAGGTTACTTAGAACGAATCAAAGAGAGTAGCGATATGTTTTACGACTTGTCTGAATACGGTGCACAGGACTTGGAAAGCGACTATCTTGATTGGAAGTGGAAACAAGCCTCTTCTGATGATGGGTCGGTAATAGGAATTCCAACAGATATAGGACCGATGGCTATGGCGTATCGGGTTGATCTGTTTGAAGAAGCGGGTCTTCCGACAAACCCGGATGAAGTGAATCAAGTACTTGGAACTTGGGATCAATACATTGAAGCAGGCAAACAGTTAAAAGAACAGACGGGCTCATTTATGTTCAGTGATGTAGCTGATATGTATTCTGCGATCAGAGAGCAAGGAGATAAGCAATACTTTGAGACAGATGGCACACTCATCCTAGAAGACAGCCCTCAAATCCAAAAGGCCTGGGATAAATCGGTTGAAGCGATTGATATTCAAGCGAATATCGAACGAGGCACACCAGAGTGGGGAGCAGCTCTAGCAAATGGAGATTTTGCAACAGTTTTCTTACCGCCATGGATGCTTCAAAACATTAAAAATGATGCACCGGATACATCAGGACTTTGGGACATTGCTCTTATGCCTGAGGGTTCAGGAAACTGGGGAGGTTCATTCCTTACCGTACCAAAGCAGAGTGATCATCCAGAGGAAGCGTACGAATTTATTACTTGGTTAATGTCTCCTGAGAACCAGCTTGATATTTTCAAAGAAAATGGAAACTTCCCATCTACACCAGGAATTTATGATGATCCTGCGGTTCAAGAGCTAGATGATGAATTCTTTATCCGTAAAGATATTGGTGCGATCTATGCTGAAGCTGCGACACTTGTTCAAGATGTGTATCGTGCTCCGATGACAGCGCCAATTAATACGATTATGCAGGATGCGCTTGGTTCCATTGCGGATGGGGTGTCCACACCTGAAGCTGCTTGGGATAAAGCCTTAGAAGAGGTAGATAGACAGGTCTCTCGTTAACAGGATGGATAACAGCGTAGGAGAGATCTTACGCTGTTTCTTATGAAAATTAGAAAGGATGAAGATGATGGGCACTCCAACAAACGTGCAACAAGCTACACCACCCGCACCCCGCGCGCCAAAGAGAAAGTATAACCAACGGGTTCGTGACCGAATCTCAGGTTATCTGTATATTTCTCCGTTCTTTTTACTGTTTGGTGTCTTTGGGATGTTTCCACTTATTTTCACAGCGTATCTATCTTTTCATAAATGGAACATTCTCGGCGAACGAGAGTTTATTGGATTTGCAAACTATGTAGGGTTATTTACAAATGACCCGTTGTTTTGGAAGTCAGTGGGAAATACATTTAGTATTTGGGCACTCTCGACGATACCACAGCTGTTTGTCGCATTAATTTTGGCATTTATTCTAAACCAGGCCTTTTTGAAAGGCAAAAGTCTTTTCAGGTTAGCTGTGTTTATGCCGAACGTGACGTCAATTGTTGCAGTAACCATTGTGTTCTCTGCTATTTTTGGTACTCAGTACGGAATCATCAACTATGTTCTTAGCATGATTGGGATTGATCCGGTTAACTGGAAGGGTTCCTACTTTGGAACGCATGTTGCGATCTCTCTAATGGTCATGTGGAGATGGGTCGGGTATAACACGATCATTTATCTAGCGGGCCTTCAAAGTATTCCGAAAGACTTATATGAAGCAGCAACGATTGATGGGGCTACTAAAGTTCAGCAATTCTTTTATATCACCATTCCAATGGTTCGACCAATTATCATTTTTACCGTTCTCTTATCATCCATTGGTGGAATGCAAGTATTTACAGAGCCATTAATCTTTGGTGCGGGTTCAGAGTCTCAAGGTCTAACAATGACTCTTTACTTATACCAAGAAGCATTTGAACGATTCTCATTTGGATACGCAGCAGCAATTGCATGGGTGTTGTTCCTCATTATCATTCTTGTTTCGCTATTAAATATGTTCTTAACCAAACGGATAAAGTCTGCATAAAAGGAGTGACATGACTATGAAAGAAGTTGGACAAAGAAAAGGGCCTAAAGTGTTGTTATATACCTTTTTGGTCATCAGTTCCTTATTATCGCTGTTCCCTTTTTACTGGATGTTTGTCATCGGTTCAAATACGACCTCTTCTGTTAATCAGTTCCCACCGGCGATGTTACCGGGAACTCATTTTATTGAAAATGCGATGAACGTGTTTGATCGCATCGACTTTTTTGGAGCGATGTTTAATTCCTTTTTTATCTCATCAACTGTTACGTTATCTGTTTTATTCTTTAGTTCACTCGCTGGTTTTGCTTTTGCCAAGCTGCAGTTTGAAGGGAAAAATCTCTTATTTGTTTTCTTACTAGCAACGATGATGATACCGCCTCAATTAGGATTGATTCCATCCTTTATGATCATTAGTAGTCTTGGATGGATTGATACGCTACAAGCGGTTATTGTACCAGCGATGGTCAGTGCATTTGGAGTCTTTTGGATGCGACAGTACATTTCAACTGCCATTCCTGATGAGCTACTAGAAGCGGCTAGAATGGATGGGTGCAGCACATTCAGGACGTATTGGAATATTGTACTTCCTACTGTGAAACCAGGGCTTGCCACACTTGGAATCGTTACGTTTATGAACACGTGGAACGATTTTCTCTGGCCGTTGGTTGTTTTAAAAGATCGCAGTGTACACACGATTCAAATTGCGTTACGGACGTTAAATGACGTCTTTTATACGGATTATTCAATGATCCTAGCTGGAACCTTTATGGCAACACTTCCGATCTTAATTGTATTTATTTTATTCAGTCGTTACTTTATCGCAGGTCTTACTGAAGGTGCTGTGAAAAACTAGAAGTAAAGGGGTTCGATCATGAGTATTTTGTTTTTCTATGATTCTACGTTTCCATTTGATGGCGTGCGCCCGTCTGAAAACCAACTTGCTAGCCTCCAAGACATTGCAAACACCGATGAGTTGGAGTTGGCGCTTGCGAGTGGTAACTACCAGACCCTTGTACATTTACACGGTTCCTATTTTCCGAAAGACCATTGGCATACGATCTTGCGTTTCCTCCAAGGCGGAGGAGGGCTTGTCCATGTAGGGGATATTCCTTTTCGCTTTCCTGTTTATAAAGAAGAGGGTGAATGGAAGATTGAAGTGGAGCAAACAGCTTATCATCAGCACCTAAATATACATGAAGCCCTGAAGGTTAATCATTCTAAAGTACGTGAGCTTGTAAGTTCAGCTGATCGTCCAATGCTTGATGGTCTTGAAAAAGCCTTTTCGATTCAACCGACATATGGTTTTGTTTTGCACCCGACAAAGCAGGATGATCAACCACATGAAAATGGGTCAAGTGGACCGATGGATGCGCATATCTACCCAATGCTTAAAGGGATTTCAGAGGAAGGTAGAGAGATTTCGGCTCCTGTTGTATTAATTGAAAATACAAAGGGTTCATTTGCAGGTGGACGTTGGATGTTTATTAATCAACGGACGGATGATGTGTTTTGGGAGCATGGAGTAGAGGTGCTTAATGAGTCTGCGCGCTATACGTCTGAGGGCGTAACGGAAATTTGGGTAAAACCAGGGTATGCCAGCTACTACCCAGGTGAGACTCCAACTCTAACGATACAACTTCAAAGCCTGGCTCACATAAAAGGAAAGCAATGGACGATGCAGCTGCATGTTCTAAAGGATGGATCTGATGAGATCAGCTATCAGGAGGTATTTACGTTTGATGAGTCGAGAGAATGGTCAAGTCTCAGAAGAACGATGCCGTTTCAGGTGGAGGAGGGCTTCTACACTATCCATGTTAAAGCCCTTTCATCAACGGGAGAGGTTATCCATTTTAACCAAGGATTTTGGGGATTCTCAGAAACCTTACTGCAAGAAGGTTCACCGCTAATTGCAGGCCGAGATTATTTTGAGAAAGACGGTAAACCATTCCCGGTTGTTGGTATGACCTATATGACATCGGATGTGGCGAGGAAGTTCCTCTTTATGCCGAATGCGCTTGTCTGGGATCAAGACATGGAACAAATGAGAGAGGCGGGCATTAATCACATCCGATCGGGCATTTGGACGGCATGGAGACAAGTGATGTATGTTGATGGCCACCCGTATGAAGAAGTACTTCGTGCAATCGATGCGTTTGTTTTAACCGCTAAAAAGAACGACCTTGACCTATGCTTCACATTCTTTGCGTTCACGCCAGAGATGTGGGAAGGAAAGAACCCGTATCTCGATCCAAGAAGTCTGGACGCACAGAAACGATTTATTGCGGCGATTGTATCTAGATACAAAAAGGCTACGCACTTGCATTGGGACCTCATTAACGAGCCATCAATGTTTGATCCGAAACGAATCTTCTCGGGGCCACGTTCAGCTAGAGATTCATTTGAGATCAAGGCATTTCAAGAATGGACAAAGGATAAGTACGGTACGATTCGTAAGGTTCAAGAAGTATGGAATTATTCATCTGTAGAATTGAGTAGCTTTGAAGATGTCATGCCTCCTGAACCAGAGGATATGAATTTTGACATACAAGATATGAGAAACCCAGCAAAGAATTTAATTTGGCGTGACTACACTTTATTTACGATGGATATGCACAATAGGTGGGCGCAGGAGCTATCAAAAATCATTCAAACAATAAATAGCGACCGTTTGATCACTGTTGGTCAAGATGAGGCATTACGTTCTCAACGACCTACTCCTTTTTTCTATGAGTCTGTTGTTGATTACACAACGAATCACACATGGTGGCAGATGGATCATCTTGTATGGGACGGCGTGTTTACAAAAACACCTTTCAAACCGAATCTAGTGCAGGAAACAGGCATTATGTATCTGGAGCAACCAGATGGCCTCGCAAAACGCTCAGAGGAAGAGTTGAGAAATATTCTAGAGCGCAAGTATGCCTATGCATTTTCAACAGGAGGAGCCGGTGCGGTGCAGTGGCTTTGGAATACAAACTTCTATATGGATAATGTGAACGAGTCTAACATTGGAGCGCTTCGTGCAGATGGAACCGAGAAGCCGGAAGCGGATGTATCCTATGATTTTGGTGCATTTATAAATGAAGCAAAAGAGCTCTTCGTTGATCGGAAACTTGAAGAAGTGGCGGTTGTCTATCCGTATTCAAACGACTTTTCTACTCGCAAGCTTGCGTTTGAGGCAACAACAAAAGCAGTGCGCACGCTGTCGTACGAATGTAATGTTCATGCGCGGGGATTTAGCGAGTACCATTTACACGATCTGTGTAAGGACAAACCGAAGCTTGTTATTGTTCCGAGTGCGCATAATTTTAGTGACCATGCATTTGACCAGCTCCTGGAGTACGCGAATCAAGGAGGGACGGTTCTTTACACAGGACCACTTCGGTTAAATGAAAGCTGGAAAACGTCGGAACGACTGAAAATAGAGCTTGGTGATTCCACCCTCTTAAATGTGTTGCGAGAGGAATCGTTAATGCTTGGAGATCAGGCACTTCCAGTGAGCTTTGGGGAACGGAAGATTGCAGAGTTGTCTAAGGAGCAATTGAACGATGCGAAAGGAAATGCTGTAAAAATATTAACTGTTGGGCAAGGGACGTTCATTTGGAGTCCTTTACCTATAGAGCTAAACGACCGAGTTGAAACCGTGAAAGCACTATACGGTTTTGCTCTTCAACAAGCGTTTGTCGGTGAAGAACTTATTTGGAAAAAAGGTGGCGATCATCCTGGTGTATATGGACGAAGACTTTCGTTTGCCCAAGGTGACTTGTATATCTTTGTATCTGAATGCGCCGGTGATGTGGAAGTTGAAGTGACTAATCCAGTCCTTGATCGGACCTATTCTATCGCACTAGAACAAGAGCGTTCTGTGTTGTTCTGTACCGATGCAAAGGGTGAAGTGATGGCAACCTATCGACCTAAGGAAGTTACCGTGCAGTCGGAAGGGTTAAGGGTATAAGAGAGTGAACAGTGAGCGTGGTCGATGCTCACTGTTTTTTTGTGTGTGGGGGAGAGGGGAGTGGAACATTAAACTCCCGCATACCATGTGTGGAAAGCAGATAAATAGGGAAAATAAACGTAAAAGGATACAATAGCTGGAGGGAGGCGAATACAGAAAATGAAATTAGGTGTATTAGATCAAGTCCCTCTATCTAAAGGTCAGACTGTAACCGAAAAAATGCAAGAAACGATAAAGATGGCTACGCTTGCTGAGAAGCTGGGGTATACTAGATATTGGTTTGCTGAACATCATGGAACAAAGGGCATGCAAAGTACGGCGCCTGAGATCTTAATGGCAGCTATTGCAGCTAAAACAGAGACCATTCGAGTAGGTTCTGGAGGCATATTGCTTCCTCAATATAGTCCTTTTAAAGTAGCTGAGGTAACGAAACAGCTTGAATCCGTATTTCCGGGCAGGGTTGATGTAGGGCTGGGACGATCTCCTGGTGGGACACCGGCGTTGCGTCGGGCACTGATGGATGGTACACCTCGAAGCTTAGATGATTTTTGGCGACAAATGGATGATCTCATCCATTATGTCAGAGACACTTTACCGCGTAGCCATCCGAATACGGGGGTTAAAGCGGCCCCAATACTAGAAACCCCACCTCCACTTTGGATTCTAGGATTAGGTGAAAATAGTGCTGAGCAAGCGGCGAAGCGTGGGCTAGGGTATGTGTTTGGACATTTTATTAAGTCAGCACGTGGGGAACAGGCGATGCGAACCTATCGCGAGCACTTTACACCGAATGAGTGGTCCAAAACGCCTCAAATGCTTGCTGCTGTGTTTGTGGTTTGTGCCGAAACAGATGAAGAGGCTGAGCGCTTAGCAAGTAGTCAGGATCTTTGGCTGCTTCGTGTTGAAAAAGGGCTTGATAGCCGTATTCCTTCCATTGAAGAAGCAAGCGGGTATCAGTATACAGATGAAGACTACAAGCGTATGATACATAACCGGACGCGAACGATCATTGGTTCACCAAAAACGGTGCGTGAGCAGTTAGGTAAGCTCGCCGAACAATATGGAATGGATGAATTTTTAATTCTATGTAATATCCATTCATTCACTGATCGCCTCCGTTCGTATCAACTCGTATCAGAGGCTCTGAACATAAAATAGTGATTTTATGAAAAAGGAGTGGAGAAACCATGATCGGTTGTCTATGTATTCATGGCTTTACAGGTAAACCGTGGGAAATTGAACCAATTGCTGAATCGTTGCGAAAACAAAAAGGGTGGCTGGTATACGCTCCTACTCTACCTGGGCATGGCCCAGATGAGGATTTACGAGAGGTTACGTATCAAGAGTGGCTTTATATGGTTGAAGTCGCGACACTAGAGCTCATCAAACGGTGTGAAGAAGTGTACGTTATTGGATTTTCAATGGGCGGCCTTTTAGCTTGTTATATTGCTGCTAAATATGAGATAAAGAAACTGGTTCTATTAAGTGCGGCAGCCTATTATTTAAATCCTCCTATGCTGCTTGAAAGTGTAAGGGCGGCGGTTCACATCAGACTAACGGGGCAAGCAGAACCAGATCAGCTTGTTGACTTGTATACACATAAGATGACGCATACGCCAATGGCTGCTGTTCGTCAGTTTATGACGGCGGTAAAAAAGATTCGTCCATACATTCGTCATGTGCATACGCCCGTTTTAATTATTCAAGGGGAAAAGGATGCGTTAGTTCCTAGGAAGAGTTCGGAATTTTTGTTTCGAACCATTGCATCCGAGGAGAAACACATTCATTATTTAAAAGATGGACGACACATGATTTGTCATGGCTTTGAAAAGGATCAATTAATGATTCTTATACATGATTTTTTATTGGATCAGATCGATCGAAAGGATGAACAACATGAAATTAGTAGCACCTAAGCCATTTTTCTTTGAAGGGGGTAAGCGCGCAGTCTTACTCCTGCATGGCTTTACTGGAACAACAGCAGATGTACGTATGATTGGTCGCTTTCTACAAAAGGAGGGGTATACCTCATATGCCCCGCTTTATAAGGGACACGGGGTCCCACCGGAAGAGTTGGTGCAAACAGGTCCTGAAGACTGGTGGAGTGATGTTGAAGCCGGTTATCAATTTTTAAAAGATAAAGGCTATGACGAGATCGCTGTTTGCGGTTTATCACTCGGAGGGGTATTCTCTTTGAAAATCGGTTACACTTTACCTGTAAAGGGTATCGTATCAATGTGTGCTCCGGTAAGAGCCAAAACAGAGGATGCGATTTATAATGGTATGCTTGAGTATGCAGAAGCATACAAAAAACGTGAACAAAAATCAGAGAGTGAAATCCAGGAAGAGATGGATGCGTTCAAACAGCTTCCGATGGATACACTATTTAAACTAAAAGAGTTAATGGACGATGTAAGAAGCCAGCTAGATTTTATTTATTCGCCACTCTTTGTTGTACAAGCAAGAAACGATGGCATGATTGATACAAATAGCGCAAACATTATTCATGATGAAGCTGAGTCAGTTGACAAACAGCTGAAATGGTACGAGCACTCAGGTCATGTCATTACACTTGGGGATGAGAAGGAGCAGCTCCATCAGGATGTTCTTAACTTTCTTGATTCATGTGATTGGGATCAATAGCTTAGTGCAGGGACAGATAGAACGGGCAAATGGAAGAAACGAAAGGAGTACGAAAAAATGAATGAAGAATTAGTAGTCAAACTCACTCACTATTTTAAAGATGTAGCAGAAAAGCCGCTATCTGTCTCGGAATTAGAAGTGGCGTTTCCCACTAGAGATAGTGATGAATTTAAAGAGCTTGTTAAAGTATTAAATGAGATGGAACGCAGAGGTATTCTTGTGCAGACAAGAACCAATCGATACGGTGTACCTGAGAAAATGAACCTAACAAGAGGTAGACTTCAAGCGCACGCAAAAGGTTTTGGATTTGTTATTCCTGAGGAACAAGGGGAGACAGACATCTACGTAAGCGCGGAAGACATGGAAGGTGCGATGAATGGCGACACCGTTCTTGTTCGACTCCATTCTAAATCATCAGGTTCGAGGCAAGAAGGGAAAATCATTCGGATCGTTGAGCGCGGGTCTACCGATATTGTTGGTGAATATCTAGATTACGAAGCCTATGGAATGGTACGAGCGGACGACAAGCGAATTCCTGATGATATTTTAATACCAAAAGGAAAAGAAAAAGGAGCAGTCGCTGGTCATAAAGTTGTTATTGAGATTACAAAGTATCCAAAAGGCCGCGCCGGTGCTGAAGGGGAAGTAAAGCAAGTACTCGGTCATAAAAATGATCCTGGAATGGACATCCTAAGTATTATTTATAAGCATGGCATTCCTTTAGCCTTCCCAGATGAGGCACTTAAGCAAGCAGAAGATGTGGGAGAGACCATTGACCCCGCTGCGATTGAAGGGCGCCGTGATTTACGCGATGAGACAATCGTTACCATTGATGGTGCGGATGCTAAAGACTTGGATGATGCCGTTCAAGTGAAACAGCTTGATAACGGAAACTATGTACTTGGTGTTCATATTGCTGACGTGACTCATTACGTCACAGAAGGCTCACCAATCGATGTGGAAGCAGCTGAGCGTGGAACAAGTGTATACTTGGTTGACCGAGTCATTCCGATGATTCCACATCGCCTTTCAAATGGGATTTGTTCATTGAATCCTCAGGTGGATCGATTAACTCTATCTTGTGAGATGGAATTTGATGCTCAAGGCAAAGTAGTAAAGCACGACATTTTTGAAAGTGTTATTCGTACAACAGAACGTATGACCTACCAAGATGTTAATTCAATCCTGTTAAACACTGATGATGAGGTTCGTGAGAAATATAAAGAACTGATTCCTTTCTTCGAGCGTATGGAAAAGCTTGCAGCCATTCTTCGTAACAAACGTACAGAGCGTGGTGCAATTGACTTTGATTTTAAAGAAGCAAAGGTCATTGTTGATGAAGAAAGTAAGCCAGTTGACGTGGCTATTCGTGAGCGTTCCGTTGCTGAAAAGCTGATTGAAGAATTTATGCTTGCAGCAAACGAAACGATTGCTGAGCATTTCCACCGTCTGGACCTTCCTTTCGTGTATCGAATTCACGAGGATCCTAAAACGGAAAAGCTTGAGAAGTTTATGGAGTTTATCACAACCTTTGGGTACGTTGTACGTGGAACAGCAAACACAGTGCACCCACGCGCCTTACAGAAGCTTTTAGCTGAAGTCAAAGGTGAGCCGGAAGAAGCTGTGATTAGTACATTAATGCTTCGTTCCATGCAGCAGGCGAAGTATGACCCGAACAGTGTAGGACACTTTGGTTTATCAACAGAATTCTATACTCATTTCACATCGCCGATTCGTCGTTATCCTGACTTAATCGTACACCGATTGATTCGTACGTATTTAATCAAAGGAAAAATCGATACGGCCACTCAAGACTATTGGAAAGAAAAGCTTCCTGAGATTACAAAGCATTCTTCTGAAATGGAACGCCGTGCTGTGGATGCAGAGCGTGACACTGACAGTGCGAAAAAGGCTCAGTACATGGAAGATAAGATTGGCGAAGTGTTTGAGGGAATTGTTAGTGGTGTGACCAACTTCGGACTCTTTGTAGAGCTTGAAAACACCATTGAAGGACTTGTTCATGTTAGCTATCTCACAGATGACTACTATCATTACGATGAAAAGCAATTTGCCATGATTGGAGAACGAACAGGTAAGATGTTCCGTATCGGTGATGAAGTAGAAATTCGTGTGGTCCAAGTGAATGTGGAAGAAGCATCCATAGACTTTGAACTGACAGGCATGAAAGCGCGAGCGCCACGTGCTCCGAAAAGTCGTCCAAAAGTAATCGACGGTGGAAAGCGTAAGCAACGCCCTGGAAAGAATGCACGTAAACCACTAAAAACAGCTGGTTCAAGAGAAAGCAAACCAAGTGAAGGCTCGTCCTCAACAGGCAATCGTAAAAAGAAAAAGCCGTTTTATGAAAATGCTCCAGGAGCAAAGCGCAAAAAAGGTAAACGGAAAAAGCGTTCATAGCTGATAGCCCCAATTGACGTTCACTTAAAGCCTTTGCTAAGATAGATGCACGAAGAGAATTTGAGGTGCGGACAATGGCAAAACCAAAAACAGATGATAATCTAGTCGCTCAAAATAAAAAAGCCAGACATGATTACTTTGTAGAAGAAACATTCGAAGCTGGAATGGTCCTTCAAGGAACAGAAATCAAATCCATGCGAGCAGGGCGAATGAACCTTAAAGATTCATTTGCTCGCATCCGTAATGGAGAGGTTTACCTCCATAATGCGCATATTGCGGAATATGAGCAGGGAAACCGATTTAACCACGAGCCAACACGTGCTCGCAAATTGTTGCTGAAGAAAAAAGAGATCAGTCAGCTGATTGGACAAACGCAACAGCAAGGCTATTCCCTAGTCCCGCTTAAAGTCTATATCAAAAACGGCTTTGCGAAAGTACTGCTAGGAGTAGCAAAAGGGAAAAAGAACTACGATAAGCGTGATACCCTTCGTCGTCAGGACGCAAAACGCGAAGTCGATCGTGCACTAAAGGAAAGATTTAACGGATAGCATATTTGTGGATTTTGTCCGCTGATTATGTTATTATTAGAGTTCCGAGGCACTTGAACTCGGAACTTTTTCTGACACGGGGACGTTTTGGATTCGACAGGAACAGGTCGTGCTTGCGTGGCGAGTCGTGGGGGTCGGCCACGTTAAAACGCCAAAGCCAATTAACTGGCAAAGAAAACAACAACTTCGCAGTAGCAGCGTAACAGCTCTTTTGCGGTTCCACCCTCCATCGCCCATGTGGTAGGACCTGGGACTCACTCTAAGTGGGCTACGCCTTTTCCCCTGCAGTCTGAAGGGGCAGGAAGAGAATAATCGGACTAGCCGTATCAAAGCCTGTTGCTGGGCTGAGATGACGGCGAAATGCTAATACAGTAACTACGCTCGTAGAAGCGTAAGTGTCGTTGTTTCTGGACGTGGGTTCGATTCCCACCGTCTCCATACATAGGGGTTCTTTGAACCTCGCCAAGCGTCACAAGCGATGAATCATTCACGCTTGTGGCTTTTTTATTGTAGTCTGTAACAAAGAGAGGGTTAAGAAAGATGTCGACAGAGCTCGTAGTAGGGGATTATTTCAAGCGTTTAAAAGAGAAAAATAGATACAACAAACAAGAACTGAAAACAATGCAAAACACCGTTCGAAACTTGCTTACAAGCTCAACCTCTTCAAACAAGCCAGGGATGCTATTAGGAAACATCCAATCTGGTAAAACACGTTCGTTTATTGGAGCAATGGGCTTAGCTTATGATAACGGATATGATGTGGTCGTTATTTTCACCAAGAATTCAAGTGCACTAGTTAAACAAACCTATGAACGAATTGAACAGGAGTACAGTGAAGCGATTGATCAAGATCAACTAGCTGTCTATGACATTATGAAAATGCCAGACAAGCTACGTAACTATGAATTAAAGAAAAAGTTAGTGATTGTGTTAAAAAAAGAAAAGAAGAACATGGAACGACTAGAAAAGCTGCTTTTCGAACAATATATCGTGTTAGCATCGCGCAAGCTTTTATTTATTGATGATGAGGCGGACTTTGCTTCTGTTGCGTATGAGAATGCGAAAGAAAAAAATATAGTAGAGTTACGAGTGATCGCTGGTCAAATTGATGATATAAGAGCAAAGCTTGTGAATGCTTCCTATTTACAAGTAACCGCAACACCATATTCACTATACTTGCAACCGGAAGACATGGCGATTCATGAACATAAAAGGTATCAACCGAAGCGTCCGGCGTTCACTGAGTTAGTACCGATTCATGATAAATATGTCGGAGGTAAGATGTACTTTGAACACTCAAAGGTTGATGATCATCCGGCGCGTTTTTTATACCATGAAATTCAAGAAGAAGAGCTGAAGATCTTAGCAAAGAGCGACAAACGTAGAGTAAAAGCAGATACCTTACTGACTAATCCGCGTATAGAGGGGATTCGAAGCGCTCTGATCAACTTTATCGTAGCAGGTAAGATTCGAAATCTGCAGCAGCGGAAGTTGGGCGATAGACTAGAAAAATATGCATTCATTATTCACACGATGACGTCAAAATCAGCTCATCAATGGCAGGAAGATGTTGCCATATTAATGGAAGAAAAACTGGTAGAAGCACTGAAGGATGATCCGGCAATTTTCGAAGAACTGATCCTTCATGCATATAATGATTTAAAAAGATCTAGACTGAGTGATGTATATTTTCCGTCTTTCACTGACGCACTAGAAAGTGTAAAAGAATCACTAATAGATCAAGAATTGTTGATTGAAATCGTCAACTCAGAAAAGGATGTAGAGAATCTCTTAGACAAGTCAGGACAGCTTAAATTACGTACACCCCTTAATTTATTTATAGGCGGTCAAATTTTAGATAGAGGGATCACGATCGGGAACTTGATTGGCTTTTATTACGGTCGTAACCCGCAAAGATTCCAACAGGATACGGTATTGCAGCATTCAAGGATGTATGGAGCACGCCCATTAGCGGATGTAGCCCTGACTCGTTTTTATACAACAAAGCGTATTTATTCTGTAATGGAGCGGATGCATGAGTTCGATAAAGAGCTACGCCAGGCATTTGAAACAGGCGCGAATGGTGGAGAAGTCACCTTTATTAGAAAAGATTTGCATAACAACATCATTCCTTGTAACCCAAATAAAATTCTTCTCTCCAGTATTCATACGTTAAAAGCAGGTAAACGATTGTTGCCTATAGGGTTTCAAACACTACCTAAAACCCAGTTAAAACCGAAGATGAACAAGATCGATGCCTTTGTAAAACAGTTGCGTGAGAATGCATTGAAAGTTGATTATGAAGACCGGCGCTCATTCCTCGTTCTTAAGGGGGATGCGGTACGATTGTTACAGCAAATCGCAGAGACGTATGTGATGCATGAGAACTATGAATGGGATCTAGAACAACATGTGGCGATCCTGAACTATTTAAATGAGGAAAACGAGACGAGGGATCGAGGCAAGGTTTGGATTGTTCTAAGGGAGAACCGGAACATTGGACGTATCAGACCTTCAACGAATAGCTTTGAAGATTCACCAGATACCGCACAGGATGAATTAAAAGTAGCGAGAAAGCTTGCAAAAACCGTTTCAGCACTGATTTTAACAAGGCAAAATGGACTGTTGGAGCAAGGATGGCGTGGTGGAGCTTTTTATTGGCCAGTGATTGTAACGCCACAAACAACCCAGACGACTATTTTTGCAAATAAGACGATTGATTGAATTTAGTCATTAAAAAAGCTCATCGCAGCACAATGCGATGAGCTTTTAATTTTAGTAGTGAAAACCAACTTCACGATCCCCTAAATCTTGAATGGGGCGATAGTTATTCGGGTACAAATCTTGAAAAGCTTGAAGCTGTTCCGCAGAGAGTGTGATAGAAGAATCACTCACACTCCATTTCACACCTTCCGAGCAAGGCGGGGTTGTAAGAGAACCGTCATATTGGAAAGTTGATAGATCAGTAGGAATTAGTTCATTAGGATTTAATTTGACCGTTTTAGTAGATGTTCCAACACGAGTCGGCATCCACTTCCACATATCTTTTAGCGTTTTATTATTTTTTCCTTCTTCCATTAATACCCCTAAAACAGCAAGATTGTCTTGCTCATCTTTATGTACTAGATGCACTTCCATTTCGTAGGATTCTCCTGCTAGCGTATGCTCACTCGGTGAATGAAAATGAAATTGAAGCAATTCAAATGTGGAGTCGCCAAGTGTTAATTGATTGGAAGGCTGACCTTTTTTCTCAACCACATTTGCTTGAATCGTATGACCATTGTTTTCAATGGAAAACTCTGTTCGCGCATAATCTAAATCTAGATTCCATTTTTCTTCGCCGACCTCGTTTGGCTCTAGCGCAATTGGGGATTGTTCGATGCCATTGGAGCAGGCTTTAAATTCAGAATCCAGCTCCCCCCAGAATTCAGGGCCTGTTGATCCGGAGTATGACCAATCACGAGATGGAGATGCGCTTGCAGTTAAACGATCATAGGGTGAAGAGATAATAGATGAGCTTGTCTGATTTTCGTGTGCAATCATTGCTTCAGGTAAAAAGGAAGTACTAGATAATAGAATGGTCGCTGCTACTGTAGTTTTTAAAAATGTGTTTGCTGGTTTCAAAGGAATGTCCCTCCAGATATATGAATGATCTCCATTATATCGCTAGAATGAAAGAATTAAGATTGGGAAAATAGTTTTACTAACTATGAGATTATCCATCTTTGGTGACTGTGGTAAGGGGGTTAATAGAGTCAAGCAAAATGAGGGGAGCCCGCGCATAGTAGGCTGAAAGTCGCGCAGGATGAAGGAAACCCGCGCACAGCAAGAGGAGAAACCCGTGTTAAGTCAAAGCACTCGGCCGACCTTCACGCATCAAAGCCTATCCAAAAACAAAAAACCGGACGAATCAACAGATTCATCCGGTCCTCTTTTTTCTTTTACAATGTCTCAACCAAAATACTTGCAATAACAATCGAACCGGTTGTAACAGTAGCGAACCCACCCATTAACATGGGAGTTACCATCCCGTTCATGATGGCTGCGCGCTCTTCTTCGTTTTCGCCGACTTCTCGTGCGACTTCCTCGCAAAGGATATAGTCTGCTGGAAAACCAAACAATGCTGTCAGAGCAACCGGTATTCCAAGGTTCTTTTCATATTTGAATAGTTTTGACATGATGAACCCACCGACCATGACACCAACTGTACCAATCAGACAAATCGTAAAGACCTGTGGAAGGTAGCTCATGAATACGTCCGGTGTAACTTGATCCATCGATGCAATGACAACAAGCATTAAGCTTGCCATAAAAATTCCTGTTGAGTTGGCTTTGTTTAGCATTTGCGGTTGCAAGATACCGAAATACGTTCCAACAATCCCAATGATTAAACAGAAAATCGAGTAGTTAATTCCTGTTACTGCTTCAAGGCCAATGGCGATAGAACCTGCAATGAACAGCTGAGCAAGTAGAACGATTGGTGTCTGGAATTTAGCAGGTAGTAATGATTTTCTTGTTTCCTCCGCGTGTGGATTTGCTGACATGGTTGTTGAACCTTTATATGAACCATCTTTTATGGATGCTTTAATAGATAATGCATGTTTTTTCAGAAAGTAAGAGGCAAATGGAATGCCTGCTAGTTTATGAATAGCAAGGATAAGTGCAGGTAGTACGGCAAGTGAAGCTAAACCAATTTGAGTCAATTTCTCACTTGTTAATAAGAAGGCAACGATTCCTCCTACAACCGGGCCTGCTCCTGAAACAGCTGTTTGATAATCAAAGAGTGCTGTAACAATTAATAGTACAAGACCAACGGCAAATAGAGAGCTGGTTACGGCGATGACGATCGGTTTCACTTGACCCTTAATTTGTGAAAAAGGAATAAGTGTACCAAGGTGTACGATTAATGGTGCGATAGCAAGCGAGCCAAATGTTTTTAGTAAAGAATCTGACATTAAACCGGCTGGAACAATACCTGTCCATAAAAGACCTAAATAGATCATTAACGAAGCCAGCAGCATAGGAACGCGAGCTTTTGTTAAAATGGAAATAAGCTCTCCTAATGCAAGGACTAGAAGCAAGATCATGGTGACAACAACTGGATTCATAATGATTTCCCCCAAACATTCTAAAAAAATGTGTTCATTTACTAATGTGTAAATTCAGTCTATTTAAATTGCGTGATAACATAAATAGTTCTGAATAATAAAAGCTATCATATCATATTCGTCAAGTTTCGACTATTTTCTTTTGATTTATTTTTCTGGGGAAGAGAGGAAATTATATGGATATTAGAACGGAAAGATTAACAATACGATCATTTAAGGAAAGAGATTGGGAGGAACTTTACGCATATACCAAGGATGCGAACGTCATGCACTTTATTCCAGAGGATCCTTTCTCACAGAATCAGGCTAAGGAATTTGTCATTAAGAATTCTTCAAAAAATGCACATTATGTTGCTGTTGTTTTAAATCGTACGGATATGTTAATTGGTCACCTTAGTTTTGCTCCATGTTTTGGTGACTTCACGTATGAAATTGGGTGGATCTTTAACCCTTCCTACTATAATAAAGGGTTTGCAACAGAAGCTGCCCTCGCAGTCCTTACTCATGCCTTCAAGTGTATGAACGTCCATCGAATCATTGCAACCTGCCAGCCTGAAAATCCAGCTTCGTATAAGATTATGGAGAAGTTAGGGATGAGAAGGGAAGGGTACTTTAAAAAATGTATTCCTTATCAGAATGATTGGTGGGATGAATACTATTATGCGATTTTGCGCGAAGAATATCTTCAAAGAAATTAATATCAAAGTATTCCGACAGATTTTTTCATTTTCCCTTTCTCTATTGGTTTCCCTAAAGGAAAAGATTTGGTATGATCGTATGGACATAAACATTTATCAAGTTGGATAAAGAGGGAGAGAGTTATGAGTAAACAATTGGTTTTTGGTCATAAAAATCCAGATACAGACACAATTACATCTGCTATTGTCTATGCAGAGCTTAAAAAGAAAGTAGGAGCGGACGTAGAAGCGGTTCGTTTAGGTGAAGTGAACGGGGAAACGGCGTTTGCGTTAGAGTATTTTAACATAGAGGCGCCACGTCTAGTTGATACGGTAGCAAATGAAGTATCAGATGTTATTCTTGTTGATCACAACGAGAAGCAACAAAGTGCAAACGACATTGAAGATGTACGTGTGGTTGAAGTGATTGACCACCATCGTATCGCAAACTTCGAGACGAATGAAGCTCTTTATTATCGTGCTGAGCCCGTTGGTTGTACGGCAACAATCCTTTTAAAATTGTTTAAAGAAAACAATGTAGAAGTAACAAAGGAACTTGCTGGGTTGATGCTTTCAGCAATTATTTCTGATTCTCTTTTATTTAAATCGCCAACATGCACGGATCAAGATGTGGCAGCAGCAAAAGAACTTGAAGCCATTGCAGGAGTAGATAGCCAAGTATATGGTTTGGAGATGCTTAAAGCAGGAGCAGACTTAAGCCAAAAAACAGTTCACGAACTGATCTCTTTAGATGCGAAAGAATTTGCAATGGGAGAGAAGAAGGTTGAGATCGCTCAAGTTAACACAGTAGACGTGCAGGATGTTCAGGCTCGTCAATCTGAGATTGAAGCAACGCTTGATCAAGTCATTTCAGAAAAAGGACTAGATTTGTTTGTTCTTGTCATTACAGACATCCTTGCAAATGATTCAGTGATTCTTGCTCTTGGAACCTCTACAGATGCGGTTGAAAAGGCATTTAACGTAACATTAGAGAATCATACAGCGAGCCTTCCTGGTGTCGTTTCTAGAAAAAAACAAGTGGTACCACCATTATCAGAAATTCTTCAATAAGAAGGCAACCAAGGACTCGGTGCACGTAACCGGGTTCTTTTTTAGATTTTCCCAAGATGTCTATGTTTTACGAACCCCTTATAACGGTTATAGAAAAATATACATAACGAGGGGAGACGGTTAAATGAAACGAATGGCCACGATCTTATTAGGAGTAACAGTCAGTCTTGGTTTAGTCGCTTGCGGGGAAGAAGAGCCAGCAACGGATGCATTTGAACCTGAATCAGACATTGAGGTGTCAGAAGGAACAGAGCCAGAAGCCTCAGCCGAATTGATGAGTGATGAAGGAGATTCAGTTGGCATGGTTAACTTTATTCTTTCTCCAGATGGAAAACTATTTGTAGAGGCTACGGTGAATGGGATGGAGCCTGGGTATCACGGGTTTCATTTACACGAGGCTCCAAGCTGCGAGCATGATCACAGTGATGGAGCCTTTACAACAGCTGAAGGGCACTATAATCCTGAAGGGGTAGATCATGGCGAGCATGCAGGGGATTTTCCTCCACTTTATGTGAATGAGGACGGAACCGCACAACTAACTTTTAGCTATGATCAATTTACTATAGAGGATCTAACGAATGAAACGTCAGTCATGATCCATGATGGTCCTGATAACTTAGGGCATATTCCTGACAGGTATCAATCTAGTGAACAAGACGAGACTGGACCTGATGATGAATCATTATCAACGGGAGATGCAGGTGACCGAGTGGCGTGTGGTGTCGTAGAGTCGAGTGAATAATAAAACAAACTGGTTCTCCCGAGGGGAGCCAGTTTGTTTTATTTATGCTGAAGCTTTTTGTAAGGTCAAAAAGCTAAAGAGAGGGATTAAAATGATTGCGCCGATCAATCCCCAAATAAAGAGAAGATCTGTTCCTCGATAGAAATCTATAACGATTTCAAAGAGTTTTTGATTCACAACGGGGATGATCAATGCAAGTACAAAGACTAATGCCACAATATACAGCGCTAGTTGTCCGAAGCGGTTCAGCAAACTAGCAAGGAAAAAGAGAAGAAATCCTACTAAAATGGTTAATAACAAATCCAGTCCAAAGTCTACAAAGAAACTAGTTTCAATGTTTAAGATGGAAGACCAAGACATAAAGGTTAGTGTATCTCTTAAAACAGAGCCTTGAAGAGTGGCAGCGATAAAAAGAACGATTTGGTGAACTAGGTTAAAGAGTACGGACATCCCAAGGATATAAACCATACTACCTAAAGTGAATTGATTACGTGTTAAACCAAGATGGATTGAGTAATCAAGATCTTCTTTGACTAAACGAAAAGCAGTGATAGCGACAAAGACAATGATTGGTGCGTTTGTTACAACAAACATATCCGGTACACCAACAAAAAATGCGATCAAATAAGAGGCTACAATGATCGTAAGTAAAATTGACCAAAAAATTGTTATGCTTTTTACAAGCTCAGAAGCATGAATTCGAAGTTGCGCAACTAACTGATTCATGTGAATGATTCCTCCTTATGATTTGTTAGATAAACCATTAATTGTTGTAAAGAGAGTTTTTGTCTGGAGCAGCTGGCCGGTATATGAAGACTTGCTAACTCTTCCGCGTCTTCAATATAAAGTGTGATGCTGTAATCTCCCATGAAATGAGACCGATCCAGTACCTTCCCTTTTGTTGCAAGAGCTTCAATGGCTTCCTTTGGTCCCTTTATAAGGAATGAACGCTCTTGAAGCTGTTCCACCGTCTCGTGTAGAGAGATCCGTCCTTTTTTCATGAAATAGATTTCTTGGAACAGATCGCTGACTTCGTCAATCAGGTGAGTGGATAGAATAATTGTTCGTGGATGCTCAGAATAATCCTCAATTAGTACCTCGTAAAATTGCTGCCGTGCATGGGCGTCCATGCCGATATATGGTTCATCAAAAATGGTTAGCGGAGATCTGCTAGCAATACCGACTGTAATGCCAAGAGCGGACTCCATTCCTTTTGAGAGCTGAGACACTTTTTTGTGATGAGGCAGCTCAAAGATCTCGAGAAGCTCAAGAGCCTTTTCAGCATTCCAATTAGGGTAAAAGGCAGGCATTGTTTTTAAGATTGTTTTAATTGTAAGGGTAGGCTTAAAGTTCTTACTTTCTCGGATAAAACAAATGTGATTTAACGTGTCGGAGTGGTTAAAGGGTTGATGGTTTTTGACTTTAACTTCTCCTGTATCTGGGAGTGTTTTTCCTGAAATGAGGTTTAATAAAGTTGTTTTACCTGCTCCGTTTCTTCCTAACAGTCCGTAGATAACATCCTCTTGAAATGAACAATTTACTTCGGTTAAAATTTGGTTTTTCTCGATTTTTTTTGAAACTTGTTGGACAGTTGCTTGAAACGTCATTTTTCATTTCCTCCTTCATCAATTAACAGTTTAATTTGGGTTTTACTAAGCTGAAGATACTCAGCTTCCTGTAGTAATGGAACAATATATCGCTCGTAAAACTCTACTTTACGTTCTTTCAGTAAAATCTCTTTGGCTCCCTCTGCAACAAACATCCCGACACCTCTTTTTTTGAATAAGATTTCTTGTTCGACAAGAAGGTTAATCCCTTTTGCTGCGGTAGCTGGGTTGATCTGATAATGCTTGGCAAATTGGTTTGTTGAAGGCACTTGTTCACCTTCTTTTGTTGTGCCGTTAATAATATCGTCCGCGATCCGTCTTGCAATTTGTTGGAAGATCGGTTGACTATCATCGATCGAATGAGACATCATTACCTCCTTGGTTCGTTACTAATGTAACTAACTATAGAACGTCGGTTGAATTGTGTCAACAAAAAAAGAATTAGATTATGAGGAAAGCATACGAAAAACACCTCTGAAGCATTGTTCTAGAGGTGTTTTTCTGCATTTAATTAATGTGTGCCAGAGTACGGAAACTGGTTGGAATATCCTGAAAATTGCTGGTAGCTTTGTTGTAATTTCTGTGGCGATTCGCTATCAATGGCATACAAACCTTTTTTAAACATGACATCATACAGATTACGTTGGCAATCCTGAGATTCTTGATAAATCGTGCTTATGTCCTGATAAAGCTCTGAATGACTGACCTCATTTTCAGCGACATCATATGAATGTGTGATGTACTTCTCAGTCGTCAGCATATCCGTGATGAATTCACGATCTGTCATTTGCGTATCTTTCGGAAATGATGTTTCTTGATTTTGAATTTTCATGTGAATTCTCCCTTCTTTTACTGTACAGTTGGTTGTTCAGTTGTTGGCTTCAGGTGATTAAGCAAACGCTCGTAATGGCGCTGGTGCATTTGTCCGGCTTGCGTGATCGCTTCTTTAATTTCTGTGTCCTGACAATAAGATGCATAGAAATTCGCTTTTTTCATCGCAAGTAGGTTCCAAGAAAGCATGTCGTTAAGGTAAAGATGATCCTTTACAGAGATAACCTGAGGTGGTTTCTGCATAAACCCTTGCTGCTGGTTAGCTTGTGTTCCTTGTTGTTGCTGTTGCATGATGTAGCCTCCTTTTTAATCAAACTGGCCATACGTCTTTAGTTTGAAAAATGTTGACGGTTTTTATCCATCCAAAATGCGTATCAATTGTAGAGGTACCGTAAATCGGACATAATAGCAGTAAGAACAACCTAGGGAGGCAACAAATATGAGTGTGACATTTTATCAGTATCCGAAATGTGGAACCTGTCGAAAAGCAAAAAAGTGGCTAGAAGATCATCAAGTTGATGTCAATTCAATACATATTGTTGAAGATCCACCTTCAAAAGAAACGTTAAAGGATTTGTACAATAAAAGCGGACTTGAATTAAAGAAATTTTTTAATACGAGTGGTCAAAAGTATAGGGAATTAGAACTAAAAGATAAGCTCGCATCAATGAGCGAAGATGAAATGCTAGAGGTCCTTTCTTCTGATGGAATGCTGATTAAACGACCGATTACAACAGATGGCGATAAAGTAACACTTGGATTTAAAGAAGAACAATTTGAACAAATCTGGAACTAACTCATTTTTTTTATAACGAAGTTCAGTTATAATAAATGCAGATTGGAACAAGTTGATGGAGGGGTTATGACATGACGAACAATTTACCAGCAGAACTTAAGTATTCAGAGGAACATGAATGGGTTAAAACAGAAGGAGATAAAGTTCGTATTGGAATTACAGACTTTGCTCAATCAGAGCTTGGGGATATCGTATTCGTTGAGCTTCCAGAGATTGGCGACGAAATCGAAGCGGACGAGCCATTTGGTAGTGTTGAATCAGTGAAAACAGTATCTGAATTATACGCACCAATCAGCGGTAAAGTTGTTGAGATTAATGAGAACTTAGATGACTCTCCAGAATTTGTGAATGAGTCACCTTACGAAAAAGCATGGATGATTGTTGTTGAACCTAAGGATGCAGGTGAAGTAGACAAGCTAATGTCTGCTGATGAGTACAACACAATGATTAGCGAAGACTAAATACGTACGGAAACCCTTCAATTTTTGGAGGGTTTTTTTGTGCGTTATCTCTTCTCTTTCTATAGAAGTTCGTATATGATTACTTAGGGAACCGAAATAGAAAGATATAGGAGAGGGCAAATGGCTCAATTTACAAAGGATTGGTCAACAAAAATTAAAGGATACAATCTGAACATTCGTCTATTTCTCTTGGCTTCTTTTATGCTGAATGTAGGAATGGGCATTTTTATGGTCATTTATAATTATTATATAAGAGAACTTGGCTATGCTGATGATGTAAACGGCCGAGTAATCGCCATGCAGGCAACGGCTACAGCAATTGCGTTACTTCCAGTAGGCTTGCTAAGCGATCGACTTGGGCGTAAGCGTCTCATTCTCATTGGTTCAATCATGGTCGCGGCAAGCTTGGTCTTGCGGAGTGTTGGTATCGCAGAAGATCTTTTAATTCTTGGAGCCTTCATCACAGGTTTTTTTATGGCATTTGTACAGGTAACAGCCATTCCACTCCTTGCAGAGAACTCGAAGGAATCTGAACGCGTCCATTTATTTAGCTTAAATGCGGCGATGATGATGGCTGCCAATGTTATAGGGAACTTATTTGGTGGAATATTAACCGACTCCCTACATACGTGGTTCGACATCTCCATGCTCGAGAGTGTCAGAATTACACTTTTAATTGGTGTGACCATTGTTTGTGTAGGGTTGATACCACTTATAAAAATAAAAGAAAAACGAAAGATAGCGTCGTTCCAAGCAGGACGATTGTCTGGATTCAAGCAGTTAGCTGAGAAAAAAGAATCCTTAAAATTAATTGTTTTATTTGCGTTGGCCAGCTTGTTAATCGGCTTTGGCTCAGGGCTGGTTATCCCATATTTAAATCTTTATTTCACGGATCGCTTTGATGTAAGTTATTCACTTGTAGGGATCATCCTGGCGCTCGGACAGGGGATGACAGCGGTCGCTATGATGATTGGACCGAGTGTGGTAAAACGATTTGGCGAGGTTAAAGCCGTTGTGCTACTTCAAATTGGATCACTACCATTTCTTTTGTTAAGCGCCTATACAGAAATTCTCTGGCTCGCCGTCATTGGATTTTTGTTCAGGCAGGCCTTAATGAATGCTGGAAACCCAATTCACTCAGCACTTATGATGCGATTGGTTGACCCCTCTATGCGTGGTCTCGCCAACTCATTAGGGCAAATGGTCTTTCAATTAGGTTGGGCAATCATGGGACCGGTGTCTATGGGCATTGTGTTAATGTATGGTTCGTATACAGGCTATGCCATTGTTTTTACAATTACCGCATGTCTCTATTTAATTGGTTCTGTTTACTTCTATTTTGTATTTGGCCGGAAGCAGAAAGATATTCCAGCCCCTCTAGTCGTTGAAAAAAGTTGACCAGTTTATGATTGCATGCTATGATTTTCCCAACTTAGTACAAAATTAAATAAACTCTTATCAAGAGTGGCGGAGGGACTGGCCCTACGATGCCCGGCAACCACGGAATCTCACAGATTCTGCAGGTGCTAATTCCAGCAAAGTAACGAATGTTGCTTTGACAGATGAGAGAGGGATATATGAAAACCTTCTGCTTATCTGCATGAGGTTTTTTTGTTTTAGTACGAATAGAAAGTGAGGATTACGCTTGTGATAACACTTAAAGGATTAAAGAAAGTTTTTGAATTAAAAAGTGGAGCCGTTACTGCAGTAGATGGTGTTGACTTAACAATCGAAAAAGGCGGTATCTTTGGCATCATCGGTTATAGTGGTGCAGGAAAGAGTACACTCATTCGTATGTTGAACATGTTAGAGCGCCCGACTAGTGGCGAAGTAAACATAGATGGAGAAGACATATCCAATTTATCAAAAAAAGAGCTCCGGAGATCCCGTCAAGAAATGGGAATGATCTTTCAACACTTCAACCTACTATGGTCTCGTACGGTATACGATAACATCGCCTTTCCTCTCGAAATCGCAGGGGTTAAAGGTGAAGAAAAAGATCAACGAGTTAAGGAACTAATTAAGCTTGTTGGGCTGGATGGAAGAGATGCAAGTTATCCTTCTCAGCTAAGTGGAGGACAAAAACAGCGTGTGGGAATTGCAAGAGCTCTTGCAAACAATCCGAAGGTGCTCCTATGTGATGAAGCCACTTCAGCCCTGGATCCAAAAACGACTGAATCCATCTTAGATTTGTTAGTGGATATCAATCAGAAGCTTAAGCTAACGATTGTATTGATTACACACGAAATGCATGTTATCCGTAAGATTTGTTCCGAGGTAGCTGTAATGGAGAATGGACAAATCGTTGAAAAAGGCCCTGTACTTGATGTGTTCCGACACCCTAAGGAAGAAATGACAAAAGAGTTCCTTAAACAAATTACAGAGCACGATGATACAGAAGAAACCATCCAAGAGCTTTTAGACGATGCAGGATCTGGAGACATTGTTCAGTTAACGTTCTCAGGAACGAGCGCAGAACGACCATTAATCTCAGAACTCATTCGTACATTTACAATTGATGTATCCATTCTTCACGGTAAGATTACAAAGGTTCAAGGTGGATCGTATGGAACCTTGTTTATCCAGATTACCGGTGATGATGCAGAAAAGAAAAAAGCATTAGATTATATTATGACCAAAGAGGTTGAAGCGGAGGTGTTACGCCGTGACTGAAGCATTATTTCCAAATGTTCGTTGGGATCGTATCTGGGATGCAACCCTTGAAACCATCTATATGACAGGAATTTCTTTAATCGCTACATTTATTCTTGGTATTCTGCTCGGATTACTGTTATATTTAACTGGTAAGGGTAACTTATGGGCCAATAAGCCGATTAATACGGTGATTGGTGCTTATGTAAATATCACACGATCGATACCATTTGTCATTCTTTTGATTTTAATTATTCCATTTACTAAGTTATTGGTTGGGACAATTCTTGGACCAACTGCTGCCTTGCCTGCACTGATTATTGGGGCGGCGCCATTTTATGCACGTATGGTTGAAATTGCTTTAAGAGAAATTGACCGTGGTGTGATTGAAGCGGCCCAATCGATGGGAGCAACATCTTCAACCATCATCTTTAAAGTATTACTACCAGAATCTACACCTGCACTTATCTCAGGTATTACAGTTACAACAATTGCAATGATCGGATACACGGCCATGGCTGGAATTGTTGGTGGTGGAGGACTCGGAACACTTGCTTACCAGGAAGGGTTCCAACGAAATAATAGTGATGTAACATTGGTGGCTACAGTTGTCATTCTACTAATCGTATTTGTTGTACAGTGGATCGGCGACCTTCTCACATATAAAACAGATAAACGCTAAAAAATCAGATGGGGGATGGAAACATGAAAAAAATCTTAGGTACGCTTGGAACAGCAAGTCTTGTATTAGCTCTAGCGGCATGCGGAACTTCTGGGGACGATGAAAGTAACAATGAAGGTAGCACAGGAGGAGACACTCCAGCAGAAGAGGAAACGTCAACTATTAAAATCAGTGCTTCTAATACACCTCATGCAGAGATTTTAGAAGAAGCAGCTAGTACTTTAGAAGAAGAAGGAATTGAGCTTGATGTAATCATTGCTCAGGATTACAACATTCCAAATATTGCCTTAGACGATGAAGAAGTAGATGCAAACTTCTTCCAACATCAGCCTTACCTTGATCAGCAAACAGAAGAATTTGGTTATGATTTTGCTGTAGCTGGTGCTATTCACATTGAGCCGTATGCACTGTATTCATCCGAATATGATAGTGCTGATGATATTCCTGAAGGTGGCACGATTATCTTTAGTAATAACGTTGCTGAAGAAGGACGCGCACTTCATTTATTAGCTCAAGAAGGTTTAATTACACTTGCTGATGGCGTTGGCTATGAAGCAACATTAGATGATATTGAAGAAAATCCAAAAAACCTTCAATTTAGAAATGATGTAGATGCATCTCTTCTACCTCAACTGTATCAAAACAATGAAGGCGATGCGTTGATTATTAATGCGAACTATGCACTTGAAATTGACCTGAATCCAACAGATGACGGTCTTATTACCGAGTCTGGTGATGCTGAAAACCCATTTGCTAACTTGATTGTTGTACGTGCAGGTGATGAGGAACGTGAAAATATCAAAAAATTAGTTGAAGTTCTGCATTCTGATGAGATTACAACCTTCATTAATGAGAAATATGAAGGTGCAGTTGTACCTGTACAAGAATAAAGGATAAAGCACACCTAACTCGGGTGTGCTTTTTTCATCGCATAACTTCTCACCAACCCGCTCATACTACTGACATACGAATATATAAGTAGAAGGAGTTTGAGGCTCATGGAACAGCAACAATCTAAGCAGGATAATACGATTCAAGAGGCACTTCACACGTACAAAGAAGGGCTTCATTCATTTACACAGAAGCTACCTCACATTGCGAAGAGTTATAATAAGTTCACAGAGTCCTGCTTTGAAGAAGGTACATTAACGAAAAAGGGGAAACAATTAATTGCCCTTGGAATTAGTGTTTATTCTCAGGATGAGTATTGCATTATTTACCACACAAAAGGATGTCTTGACCAAGGATGTAGTGAAGATGAAATACTTGAGTCGGTCGGAGTAGCAGCAGCATTTGGTGGCGGAGCTGCAATGAGCCAAGGTGTAACCCTTGTCCAAGAGGCGATACAGAAGCTTGGAAACAAATCAACAAAGCAAGCGTTTCAATAATAACAATGAGATCTAGCAGCACCCTTTGGTGTTGCTACTTTTTTTTGTTATAATGAAGTTTCGCCTAGTAGGCTCGACACCTTGAACTCAGGTTGGATTTGTTATAAGATTAGAATGAGAATAGAATGATAATAAGTAAATTGAACGGCTGTGTGAATTTTGTTTGTACAGCACATACATTGGAGGTAGTGAAAATGGCAGCATCACATTTAAAAATTGAGAACTTGAACGTTTCAATAGAAGGAAAACACATTCTAAGAGATTTTAGCTTAGACGTAAAAGGTGGAGAAATCCATGCAATCATGGGGCCAAACGGTACAGGTAAATCAACGTTAGCTTCTGCAATTATGGGTCATCCTAAGTATGAAATCACAAGTGGTTCAATCCATCTTGATGGTGAAGATGTACGTGAAATGGAAGTGGACGAGCGTGCACAAGCTGGTCTTTTCCTTGCAATGCAATACCCAAGTGAAATCAGTGGAATTACAAATGCAGACTTCCTTCGTTCAGCAATTAATGCTGGAAAAGAAGAAGGCGAAGAAATCTCTCTAATGAAATTCATTCGTAAAATGGATTCAAAAATGGATGTACTAGATATGGATCAATCTTTCTCTCAACGTTACCTTAACGAAGGATTCTCAGGTGGAGAGAAGAAACGTAACGAAATTCTTCAACTTCTTATGCTTGAGCCGAAAATTGCGATTCTAGATGAAATTGACTCTGGTCTTGATATTGATGCACTTAAAGTTGTTTCAAAAGGTGTAAACGAAATGCGCGGAGAAGATTTCGGTTGCTTAATTATTACTCACTACCAACGTCTGTTGGACTACATTACTCCTGATAAAGTCCACGTTATGATGCAAGGACGTATTGTTAAATCTGGTGGTCCAGAGCTTGCAGAACGTCTTGAAGCAGAAGGTTATGACTGGATCAAAACAGAGCTTGGTATTGAAGACGAGCGCGTAAATCAGGAAGCATAATAAAAGTAGATCAACAATAAAGGGTGGGTATATATGCCAGTTGAGACAAACGTACAAGTTTGGCAGGATGCTGTCCAAACATTATCTAAGGAACTGAACGAACCAAAATGGCTAAATGAACTGCGTATAAACGCCGTTTCTCAGGTGGAATCACTTGAATTGCCTAAACCAGATAAAACAAAGATTGAAAAATGGAACTTTACTTCTTTTACACATGAGCTAGTTGAGAATAAAGTGGTAACATCTCTGGATGCTCTTCCTGAGAGCATCCAATCTCTTATTGAGAAAGATGTACAAAACGTAATCGTTCAAGAAAACGGAGATACAACATTCAGCAAAGTATCTGAAGAGCTTGCTAAGCAGGGTGTCATCTTCACAGACTTGCGTACAGCAGTTCAAGAACATGCTGATTTGTTGAAGAAATACCTCTTTACTGAAGTCGTTGATTCTACGGAAAACCGTTTAACGGCTATCAATGCAGCACTTATGGCTGGTGGAGTGTTTGTCTACGTTCCAAGAAACGTAGAAGTAGAGCTTCCATTACAAGCTGTGTATGCGCAAAACCAAGCAGATGGTGGATTGTTTAACCATGTTGTCATTGTGGCTGAAGATAACAGCTCTGTGACTTACGTTGAAAACTACTCATCTACTGGGGATAAAGCATCTCTTGCAAACATTATTGCTGAAGTACACGTTGGTGCGAATGCACGCGTTTCCTTCGGTGCAGTCGATAACTTGGATGATCAAGTCACTTCGTATATTGTACGTCGTGGACATGTAGCTCGAGATGGCCGTCTGGAATGGGCTCTTGGTCTAATGAACAACGGTAATACAGTGGCTGAAAATACAACTCATCTAATTGGTGATGGTTCTACAGCTGATACGAAGTCTGTAACAGTTGGTACAGGTTCTCAAAAACAAAACATCACAACGACAATTTTCCATCACGGTAAAAACTCTGACGGACAAATCTTAAAACATGGTGTAATGAAGGAATCTGCATCAACCATCTTTAACGGAATTTCTAAGATTGAGCATGGTGCATCTAAGTCAAACGGTGAGCAAACAGAACGTATTTTAATGCTTAGCGAGAAGGCAAGAGGAGACGCTAACCCAATCCTTCTTATTGATGAAGATGATGTAACGGCAGGTCACGCTGCATCCGTTGGACGTATTGATCCACTTCAAATGTTCTACTTGATGAGTCGTGGAATTTCTCGTAAAGAAGCAGAGCGCTTGGTTATTCACGGGTTCCTTGCCCCTGTTGTAAATGAACTTCCAATCGATTCCGTAAAAGAACGTCTACGTGAAGCGATTGAAAGGAAAGTTAAGTAATGCATGCGGCTGAAATCAAGAAGCTTTTCCCGCTTCTTGATCAACATGTTAATGGTAAACCACTTGTTTACCTTGACAGTGCCGCCACTTCTCAAAAGCCTTATACCGTGATTGAGAAGCTGGATGATTACTATCGTCGCTACAACTCAAACGTACACAGAGGTGTTCATACACTTGGGACTATGGCAACAGATGAGTATGAAGGGGCTAGAGAAAAGGTTCGCGCTTTTCTTGGTGCTGCTTCTACTGAAGAAATCATCTTTACTCGTGGGACAACAACGGCACTTAACCTTGTTGCCAGATGCTATGGAACAGCGAACCTAACGGAAGGTGATGAAATAGTGATCACTCCGATGGAGCATCATAGTAATATCATTCCTTGGCAACAAGTAGCTAAAGCGACAGGAGCAACTCTTAAGTATTTAACACTACTTGAAGATGGCACGATCGATATGGACGAGGCACAGACGACGATTTCATCAAACACAAAAATCGTATCTGTGATGCAAGTGTCAAATGTGCTTGGAACCATTAATCCAATTAAAGAGTTAACACAGCTTGCTCATCAGCATGGAGCCGTTATGGTCGTGGACGGAGCTCAATCAGCTCCTCACATGAAGGTGAATGTCCAGGAATTGGATTGCGATTTTTTTGCCTTTTCAGGACATAAGCTTGGTGGACCTACCGGAATCGGTGTATTATATGGGAAGAAGCAATTGCTTCAGAACATGGAACCGTATGAGTTCGGTGGCGAAATGATTGACTTTGTTGGGTTATATGAATCCACGTGGAAAGAGCTTCCTTGGAAGTTTGAAGGTGGCACACCAATCATTGCTGGTGCGATTGGACTTGGTGCGGCCATTGATTTTATAGAAGATTTAGGGCTTGATACAATTAAGGCTCACGAGCAGGAGCTTGTCTCTTATTCGTTTGAGCGCTTATCAGAAATTGACGGATTAACGATCTTTGGTCCAAAAGAACGGGCCGGTGTAGTGACTTTCCAATTAGATGATATCCACCCGCATGATATTGCGACAGTACTTGATGCTGAGGGCATTGCTGTTCGGGCAGGACATCATTGTGCACAGCTTTTAATGAAGTGGCTTAAGGTTTCTGCAACAGCCCGTGCCAGCTACTATGTGTACAATACGAAGGAAGACATTGACGCTTTAAAAGATGGATTAGTTCAAACAAAGGAGTATTTCGGTGATGGCTTCTAATAATCTCGACACGCTCTATCGTCAGGTGATTATGGATCACTATAAGAACCCTCGTAACCAAGGTGAGTTCTCTGACGATACATTAACCGTGAACTTAAATAATCCTACTTGTGGAGATCGTGTTCAAATTCAAATGAAAGTGGAAGACGGACAGGTCGAAGCCGCTAAATTTGAAGGAGAAGGCTGTTCAATCAGTATGGCATCTGCATCCATGATGACTCAGGCCATTAAAGGTATGAAAGTCGAAGATGCATTAAAGATGTCTGAAATATTCTCTAACATGATGCTTGGTAAGGACTATGATGAAGACTTGTTTGATTTAGGTGACATTGAAGCATTACAGGGAGTTACTAAATTCCCTGCTCGCATAAAGTGTGCCACTCTTGCCTGGAAGGCAATGGAACAAGGGCTGAACGAGAAAGACAAATAAGCAAGTTGATTCTCATTAGGAGGGATTCACAATGGCAAAGAAAATGCCTGATATTGGTGAATATAAATATGGATTTTCAGACCGTGACGTATCGATCTTCCGTTCTGGACGTGGCCTAACAAAAGAAATCGTTGAAGAAATTTCACGTATGAAGGATGAGCCGCAATGGATGCTTGACTTCCGTCTGAAATCACTTGAGCTTTTCTACAAAATGCCTATGCCTCAATGGGGCGGCGATCTTTCAGAGCTAGACTTTGATGATATTACGTATTACGTAAAAGCATCTGAGCAAACAGAACGCTCTTGGGACGAGGTACCAGAAGAAATTAAAAACACGTTTGATAAGCTTGGGATTCCTGAAGCAGAGCAAAAGTATCTTGCTGGTGTATCTGCACAGTATGAGTCTGAGGTTGTTTATCACAACATGAAGCAAGAGCTTACGGATCTTGGAATTATCTTTAAAGATACAGATTCAGCTCTTCGTGAAAATGAAGATATCTTCAAAAAGCACTTTGGTTCCATTATCCCTCCAGCGGATAACAAATTTGCTGCACTAAACTCAGCTGTATGGTCTGGTGGATCATTCATCTATGTACCTAAAGGTGTAAAAACGGAAACGCCTCTACAAGCGTACTTCCGTATTAACTCTGAGAACATGGGTCAGTTTGAGCGTACGTTGATCATCGCTGATGAAGATAGCTCTGTTCACTACGTAGAAGGCTGTACAGCACCAGTTTACACAACAAACTCACTTCACAGTGCAGTAGTTGAGATCATTGTTAAGGACAATGCATATTGCCGGTACACAACCATCCAGAACTGGGCACCTAACATCTTTAACCTCGTGACAAAACGTGCGGTTGCAGATGCTGGCGCAACAATGGAATGGGTTGATGGAAATATTGGATCTAAATTAACAATGAAGTACCCAGCCGTGATCATGCGTGGAGAAGGAGCAAAAGGAACAATCCTTTCCATCGCTATCGCTGGTAAAGGACAGCACCAGGATGCAGGAGCGAAAGTCACTCACCTTGCACCTAACTGTTCTTCTACAATCGTATCTAAATCGATTTCTAAGCATGGTGGTAAAGTAACATACCGTGGAATTTGCCACTTTGGACGTCGCTCAGAAGGATCAAAATCTAAGATTGAGTGCGATACTCTAATCATGGATAACCAATCCACATCTGATACGATTCCTTACAATGAAATCTTAAATAACAACATCACGCTTGAGCACGAAGCGACGGTATCAAAAGTATCTGAAGATCAACTCTTCTACTTAATGAGCCGTGGAATCTCTGAGCAAGAAGCAACAGAGATGATCGTTATGGGCTTCATCGAGCCATTTACCAAAGAACTTCCAATGGAATATGCAGTTGAGATGAACCGTCTGATCTCCTTTGAAATGGAAGGATCAATTGGATAATTAGGAAATATTAAAAGCGAGTCCTTAGTGGGCTCGCTTTTTTGTATAGAATTAAATTCTTGAGTGTTAAAGAGGGTGTTTATCCAGTGAAAATATCACCCTTAGGATATTGTACTTTTCTCTTGTCGGCTTTTGCTAAGGCAAAAGCAAACGTAATAGGACCAATTCGTCCAATAAACATAAGTAGACAAATGACTAGCTTTCCTGCTACAGATAAATCTGCTGTAATACCCATGGATAAACCGACTGTTCCAAACGCAGAGAAAGCTTCAAATGCAAGTTCAAGGAACGTTGCGCCCTCAGTAATTGTCAGTACGAAGATTCCTCCTAATACAAATAGTAAGCTCGTCACAATGATTGCAAAAGAACGTGTAATAATTGCAGGGGCAAGGGCACGCTGGAAAATAACAGGTTCCTTGCTTCCTCTGATGTAACTAATCATAGCAATGATCGTTACAAGAAAGGTCGTGAGCTTGATCCCACTTCCCGTAGAAGCACTCCCTGCTCCAATGAACATTAGACCCATCGTTAAAAATAGCGAGCTGCTTTCCATACTACCCGTATCAAGTGAGTTAAACCCAGCCGTTCTTGGTGTAACAGCTTGAAAATAGGAGCTCCAAAGCTGATCACCTAAAGGTAGGGTAGCGATCGTTGCCGGATTACCATATTCTAAACCGAATATTAGAAGCGTCGCGACAACATTTATGCTTAATGTTCCAATTAACATAACCTTTGTGTGCAGGGAGAGATGCTTAAATGTTCGCTTAGACACAAGTTCATAAATCACTGTGAATCCTACCCCACCTGTAATAAATAACAGGGTGATTACACTATTTATGAGAGGGTCTCCTTGGTAGCCAATTAAACTATCAGACCAAGTTGAAAAACCGGCATTGTTAAAAGCGGAAATGGAATGAAATAAACTCATAAATAATCCGTCGCCTAATCCATATTCGGGAACCCATCTAAAGGCAAGAAGGGCTGTGGCAAACAATTCCATACTGATTGAAAAAAGTAGAACAAGTTTAACTAGTTGAACCATGTTGCCCATTGCATGCTGGTTAAAGGATTCTTGTACAAGCACTAAGTCTTTTAATCCAATTCGCTTGCCTAGTAGGAGTACGATAAAAATAGTGAAGGTCATTAGACCAAGTCCACCAATTTGAATCAAGATCATAATGACGGTCTGGCCAAATAGCGTAAAATCGACACCCGTGTCTAAAACGACAAGGCCGGTTACAGTTGTAGCCGAAGTAGCTGTAAAGAAGGCATCTAGTATAGTCATTGGTTGATGTGTGGCGATGGGAAGCATTAACAGAATGGTTCCTACAAGAATAATAAAGAAAAAACCTAACGCAAGCGTCTGGGGTGGAGATCTATGAAAAAGAACTCTCTTTATTATGCTCATCTCAGAGGCCTTTCTCTTCAAAGCGTTTAATGTCTTTTTTTAGACCAATGATAATGAGTAAATCATTTGTTTGCAAAACGGCCTCTGGCATTGGCGATGCATTGAGCCGGTTTTCTCTTTTTATGGCCAAGATGTTTATTTTATATTTTCTTCTTAGATCTAACGAACCAAGTGATTTGCCATTTACTTTATCCGTAGCATATAGCTCAGCGATACTGTAGTCATCTTCAAGATCGATATAGTCAATGATTTTTTTGGTATCCATGAACTGAGCAATTCGAATACCCATCTCATACTCTGGATGGATAATGCGGTCAGCTCCAATTTTCTCTAATACTTTATGGTGATGTTCATTCTGAGCTTTTGTCCAGACATTTTGAATACCTAGCTCTTTTAATACAAGCGTTGTCAGGATACTTGATTGTATGTCGTTTCCTATGGCCACCACCACATGGCTGCAATTTGTAATGCCAGCTAAGGATAGCGTTTGTTCATCTGTCGTGTCCATTTGGATACTATGAGTTGCATGGTTTGCGTATTCATTGACTCGATCGGCATCTCGATCGATGGCAAGCACTTCATGTCCAGACTTATAAAGCTCTTTGCACACACTTCCTCCGAATCGACCTAATCCAATCACTGCAACTTGTTTGTGCGTATGTTTCGCCATCATTCTTCGTCCTCTCCATTTATGAACATATCTATGATGTTCAGTTATCCTTCGTCCCTCAATATGAACGCTTACGAGATTAGTTGTCGGATTAGGAGCCATGAGTGCCCCTTCTATAATTAGATTCACCCCAGGACGTTACAGTGTGCGTTTGTCTGTTCTTTCTCTCCCGTTTTATCAAAAGATAAATTAAGCGATTTGAAGAAAATGAAGTTGTCAGAAGTAATTTACTCCTATAAAATTCAAGTGTCAACTTAATTTTTTTTGTCGTTATAAAAGCACCTTGTTCTTTCATATTTAATTAGATTTTTTTAAATACAGAAAATGGGAACGTTAGTTAGAGGTGTTTTCGTGATATAATTTTAAGTAAATCACTAACTATATATCTGAAAAGAGGGAGTCTTTTGTTATCTCCTACCTATCAAAGGTACTTTAATTTATTCCTAATTCCAGTCATTGTTTTATGCATTGGTTATTTCCTTATTCCAGTTTCTTACCCTATTATCTCGGCATTTATAGTTGGGCTTATCCTGACACCACTTGTGAAGTGGTGCAGTCACTTACTTAAGGTAAACCGTGTGGTCTCTGTAACCATTATCTTTACGTTGTTTTTGTTATTTATGGTGACCTTCTTTTTTGTGGCTATTACACAATTGATTACTCAAGGGATTTCCTTTTTTGAGAATCTCCCTTCCTATCTAACAAATATTAATGAGAGTTGGAACGCCTTTGTTATAGAAGTTGAAACCAGTTTTTCAAACTTTCCTGACGTTGTTCTTTCATCCATCAATGAGCAAATTACATTATTCTTAAATGAAATGCGATCAACAGTCATTCAATTAGATATTATTTCGGCCATTACAGCTGCACTTACGAGAATTCCTGGCTACTTAGTTTCGTTTCTTGTCTTTATCATTGCGTTGTTTCTGTTTATGGTTGAAATGCCAAGACTTAAAACTGCTTTCTATAGCAATTTCTCTGAGGGAGTCAATCAACGAATTCAGTTTATGGTTGGACGATTTTCCAAGGTCATTTCTGGATTTTTAAAAGCTCAGTTTATAGTCAGTATTCCAATCTTCATTGTTTCGTTAATTGGGCTCTTTATCATTACACCAAACGTTGCGTTAACCATGGCAATCATCATCTGGATCATAGATTTTATTCCATTGATCGGTTCAATTGTTATTTTGGCACCTTGGGCAACATACCTTTTGTTAACTGGAGATACGTCTACAGGTATTCAATTATTTGTACTTGCGGCTATCCTTTTAATTATGCGAAGAACCATTGAGCCTAAAGTGATGGGTGAGCAAATTGGCCTTTCTCCTTTAGCTACTCTGATTTCGATGTATTTAGGAGCACAATTGATTGGCTTTACAGGTTTAATTATTGGTCCACTCGTTGTGATTGGATTTAACTCAGCACGTGAAGCAGGTATCATAAAAATGCCTAAACGAATCTAACCTAATGTAATAAAGAGAGCGGGACATAGCTTAAAATTGAGGATTAAATCTCGAACATAGCAACAAATCCGCTACTGGAGAATCCCTCGCACCCGCGCGGAACGGCCTCAGCCCCTTTCGCGGGAAGGGCGCCGCTACAGTGTCTTCACCGCGTTCTGTTCCGTAGGAGCATTCCTGTGGGTTTTCTTTTGACCTATTTACACAAAAAAAGTCCTCCGTTAAGATGCAAGTAATCACACAAAACATCAAA